>DASUVY010000089.1:0-7713 GCA_036378695.1 Candidatus Dormiibacterota bacterium
CCGGGGCTGGACGAGGAGCGCTTCCACTCCATGCTCTCGGTGCCCATCGAGTCGGGCCCGCGGCTGGTGGGCGTGGTCAACGTGCAGTCGGTGGAGTACCGGCACTTCGCGGACGCCGACATCGACTTCCTGGGCGCCATCGCCGGCCAGGTGGCCGGCATCCTGGAACGCGCCGAGATGCAGCGCCGGCTGGAGGTCCAGCTGGCCGAGATCAAGCTCTCCCACGACATCCACGAGCGCTTCACCAAGCTCTCCCTGGAGGGTGCGGGCATCGCCGCCATCCTGCAGGCGGTGGGCGCCCTCGCCGGCGGCCGGGCCGCCCTCTACTCAGCTGACGGCTTCCGGGTGCGGGGCGCCGGCGACTCCGAGGGCCTCCCGCCTCGGGTGGCGGTGCCGCCCGGGTTCGCGGCCGGGGCCCGGGAGGTGCGCGTGCACGCGGGCCGGCCGGCGCGGCCTTTCGACCTGGTCCCGGTGCGGGCGGGGACCGAGCTGCTGGGCGTGCTCGCCGTGGGCGTGCCACCGGACTCCGTCGACGCGGACGGGCGCCGGCGGGCGCTGGAGCACGGTTCCACGGTCCTGGCCCTGGAGATGTCCAAGGAGCGGGCCACCGCCGAGGTCGAGCGGCGGCTGCGCGGCGACCTGGTGGAGCAGCTGCTGACGGGTGGCCTCGAGGAGGGGGAGGCCGAGCGCCTGGCCCACCAGGCCGAGCGGCTGGGCCACCGGCTGCCCGGGCACGGCTGGGTGATCGTGCTGGAGCCCGACGACGAGGAGTCGGAGTCCGAGATCGCGGCCCGCGGCCGCCAGGACCGGCTGGACGTCGCGCTCGGCGACCTGATGCGGCGGCGGGCGCCGGGCTCGTTGATCCTGGTCCGCGCCAACTCGGCCGTGATCCTGGCCCCCGCCGAGGCCGCCGCCGACCTGCCGGCGGTGGAGCGGCTGGCCGGTCTGGCCCAGCAGGCCGCGGCCGCGGTGCTCAAGCCGGGCTCGGTATCGGCGGGCGTCGGCAACCTGGCCGGATCGGTGGCCGAGCTGGCGCGCTCCCACCTGGAGGCACGGCAGGCATTGCGCCTCTCCCGGCGCGTGGGAGGGCGCTCACGCGTAACCACATACCGCTCGCTGGGCGCCTTCCGGCTGCTGCTGGAGGTGCAGAGCCCCGAGGTGCTGCGGGGCTTCGTGGAGGAGGTGCTGGGCTCGCTGCTGCGGTACTCGGAGTCGCGGGAGACGCCGCTCCTGCCCACGCTGGAAGCGCTGGTCGCGGCCCGCTGGGTGCGCCGTGCCGCGGCCCGGGCCCTGGGCATCCACATCAACTCGATGTCCTACCGGGTCGAGCGCATCCAGGCCCTGAGCGGGCTCTCGCTGGACGACCCGGAGACGCGAGTCGCCATCGCGATCGCGCTCCGGGCCAGGGCGATGCTCGGTTAGGCCGGCGTCGCCGCCGACTCGTAAGCCCGGCGCAGCTCGGCGAGGTCGAGCTTGCTCATCTTGAACATGGCCTCGGTGGCGGCCCCGGCGTTGCCGCCGTCGGAGTCGCCCAGCAGCGTGCCGAGCTCGGCCGGGATGATCTGCCAGGACAGACCCCAGCGGTCCTTCAGCCAGCCGCAGCGGCCGGGCTCGCCGCCGTCCGCGGTGAGCGCCTCCCAAAGGCGGTCGATCTCCTCCTGGGTGTCGCAGCTGACGCAGAGTGAGAAGCCCTCCGCGAAGGCGAAGGTCTCGCCGCCGTCGAAGGCGGTGTAGGGCCGCCCGTCGAGCTCGAAGCTGAGGTGCGTGAAGCCCGGGTTCCTCACCGTGCTCGTGATCCGCGAGTTCGGGATCAGCGACACGTAGTGCTGGACAGCCTCCTCGGCGCCTTGCTTGTAAACGAGGCAGGGAATCGTGCTTTGCATGTTTGTTTCCTCCTGGCCAGGCATCGAGCGGGGCTTCAAGAAATCGACATCGGGCTCAGCAGGTCACGTCGATCGTGACCTGGTCGCCGTTGCTGGCCGAGCCCTGGAACTGCAGGCTCTTGTGGTCGGCGGAGAAGGTCGCCGTCCCGCCGAACCGCCCGGAGTCGCCCCAGAGCTTGCCGTTCATGACCACAGTGGCGGCGGTGTCCTGGCCGCCGCCGCCCTCGGGCGGGGTGTTGACGCTGAGGAAGTTGGGCTTGGTGCCCGGATAGGTGTGGTCGACGACGACCCCGGCGTTGACGACGAAGAGGCCCGCTGCAGTGGTGCAGGTGCCGCCGTCGACCTCGCCGCTCACCGAGCCCGAGACCTTGACCTTGGCCGTGCCACTGCACTGGAAGGTGACCACGCCGGGCGTGCCCGGCTTGACGCCCTGCGTGCAGGCGTTGCCCGCGGCAGCGGGCGCCGAGGTGGCGGGCGGTGGTGGGGTGGAGGCGGGATTGGCGGAGCTTCCGCAGGCGCAGGCCAGGACGATCACGGGCGTGAGGGCTAAGAGGCGAGAGGTCATGCCCCCAGTCTTAGCTGAAGGTGATGACTCCCCGTCCGGGCTCGGGACCCTGCAGATCCGCGTACGCCTCGTTGATCCGCTCCAGCGGGTAGTGGCGCCTGAGCAGCGCGTCCAGCTGCAGCTTGCCCTGCCGGTAGAGATCGAGGATCCGGGGCATGTCGACCCGCGGCCGAGCCGACCCGTAGAAGGAGCCCAGCAGCGCCTTCTCCTGGAGCACCAGGCTGAGAGCATCGATCGGCGTGGGCTCGCCGTAGCGGCCGATGCCCACCGCCACCGCTGTTCCGCCAGGCCGCACCAGGTCCAGCGCCTGGCGCACGGTTACCGGCAGGCCGATGGCGTCGAAGGCGTAGTCGACGCCTCCCCCAGTCAGCTGCTTCACGTTCTTGACCAGGTCGTCGGTGTGCGCGTCGACCGCGTCGGTGGCGCCCAGCGTGGTGGCCAGCTCCAGCTTTTCGGGGAAGAGATCGATCGCCACGATGCGGCCTGCGCCTTGCAGCCGGGCCCCCAGGACGATGCTGAGCCCGACGCCGCCGCACCCGATCACGGCCACCGAGCTGCCGCCCCGGACCTTGGCGGTGTTGAGGGCCGCCCCGACGCCCGTCGTCACCGAGCAGCCCACCAGCGCCGCCCGGTCCAGCGGCACCGATTCGTCGATCTTCAGCAGCTGCTCCTGGTGGATCACGGCGCGCTCGGCGAAGCAGGAGGTTCCCGTCATGTGGTAGACGGGCTTGCCGTCGAGCGAAAGGCGGGTGGTGCCGTCGGGCATGGCGCCGGGAACCCGCTTGTGGCCGTTGCAGAGCATGGGCCGGCCCACCTGGCAGTACTCGCAGCGACCGCAGTTGGGCCAGAAGATCAGGATGCAGTGGTCGCCGGGGTGGAGCGCGTCCACGCCTGGGCCGACCGCCTCCACGACGGCGGCCCCCTCGTGCCCGAGCACGGCCGGCAGGGGCGTGGGTATGTCGCCTTTCATGAAGTGGAGGTCGGAGTGGCAGACGCCGGCCGCGGCCACCCGCACCAAGACTTCGCCGGCGTGCGGCTCCTCCAGGTCGAGGGTCTCGATCTCGAGCGGTCGGCCGGGCTCGTGCAGGACGGCGGCGCGGGTCTGGATACCCAGACCTTAAGCTGTCCGGCTCACAAGATCTCGTGACAGTGGCCGGCTTGTGTGCCGGCCATCCTTACGGACTCAGCTGATGCGCCCCATCTGCTGCGTTGGCTTCTGCGCTTCTCGCTCACGCAGCGCACGCTGCGCTCGCTGCGATGCTCGGCGCCGCCTTGCATCTGGGGCACCTCAGCAGATCTGTCGCCAGATCCCCTGAGCCGCACACCTTAAGCCCTATTTGTGCAGCGCGATGTACACGCCGGCGGCGGCGTTGATGAGCGACAGGCCGAAGCCGACGCAGCCCAGGATCAGGCCCCAGCGGCCCAGATTGCGGGCGCTCGTGCTCTGCGCCAGGCCGCCCACCACCACCGCGCTGATCGCGATCGGGAAGCCCAGGATCGGCAGCAGCCAGAAGACGAGCGAGGCGATGCCCAGGCCCAGGGCGACGCCGCCCTTCGCGCTGCCGGGCGTGGTGGCGGTGGCCGCGGCCGGGTAATAGGTCGCGAAGCCGGTGATCGCGGTCACGGGCTGCCAGGCGCGGCCGTCCCAGTAGAGGGCGCCGTCGTCTGAGATCCAGCGGCCGTAGGTGTCGAGGCGTGGCATTTGGGCGCCGGGAAATCTAGCGCGCCTGAAAGGAAATGAGCCCCGCATAACGCAGCGGGGCTCATGAGAAATTCAGCGCGTTCTAAGCGTCGCTGTAGAGGTAGAACTCCCAGGGGTGCGGGCGCAGGGCGACCGCGTCGACCTCGCGCTTCCACTTGTAGTCGATCCAGGTCTCGATCACGTCCTCGGTGAAGACCCCGCCCTTCAGCAGGTAGCGGTGGTCGTTCTTGAGCGCCAGCAGCGACTCGGCCAGCGAGCCGGGCACGTTGGCGATCTTGGCCTTCTCCTCGTCCTCCAGCTCGTAGATGTCCTTGTCCACCGGCTCCGGCGGCTCGATCTTGTTCTGAATGCCGTCCAGGCCCGCCATCAGGAGGGCCGAGAAGGCCAGGTAGGGGTTGGCCGCCGGGTCGGGCGAGCGGAACTCGATCCGCTTGCTCTTGGGGTTCTCCGAGTACATCGGGATGCGCACGCAGGCCGAGCGGTTGCGCTTCGAGTAGACGAGGTTGATCGGCGCCTCGTAGCCGGGCACCAGGCGGCGATAGCTGTTGGTGGTCGGGGCGCAGAAGGCGAGCAGCGACGGGGCGTGCTTGAGGAGCCCGCCGATGTACCAGCGCGCGGTCTCCGAGAGGCCGGCGTAGCCGCGCTTGTCAGCGAACAGGTTGGCGCCGTCCTTCCAGAGCGACTGGTGCACGTGCATCCCGGACCCGTTGTCCTGGAAGATCGGCTTGGGCATGAACGTGGCCACGTAGCCGTTCTGCGCGCAGATGTTCTTGACCACGTACTTGTAGACCAGCATCTTGTCGCCCATCTTGGTGAGCGAGTCGAAGCGCATGTCGATCTCGGCCTGGCCCGCGGTGCCCACCTCGTGGTGCTGCACCTCGACCGGCACGCCCGCCTCGATCAGCTTGAGCATGATCTCCGAGCGCAGGTCCTGGAGCTTGTCGACCGGCGGCACCGGGAAGTAGCCCTCCTTGTACCGAGGGCGGTTGGCCAGGTTGGCGGTGCCGTTGGAGCCCGAGTTCCAGATGCCTTCCTCGGAGTCGATGTAGTAGTAGCCGCTGAACTGGTTCTGGTCGAAGCGGAGCGAGTTGAAGATGTAGAACTCCGCCTCGGGGCCCCAGTAGCTGATGTCGGCGATGCCCGTCTTCTCCAGGTAGGCCTCGGCCTTCTGGGCGATCAACCGGGGGTCGCGTGAGTAGGGCTCGCGGGTGATGGGGTCGACCACGTTGCAGATCAGGAACATGGTCGGGACCCGCAGGATGGGGTCGATGGTGGCGGAGTCCGGGTCCGGCATGAGCAGCATGTCGCTCTCGTTGATGGCCTGGAAGCCGCGGATGCTCGACCCGTCGAAGCCGAGGCCCTCGTCGAAGGTCGACTCCTCCAGCTCGGTCAGGGGCACACTGAAGTGCTGCCAGGTCCCGAGCAGGTCCACGAACCTGACGTCGACCACCTGAACGCCGGCCTGGCGGGCCTTGGACAGCACCTCGATGGGGCTGGTCCGGGGCTTTCCAGAAACTTCTACTGCCATGGGCTCCTCCTGGGTTGCACGAATGCGCTTGTTCGCGACGGTGTCCGCATCCTAGATAGCGCGCAACCCCCCTCGCACCGTGCGCTCCTGACGAAGACGTAGCGCCGAATTCGGTGCAAGCGCACGTGGGCGGCCCGCCCGTGGCGTCCTAGCTTGTCAGCCCATGAATCCCAAGCTGCTGCTCGCGTCGACACTTGCCCTCGCTGCCGCACTGGCGCCGGTAGCCGCCCTGGCCGACACCGACCCCGCGGTCGTGGCCCAGCAGGCGTCGGTCGGGGCCGACACCGTCTGGGTGGTGGTGGCCGCCGTCCTGGTCATGTTCATGCAGGCCGGTTTCGCCATGCTCGAGGTCGGCTTCAGCCGCATGAAGAACGTGGGCACCGTGGTCGCCAAGGTGATCACCAACTTCGGCGTGGCCTCGATGTCCTACTGGGCCGTCGGCTTCGCGCTGGCCTTCGGCGCGGCGGCGACCTGGCTCTTCCCGATCATCGGCGGCACCGGGTTCTTCCCGACCTTCAGCCCCGGCTCCTCGCTCAACCTGCCCGCCATGGCCGGGAGCACGGCGCCGGCCTCGGCCAAGTTCATGTTCCAGTTCGTCTTCTGCGCGGTCTCCCTGGCGATCGTCTGGGGCACCATGCTGGAGCGCACCAAGTTCATCGTCTACATCCTCTTCGCGATCCCCTTCGCGGCCGTGATCTACCCGCTCATCAGCCACCAGCTCTTCGGCGGCGGCTTCCTGCAGGCGACGCTGGGCGCCCAGGACTTCGCGGGCTCGACGGTGGTCCACCTGACCGGCGCCGTGGCCGGCTTCGCGGGCCTGCTGCTGCTGGGTCCGCGCATCGGCAAGTACGAGCGGAAGGGCCAGCCCAACGCGATCCCCGGCCACAACATGCCGCTGGCGCAGCTGGGCGTGCTGATCCTCTGGTTCGGCTGGTTCGGGTTCAACCCGGGTTCCACGCTCAACGCCACCAACCTGCACTTCGCAGACGTCGTGATCACCACCCAGATGGCCGCCGCGGCGGGCGCGGTGGCGGCGCTGCTGGTCGTCTACCTGCAGACCCGGACGCTGGACGTGGGCATGGTCGGCAACGGGGCGATCGCCGCCCTGGTCGCCATCACCGCGCCCTCCGGCTACGTCGAGCCCTGGGCCGCGATCGTGATCGGCGCGGTGGCCGGCACCATCGTGGTGGTCGCCATCCCGATCATCGACAAGGTCCTCGACGACCCGGTCGGCTGTCTCTCGGCCCACGGCCTGGCCGGGATCTGGGGCACGCTCTCCTGCGGCCTCTTCACCGTCCCCGCGCTGGCCAAGTTCAACGGCGTCGGCGAGGGCGGCCTCGTCTACACCGGCTCCTTCCACCAGCTGGGCGCGCAGGCGATCGCCGTCGCGGTCGCCGGCACCACCACCTTCGTGCTCAGCTTCGGGATCTTCTGGGCCATCAAGCACACCGTGGGCCTTCGCGTCAGCGCCCGCGAGGAGCTGGAGGGCCTGGACATCAGCGAGCACGGCATGTGGGGCTACCCGGAGGCCTTCATGCCGGTGCCGGGCGGCGTCTACCGGCCGGCTGAGCACCCGACCGTGAACCCGGTCGAGCCGGAACGGGTGCGGGTCACCGCCGCGGAGGTGGCGCCATGAAGATGGTGATCGCGATCATCCGCCACGAGCACCTGCAGGCGGTGCAGGACGTGCTCGACGAGTGCGGCGTGTCGGGTGTGACCGTCACCGAGGTCAAGGGCTGCGGCGCCCAGCGCGGGTACACGGAGAAGTACCGGGGCACGGCCGTCAACATCTCGCTGCGGCCGCGCCTAAAGGTCGAGGCGGTGATGAAGGCCGAGATCGTCGACCGCGTGATCGAGCGCATGATCCCGGCCGCCCGGACCGGTGAGAACGGTGAGGTGGGCGACGGCAAGATCTTCGTGATCGACGTCGAGCAGGCGGTGCGTATTCGCACCGGGGAAAGCGGACCGCAGACGGTCCAGCACGCGGAACGAGCGCTGTGGGGGCACTAGCCCCCACAGCCCTAGCGGTTCAGCT
>DASUVY010000090.1:0-9311 GCA_036378695.1 Candidatus Dormiibacterota bacterium
GCGCCTGCCCGTGGATGCCGGGCGGCACCGCGCGGCGCTCGATGGCGCACTTGGGCGTGTAGCAGCGCTCGCCCTTCAGGTAAAGCTTGGCGCCCTCGCGCCGGCAGAACCGGCACACCGGGCCGTGGTAATTAGCCAATCAGGTGATGCTCCTCGAACGGCCGCTGGCGATCAGCGGCATCGGCGGGCGACGCCAAGGAAGCGACGAGCACGCGAGGGAGCGCACCCAGAGGTGCGTGACCGAGCGCGCGCAGGAGCTGACGCCGGCGAGGCGCCGCAGGCGCCGATCGGCCGCCTAGGCCGCTTAGCGCCAGTGGACGGGCGAGGTGCAGCACCTTAGACCCTCCGCCGCTTGGGTGGACGGCACCCGTTGTGCGGGATCGGCGTGACGTCGGTGATCGCCGTCACCTCGAGGCCGGTCGCCTGCAGGGAGCGGATCGCGGCCTCGCGGCCGGAACCCGGTCCCTTGACGAAGACCTCGATCTGGCGCATGCCGTGCTCCATCGCCTTGCGGGCGGTGGCCTCGGCTGTCACCTGGGCCGCGAACGGCGTCGACTTGCGGCTGCCCTTGAAGCCCTGGCCGCCGGCCGAGCCCCACGCCACCACGTTGCCCGTGGTGTCGGTGATGGACACGATGGTGTTGTTGAACGTGCTCTGGATGTGAGCCTGTCCGGTGACGACGTTCTTGCGCTCGCGGCGCCGGGTGCGAACCGCCTTCTTCTTAGCCATTCGTCAGCGCCTTACTTCGTCTTCTTCCGGCGCACGCCGACCGTGCGCTTGGGCCCGCGGCGAGCGCGGGCGTTGGTGCGTGTGCGCTGGCCGCGGACGGGCAGGCCACGGCGGTGGCGGATGCCGCGGTAGGTGCCGATCTCGATCAGGCGCTTGATGTTCATGGCCACCTCGCGCCGGAGGTCGCCCTCGATCAGGATCTCCTTGGTGCTGGAGAGCCGGTCGATGACCTGGCGCAGGCGCGCGATCTCGTCGTCCGGAACGTCCTTGACCCGGCGGCTCTCGTCGATGTTGGCCATCTTCAAGACCTTCTCGGAGGTGGTCCGGCCGATGCCGTGGATGTAGGTGAGCGAGATCACGATCCGCTTGTCGCGAGGTATGTCAACGCCGGCGATGCGCGCCATTTAGCCCTGCCTCTGCTTGTGTTTCGGATTCGAGCACAGCACCCGCACGACGCCCGCTCGCTTGATCAGCTTGCAGTTGGGGCAGATCCTCTTCACCGACGGTCTCACTTTCATCTCTGTATCTCTCGAATTCGTCCCCGGCTGTGGTCGTTCTCCGCCAGCTCTACCTGCACCCGGTCCCCGGCCCGCAGCCGGGTGAAGTGGGTGCCGAGGCGGTCGGCGACGTGAGCGAGGACCTTGGCCCCGTTGTGGAGCTCCACACGGAAGATACCGTTGGGGAGGGGCTCCAAAACCACGCCTCGAACCAGCTCGGGGCGCTCGGGCACGAACTGTGATTGTACCTCAACCCGCTAAGGCTTGGTCGGCCTGCAGCCCCGCCTCGGGGGCGGTCAGGATCACGGCGCCGTCCTTGGTGATCGCCACCGTGTGCTCGTGGTAGCTGGAGGGCAGCCCGTCGACCGTGCAGACGGTCCAGCCGTCGGGCTTGATGTAGACGTCCGGCGAGCCCAGGTTGACCATCGGCTCGATGGCCAGGGTCATGCCCGGCTTCAGCTCGGGGCCGGTGCCCGGGCGGCCGAAGTTGGGGACCTGGGGGTCCTCGTGCATGTTCCGGCCGATGCCGTGGCCCACGAACTGGCGGATCACGCTGAAGCCGGCGGCCTCCACGTGGCGCTGGACGGCGCTGGAGACGTCGCCCAGGCGGTTTCCGGGGACGCACTGCTCAACCGCCTTCCCGAAGGACTCCTCAGTGACCTTGAGCAGGCGCATGCCCTCAGCGCTGACGTTGCCGACCGGGACCGTGACCCCCATGTCGGCCCAGAAGCCGTCGATCACGAGGCCGAGGTCGAGGCTGACCAGGTCGCCGTCCTGGATCTTGCGTGGCCCCGGGATGCCGTGCACGGCCTCGTCGTTGATCGAGATGCAGATCGACTTGGGGAAGCCGTTATAGCCGAGAAAGCCGGGACGGCCGCCCGCCTCCCGGATGCGGCGGTCGGCCAGACGGTCGATCTCGGCGGTCTTGACGCCGGGCCGGCAGGCCTCGACCAGCTCATCCGTGACCTTGCTGAGCGCGAGGCCGGCCCGGCGCATGATGTCCAGCTCATGCTGGGTCTTGAGGTTGATCACGACTCGGCTCCGGGCCGGCGCCGAGAGATTCGGCGGTCAGGCGCGTCGAGGGCAAGGAAGCGCGGAGCGGCGCAGGGAGCGCAGCCCAGGCTGCGTGACCGAGCAGCGCACAAGCTGACGCAGCAACCGGCCCGCATGAGCGCTGAAGATCCGGTGATGGCCCGGAGACGAGTCGTCACTCGAGGGCGGCCTCGATGTCCGAGCGGACCTCGTCGATCGAGCGCAGGGCGTCGATCTCCGTGACCAGGTCCTGGCGGCAGTAGTAGTCGATCACCGGCATCGTGTCTCGAAGGTACACCTGGACACGGGTGCGGGCCGTCTCCTCGGTGTCGTCCTTGCGCTGGATCAGGGGCGTGCCGTCGAAGGGGCAGATCCCGGGCACCGGCGGTGGGTTGAACTTGGGGTGGAAGGTGCGGCCGTCCTTGGGGCAGGTCAACCGTCCCGCGAGCCGCGCGATCAGCTCCGCCTCCGGCGCCACCAGGTAGAGGGCGCGGTCGAAGCGGCGGCCGGACTCCCGCATCACCTCGTCGAGGGCTTCGGCCTGGGGCAGCGTGCGCGGGAAGCCGTCGAAGATCATTCCCGGCTTGGTGTCGGGCTGCTTGAGCCGCTCGCGCACGATCGCGATCGTGAGGTCGTCGGGCACCAGCTCGCCCGACTTCATGATGGCGTCCACCCGCTTGCCCTCCTCGGTGCCCCGCGCCGCCTCGGCGCGGAACATCTCGCCGGTCGAGATCTGAGGGATGCCGTACTTCTCCTTCAAGAACTCGGCCTGCGTGCCCTTGCCGCTGCCGGGGGCGCCGAAGAGTAGAAGGTTCACGCCGTTATCGGATAAATCCGCGGTACTGGCGCATGATCAGCTGCGTCTCCAGCTGCTTCATGGTGTCGAGTGCGACGCCGACCACGATCAGGATGGCCGTGCCACCCAGATAGAGCTGCTGCGAACCGATGCCCGTGATGCGCGAGGTGAGGATGGGTAAGACGACGGTGATAAACCCCAGGAACACAGCGCCCGCGAAGGTCACCCGATTGAGCACCGCGCCCAGGTAGCGCGCCGTTTGGAGCCCCGGCCTGATGCCGGGGATGAAACTGGAGTAGCGCTTCAGGTTGTCGGCGACGTCGTACACGTCGAACGTGACCGCCGTGTAGAAGTACGTGAACCCGAACACGAACAGGAAGTACAGCGAGTTATAGACGATGTCCATCGTGATGTTGGGTCCGGTGGGCACGAAGTTGGTGCGGATCCAGGTCGACGACTTGTAGAAGATGCTGTCGACCGGCGCCGCCGCGAAATAGTTGGCCAGGATGGTCGGAAAGAACATGATCGAGATCGCGAAGATGATCGGGATCACGCCCGCCTGGTTCACGCGCAGCGGCAGGTAGGAAGCGCGGCCCTGCACCGTGCGGGTGCCGCCCGAAACGCGTTGCGCGGACTGGATCGGAATCTTGCGGACCGCCTGCTGCACCTCGATGATGAACGCCGTTACCGCCAGCGCGATCACGGCGAAGGCGATGAAGGGTAGGAAGTCGCCGATGCCCGCGCCGGTGGTGTGCGACTGCACGGTGCTGATGAGCGTGCGCGGCCCGCGCGCGATGATGCCGGCGAAGATCACCAACGAGATGCCGTTGCCGATGCCGTACTCGGTGATCAGCTCGCCGAACCACATCAGCATAACGGTGCCGCTGGTCAGCGTGAGGATGATGGCCAGGCGCGTGAACCACTCCAGGTTGGTCGGCAGCACGTTGGGGGTGCTGTTCTGGAACAGCACCGTGAGCCCGTACGCCTGGCCGGCCGCCAGCGCGACGGTGAGGATGCGCGTGTAGCGTGTGATGCGCCGGCGCCCCATCTCGCCCTCTTTGGAGATGTCCTTGATGCGCTCGGACACCACCGTCATGAGCTGCATGATGATGCTGGCGTTGATGTACGGGTTCATGCCCATGGCGACGACGCTGAACTGCGAAAGTCCGCCGCCCGAGAAGAGGTCGAGCAGGCCCAGCAGGGCGGTGCTGTTGAACAGCGTCTGCAGCGCGGCGCTGTTGGCGCCCGGGACCGCGATGTTGGCGAAGAGCCGGAAGATGATCAGCATCCCGGCCGTGAACAGGAGCTTGTTCCGGAGCTCCGGCAGCCGCAGCGCGTTGTAGACGGCCTGGAGCAGGTTCATCGGCTACTCCGCCTCGGGTTCGGGCTCCTCGGCGGCCGCTGCTTCCTCTTCGGGTTCCTCGTCTGATTCGTCCTGCATTTCGGCCTTGGCCGGCTTGACCTTCTTGTCCGGTTCCGGCTTGGCTTCCGGCTCGCCGCCGATGTAGACGGCCTTGCCGCCCGCCTTCTCGATGGCCGCGCGCGCCGAGGCGCTGAAAGCGTGGGCGGTGATGGTCAGCCGCCGGCCGAGCTTGCCGGTGCCCAGGATCTTGTAGGGCTCGCCGGGGCTCACCAGCCCGGCCTCGGCCAGGAGCTCGGGGCCCACCTCGCCGCCGCTCTCGAAGCGGTTGAGCTTGGTCAAGTTGAGCGGCCGGTAGTACTTCTTGAACGGGTTCTTGAAGCCGCCCAGCTTGGGAAGGCGCTGAGCCAGCGGCATCTGGCCGCCCTCGAAGCCCAGGCGGAATCCCTCGCTGCGCGAGAGCTGGCCCTTCTGGCCGCGCCCGGACGTCTTGCCGCGCCCGGAGCCGGTGCCCCGGCCCACGCGCTGCTTCTTGGTGCGCGAGCCCTCAGGGGCCCGCAGTTCATGCAATTTCAACGGCTACTTTCCTCTCGCGTGCTTCTTGTCCGAGCGCTTGCGCCAGATCTTGTAGCGGGAGCGCTGGGGCGGGTTCCAGGGCTGGCCGTCGACCGAGACCAGGAAGTCGACCTTGGCCAGCATGCCGCGCACGGCGTCCGTGTCCGGCAGCTCGCGCGTTTGGTTGAGCTTGCGGAAGCCCAGGCTCTGGATGGTGGCGCGGATCGCCGGCGCATAGCCGCTGGAGCTCTTGCGGTAGGTCGCCTTGATCACTTCTCGGGCTCCGGCGGGGTGGTGGCGGCGGGCGGCTCATCGGCTGCCGCCGCGGGACCCTCGGGCGTGAGCGTCTCGGTGCGCTCGGGGGTGGGCTCGGCCTTGGGCTCCGGCGGGGTGGCCTCGGCCTTGGGCTCCGGCTTCGGCTCGGCCTTGGGTTCGGCACGCTGGGGGCGAGCCGGCGCTTCGGAGCGTGCCTCGGCGGGCGTCGGCGCGCCCACGGCGGCGGCGTCGGACTCGGGCTGGGGACCGGCTTCGACATGGCCCGTCTGCTCGGCGTGGCGGTACGCCTGGGCGAGGCGGCGCCCGACGATGTCCTCGACGGACTTGCCCCGCAGCTCGGCGATCTCCTGAGCCGTGCGCATCGACTCCAGCGCGGCCAGGGTGGCGCGCACCGTGTTGATGGGGTTGTTGGTCCCGGTGGACTTGGTGAGGATGTCCTTGACTCCGGCCACCTCGAGGACCGCGCGCATGGCGCCGCCCGAGATGACCCCGGTGCCGGGCGCGGCGGGCTTGAGCATGATGCGCGCCGCTCCCCACTTGAGACGGACCTCGTGAGGGATCGTGGTGCCCACCATGGGGACCGTGATCATGCTGCGCTTGGCGATGTCCATGCCCTTGCGGATGGCCTCGGGCACCTCGCGTGCCTTGCCGAGACCGGCGCCGACGCGGCCGTTGCCGTCGCCGACCACGATCATGGCGGAGAAGCTGAACTTGCGACCGCCCTTGACCACCTTGGCCACGCGGTTGAGAGAGACGATGCGGTCAAGGAGATCAGACCGCTCGCCTGAGTACTGCGGATTACGTATTGCCATGTCTGCCTAAAACTCCAGGCCGGCTTCGCGCGCGGCTTCGGCGAGTGCCTTGATGCGGCCGTGATAGAGGAACCCGCCACGGTCGAAGACGACCGACTTGATACCGGCCTTCGAGGCCGCCTGGGCGATCGCCTTGCCCACTGCGGCGGCAGCGCCCGCGTCGTTCTTACCGCTCTTCAGCCCCACCGTGGAGGCCGCTGCCAGCGTGCGTGCGCTGCTGTCGTCGATGACCTGCGCGTAGATGTGGTTGAGGCTGCGGAACACCGACAGGCGCGGCCGCTCGGCCGTCCCCGCCAGCTTCACGCGCACGCGGCGGTGCCGCTTGGCGCGCGCGCTCTTGCGATCGAATGTCTTGAGCACCGCTACTTCGCCCCCTTCCCGGCCTTGCCGGCTTTGCGGCGGATCTTCTCTCCGCGGTACATGATGCCCTTGCCCTTGTATGGCTCGGGCGGGCGCAGCTTGCGCAGCTCGGCCGCGACCTGGCCCACGTCTTCCTTGGAGATGCCGGTCACCGAGAAATGTGTGGGGTCGGCGACGTCGATGCTGACGCCCTTGGGCGGCGGGTAGCGCACCGGATGCGAGAAGCCGAGGTTTAGTACCAGGTCGTCCCCCTGCTTGGAGACGCGATAGCCGACGCCGACCAGCTCGAGGTGCTTGGTGAAGCCCGTGCTGACCCCGGTGACCATGTTGGCCACCAGCGTGCGCGTGAGACCGTGCAGCGAGCGGTGCTCGCGGCCGTCGGTGGGGCGCTCGCAGACGATCTGGCCGTCATCCACCTTGATGGACACCTGTGCGGGCAGCGTGCGCTCGAGGGAGCCCTTGGGCCCCTCCACCTTCACGCGGTTGGCGTCCAGCTCGACCTTGACCGAGCTGGGCACCGGGATCGGCAGTTTTCCGATACGCGACAAGTTGCTTGGCTCCTACCAGACGTAGCAGAGGACTTCGCCGCCCACGCCGGCGCGGAGGGCCTGACGGCCGCTCATCACGCCCTGGCTGGTCGACAGGATGGCGATTCCGAGCCCGCCCAGGACGCGCGGGATCTCGGTCTTACGAGCGTACACGCGCAGGCCCGGACGGCTGATGCGCTTGACGCCGCTGATCACGCGCCGGCGGTCGGGCCGCGTCTTGAACTGGATGCGCAGGGTTTCGCCCGCGACGCCCTCATTGCGCTCGACTTCGAAGGAGGCGATGTAGCCCTCCTCGCGCAGCACGCGCGCCAGCTCCAGCTTCAGCTTGCTGGCGGGCACGCGGACCTCGGCGTGGCGCGCGTGGTTGGCGTTGCGGATCCGCGTGAGCATGTCGGCGATGGGGTCGCTGACGACGCCGCTGTCGATCTTCGGTTTGGTCGCCGTTGCGGTCGCCATCACCACGAACTCTTGGTCACGCCGGGGACGCGCCCTTCGGCGGCAAGGTTGCGGAAGCAGATTCGGCACATGCCGAACTTGCGCAGGTAGGCGCGGGAGCGGCCGCAGATCCGGCAGCGGTTGTGGAACCGCACCTGGAACTTGGGGGCTCGCTTCCAGCGCTCTATCGAGGATTTCTTCGCCAATTAGTGGACCCTCCGGTGGCTGGCGCTCCCAGATCGCGGCTCCGAGGCCCAAGGCGAAGGAGCCGCGGAGCACGTGAGGGAGCGCATCTGAGGATGCGTGACCGAGCGCGCGCACAAGGCGACGCACGGATTGGGACTCTGAGCCGATGAGCTGGCAGCGCTGGCCGCCGGTGGGTTCACGACTGAGCTCCTCTCCTTCGGAATGGCATGCCCAATCGCGTGAGCAGCGAGCGGGCTTCGTCGTCGGTCCTCGCGGTGGTCACGATCGAGACCTCGAGGCCGCGGATCTTGTCGATCTTGTCGTAGTCGACTTCGGGGAAGACGATCTGCTCGCGCAGCCCCAGCGAGTAGTTCCCGCGCCCGTCGAAGCCCTCGGGGCTTACACCGCGGAAGTCGCGGATACGGGGCAGCGCCACGCCGATCAGCTTCTCCAGGAAGTACCACATGCGCCGGCCGCGCAGCGTCGTCTTGATGCCGACAGTCATCCCCGCGCGCAGCTTGAACGCGGCCACGGCCTTGCGCGCGTTGATCGTGATCGGCTGCTGGCCGGTGATGCGGCGCACGTCGCCGACCGCCGCCTCCAGCGCCTTGGGGTTGTCCTTGGCCTCGCCGATGCCGATGTTGACCACCACCTTGGCGACCCGCGGCACCTGCATGTCGTTGGCGTAGTCGAACTCGCGCATCAGCGCGGGCACCACCGTGTCCTCGTAGAGCTTGAGCATGCCCGGCGTGGGCGCCGGCTTCGGCGCACGCTTCTCGGCCTTGGGCTCGGTCTTCGTTTCGCTCATTGGTTCTCCGTGGTGCGCACGCGCTCGTAGGGCTCGCCGCAGTTCAAGCACACGGTCGCCTTCTTGCCCGACTCCAGGACGGTGTGCCGGACCCGCGTCGGCTTGTCGCAGCTCGGGCAGACCAGCATCACGTTGGAATACGCGAGCGGTGACTCGAAGTCGACGATGCCGCCCTGGATGGCGCGCGTGCCGCCGCGCGACTGGCCGGCCTTGGTGTGGCGCTTCAGGATGTTGACGCCCTCGACCACGATCTTGTGCTCGCGCGGCAGCGTGCGCAGCACCTTGCCGCGCTTGCCGCGGTCCTTGCCCGCGATCACGACCACGGTGTCGCCTGGCGCCAGATCCAGGCGCTTGGGCATCGGTGCGTTCTTATTGGTCAGCATCGGCTAGAGGACCTCCGGAGCCAGGGACACGATCTTCATGAAGTTGCGCTCGCGCAGCTCGCGGGCCACGGGCCCGAAGATGCGCGTGCCACGCGGGTTCATCTGCTGGTTGATGATCACGGCCGCGTTGTCGTCGAAGCGGATGTTGGAGCCGTCGGTGCGCCGGTACTCCTTGGCCACGCGCACCACCACCGCCTTCACCACCTCACCCTTCTTGACCTGCCCGCCGGGCTGAGCGGACTTGACGGTGGCCGTGATGATGTCGCCGACGTGCGCGTACTTGCGGTAGTGGCCGCCCATCACGCGGATGCACAGCAGCTCCTTGGCGCCGCTGTTGTCCGCCACTTTCAGTCGCGTCTCTTGCTGAACCACGGCTAGCGGGCTTTCTCCACGATCTCAACTACGCGCCAGCGCTTCTCCTTGGAGAGCGGGCGCGTCTCGGTGATGCGCACCAGGTCGCCGACTTTGCACTCGTTCTGCTCGTCGTGGACCTTGAAGCGCACGCGGTGCTTCATGACCTTCTTGTAGAGCGGG
>DASUVY010000091.1:0-17988 GCA_036378695.1 Candidatus Dormiibacterota bacterium
CGACCAGCTCTCGCGCTGGCGGGGGGCGGGCCTGCTCACGCCCTCGCAGGCCGAGGCCATCCGCGAGTACGAGAAGCTGCGCGGCGGCGCGGGGCCGGCGCCGGCCGCGGCTGCTGCGCCCGCCCCGGCCGCGGCCGCGCCCCCGCCGGTGCCGCCCCCGCACTCACCGCCGCCGCCCCCGCCCGCATCCCAGATATCCCGGGATATCAGCCCAAAGCTGGCGCCGGCACCCACCCATATCCCGGGATATCTCCCAACACGGCGCTTCCCGGCCGTCGACGGCCGGGTGCTGGGAGCCATCCTGGTCGCGCTGGCCCTGCTGGCGATGATCGGCGCGGTGTTCGCGCTGGCCACCGACGTGGTCGTGGCGCCCTCCCACCGCTGGGCCACCGATTTCGAGGACATCGCCCACGCCGTGGCCGCCGCCCTGGGCCTCACCGGCGGCCTGCGCATGGCCGGCGGCCGGCCCGACGGCCGGCGCCTGGTGCTGGTCAGCCTGGGCCTGAACCTGGCCGCCACGGTCCTCTTCTCGGCCGCCCACCTGGCCGAGGCCACGACCTTCCTGCCGGTGTTGGCCTGGCTGGTCCTGGCGGCTCTCACCTGGTACTCGCGGTTCCCCACGACCGCTGTTGCGACTAGGTCGCAAGTCGGGTAAGGTGGGCGCCAGCGAGATGGCGCTCATCCGCATCCCCTGCTCGCTCCGCGAGCACTGCGGCGGCCAGTCCGAGATCAGCGTCGACGCGGCTGACCTGGGCGCCGCGCTGGCCTCGCTGGAAGCTCGCTATCCCGGCTGCCGCGACCGCATCGAAGACGGCTCCGGGCGCCTGCGCGAATTCGTTCGCCTCTTCCTCAACGACCACGAGGTGGAGCTCGACCGCGAGCACCCGGTGCGCCTCCAGGAGAGCGACGCGCTCAGCATCCTGCCCGCCGTCTGCGGCGGCTGAACGCACCGGCGCCAGTTCAATTCCGCGCCCGGAAGCCTTTACCAGCTAACCTGGGACGAGGTCTCAAAATGCTGGGTGTGAGGCAGGTTTTCGACCCCGCGGAGCGGCGCCGCCTGGGCGGCTTCGCGCTGGCCATCGCCGCCATCCACGCGGCCGGCATCGGCGCACTGCTGACCTATGGCGCGGGGCATCCCACCTTCCTCGCGCTGGGCGGCCTGGCCTACACCTTCGGGCTGCGCCACGCCTTCGACGCCGACCACATCTCGGCCATCGACAACACCACCCGCAAGCTGCTCCAGCAGGGCCGCAAGCCGGTGGGGGTGGGCTTCTTCTTCTCGCTCGGCCACTCCACCGTCGTCTTCCTGATCGCGCTCCTGCTGGGGCTGGCGGTCAAGTCGCTGGTGAGCAGCGTCGTCGCCGACAACGGCCAGCTGAGGAGCATCGGCGGCCTGGTCGGGACCAGCGTCTCCGGCGTCTTCCTGGTCCTGATCGGGATCCTCAACCTGGGCGTCCTGCTCGACATCCTCGGCGTCTACCGCCGCATGCGCAGCGGGACCTACGACCGCGCCGCGCTCCAGGAAGAGCTGCAGGCCGGCGGGCTGATGAGCCGGGTCTTCGGCCGCCTCTTCAAGCTGGTCAGCCAGAGCTGGCACATGTACCCAATCGGCTTCCTCTTCGGGCTCGGTTTCGACACCGCGTCCGAGGTCGCCCTGCTCGCGATCTCCGCCGGCGCCGCCGCCCAGCACCTGCCGTTCCTGGCCGTGCTCTCGCTGCCCCTGATCTTCGCGGCGGGCATGTCGCTGGCCGACACTGCGGACGGCGCCTTCATGGCCAAGGCCTACGCCTGGGCCTTCTCCAACCCCGTGCGCAAGGTCTTCTACAACCTCTCGGTGACCGGCCTCTCGGTCTTCGTGGCGCTGTTCGTGGGCCTGGTCGAGCTGCTCCAGGTCTTGATCGGCCAGCTGCGCCTGCAGGGCGAGCCGTGGGACGCGATCAGGGCACTGAACTTCGCCAACATGGGCCTTATCATCGTCGCCGCCTTCGCCGTGGCCTGGGCCGGCGCCTTCATCTTCTACAAGGTGCGCCGCGTCGAGGAACGGTGGAGCCTTGACCTAGCCGGATAAACCCCAGGAGGCGACCCCGTGGAGCACAAGATCGTCGGCACTCTGCTGCCCGCCCTGGAGATCACCCTCAACCCCAACGAGCAGGTCTTCGCCGAGTCCGGCGAGCTGGGCTGGATCTCGGCCAGCATCCAGCTCCAGACCTCCACCAGCGCCGGCGGCCAGCAGGGCGGCTTCATGGCCGTGCTCGGGCGTGCGGTCGCCGGCGGCACGCTCTTCATGACCGAGTACACCGCGATCGGCGGCCCGGGCCTGGTGGCCTTCACCTCGAAGCTGCCCGGCCAGATCATGCCGCTGGAGATCACGCCCCAGCAGAGCTACCTGGTGCACCGGCACGGGTTCATGTGCGGGACTCCGGGCGTGCAGTTCTCGGTCGGCTTCAACCAGCGCCTGGGCGCCGGCATCTTCGGCGGCACCGGGTTCCGGATGCAGCGCATTGCGGGCCAGGGCCTGGCCTTCATCGAGATGCACGGCGAGGTGGTGGTCTACGACCTGCAGCCTGGCAACACGCTGCGCGTGCACCCCGGGCACGTGGCCATGTTCCAGGAGGGCGTCCAGTTCAACGTGACCACGATGCCGGGCATCAAGAACGCGCTCTTCGGGGGCGACGGGATCTTCCTGGCCACGCTCACCGGCCCGGGCCGGGTCTGGCTGCAGTCGATGACGCTGTCCCGGCTGGCGCACGCCATCTACGAGTACCTGCCGCACCCCAGCGAGTCCGGCGGCGGGCTGGTCGGGGGACTGCTCCGCGGGAGCTGACGCCAGCCTTCTGACCTTCATCGTCGTGTCAGCAGTGCTGATCATGACGCCGGGGCCGGACACCGCGATCACGACCCGCAACGCGCTGCGCGGCGGCTGGCCCGCCGCTTCTCTGACCGCCGGCGGGGTGGCCGTGGGCCAGCTGGTCTGGGCCGCCGCCACCGGCGCCGGCCTGGTTGCGGTGCTGGCGGCCAGCGCGCTGGCCTTCACGATGGTCAAGCTCGCCGGGGCTGGTTATTTGATCTTCTTGGGACTCCGCACGCTCCTCCCCGCCACGCGGGGAGGTGCCGAGCGCAGCGAGGCGGTGGGGGTCGCGGGGTCCGGCAGTGCCTTCCTACAAGGCCTGGTCAACAACCTCCTCAACCCCAAGTGCGCCGCCATCTTCCTCAGCGTCTTCCCGCAGTTCGTGCACCCCGGCGACCCACCGGCGCGCCTGCTCCTGCTGGGCGGCCTCTTCGCGCTCATGACCTTCACCTGGCTGAACATCGTGGGCGCGCTCCTTGCACGCGCCGGCCGCCGCTTCGGCGGCCGCCTCAAGCGCGCCGCGGACACCGTCGCCGGCACCGTGATGATCGGCCTGGGCCTGCGGGTCGCGGTCAGCCGATGATCGCGAACTGGGTCTCGTAGAGCTCGGCGTAGATCCCGCCCCGCGCGAGCAGCTCCTCGTGGCGCCCGCGCTCGGCGATCCGCCCCTCATGCACGACGAGGATCTGGTCGGCCGCCCGAATGGTGGACAGGCGGTGGGCGATCACGAAGGAGGTGCGGCCCCGAAACGCCGCCGCCAGCGCCTCCTTGACCAGCGTCTCGGTCTCCGAATCGAGGTGCGAGGTGGCCTCGTCCAGGATCATCACCGCGGGCGCCTTCAGGATCAGGCGGGCGATCGCCAGGCGCTGCTTCTCGCCGCCTGAGAAGCGATAGCCCCGGTCCCCGGCCATGGTCTCGTAGCCGTCGGGCAGGCTCGCGATGAGCTCGTGGATGCGCGCCGCCCGGCAGGCCGCGAACACCTCCTCGTCGGTGGCGTCGGGCCGCGCGTAGCGCAGGTTGGCGATCACGGTGTCGTGAAAGAGATGCGGGTCCTGCGGCACCATGCCCACCGCCGCGCTCAGGCTCTCGAGCGTGAGGTCGCGCACGTCCCGCCCGTCCATGAGGACGCGGCCCCGCGTCGCCTCGTAGAGCCGAGGCACCAGGTTGCAGAGCGTGGTCTTGCCGGCGCCGGTGTGCCCGACCAGCGCCGTCATGGTCCCCGGCGTGGCCCGCAGCGAGACACCGCGCAGGATCCAGTCCGAAGGCTCGGCAGGCAGGTGGCCGTCCTTGCCCTCCTCCCCCGGCTTCTCGGCCTCCAGGGAGGCGATCGAATAGGTCGCCGGTGCCGGGTAGCGGAACCAGACGTCCTCGAAGGCGACCTCGCCCCGGGGCTCGCTCAAAGCCACCGCTCCTCTCCGGTCCCGGATCAGCTGGGGCGTGTCCAGCACCTCGAAGACGCGCTCGAAGGCGACCATGCCCGCCGCCAGCTGGATGCGCGTGTGGGCGAGATCGACGGCGGGCGCGTACACGCGCTGGGCGAGCGTGGCCAGCGCCACGATGGTTCCCAGGGTCAGGGTCCCGGCGATCACCGAGCGCCCGCCCACCAGGTAGATGGCGACCACGGCCAGCGAGCCGGCCAGCCCCAGCGAGCTGCCGAAGAGCACGCTCAGCATCTCGGTCTGGATCGCGGTGTTGCGGATCTGCGTCACCTTCTCGGCGAAGGACCGCAGCTCGCGCTCGTAACGGCCGAAGAGCTTGACCAGGAGCGCGCCCGATACGTTGAAACGCTCCGCCGTGGTGGCGTTCATCGCCCCCCAGCGCTTCATCTGCTCGCGGTTGAGCCGGCGCGAGCGGCGCGCCACGAACTCCGCGGGCACCAGCAGCACCGGGATCAGCAGGCAGACGAACAGCGTCACCAGGGGGCTCAGCGCGACCATCGCCACCAGCGTGAAGGCGATGCTCAGGACGTCGGTGATGGTCGAGCTCGCCGTCTGCGTGAAGAAGGAGTTGACCTCGCCGACGTCGTTGTTGAGGCGGCTCTGCAGCATCCCGGTCTGGGTGCGCGTGAAGAACGCCAGGGGCATCCGCTGCAGGTGGTCGAACAGCGAGAGCCGGAGGTTGAGGATGATGCCCAGCGCGATGCGCTCGCCCAGGTAGGCGGCGCCCAGGTTGAGCGCGGTGTTGGCGATGTAGAGGCCGGCCAGGCCGGCCGCCAGCCAGGTCAGCTGCGCCAGGTCGCGGCTGGGCAGCGCCTGGTCGATCAGGCGCTTGATGGCCAGGGCGGGCAGGATCGCGAAGATGGCGTTGGCGATGCTGGTCGCCAGGTAGACCAGCAAGGCCCCGCGGTAGGGCTGGGCGAAGTGCCAGGCGCGCGCGAACTGCCGGCGCGTGAACCGGAACTCGCGCATCTGGTCGGGGTCTTCCCAGAAGGTTCCCCAAACGCGGGACATCGGCGGCTACGCCTCGAGCAAGCGCCGGTAGAGCTGGAGCGTCACGGCGTCGAAGGCGACCAGGCGCACCAGTTCGACAGGGGTCGCGGTGGCCCGGATGGTTTCCACGGCCACCCGCGCCGCCTCCTCTTTGGGGTAGCCGTAGATGCCGGTCGAGATCGCTGGGAAGGCCACCGACTTCGCCCCCAGCTCGCCCGCCACCTCCAGCGAGCGCCGGTAGGCCGAGGCGAGCTGCTCGCGCTCGCCGTTGCCGCCGCCCCGCCAGCGCGGCCCGACCGCGTGGATGATCCAGCGCGCCGGCAGGTCGAACCCCGGCGTGGCCCTGGCGTCGCCGGTGGGGCAGCCGCCCAGCTTCGCGCACGCCTCCTGGAGCTGCTTCCAGCCGGCCGCGCGGTGGATGGCGCCGTCCACGCCGCCCCCGCCGGCCAGGTGCTCGTTGGCCGCGTTGACCACGGCGTCGACCTGCTCGCGGGTGATGTCCCTTTGGACCGCCTCGATCTTCACGGCAGCTCGACCACCGCGCTGAAGACCCGGCGTGCGGGCCCGGTCTGGAGCAGCCGGCCGCCGGCCGCGCGCGTCACCTTGAGCGAACCCCCCGGCATCACGACGCGCACCTCCTCGTCGACGATACCCGCCGCCATGCAGGCGGCCGCGGCCGCGCCGGCGCTGGTGCCGGAGGCGAGCGTGTAGCCCGCGCCCCGCTCCCAGATCTCGATGTGGACAGTGGAACGGGTGGGCGCCTCCGCCAGCTGGACGTTCGTGCGGGCGGGGAATCGGGGATGGTGCTCGAGGACCGGGCCCAGCTCGGCGCAGCGTCCGGCGGTGACCGGCTCGCCGAAGACCACGCAGTGGGGGTTGCCGAGGTCGACCGGCATCGCCTCCACGCCGGGCGGATCGAGGCGTTCCCGCGCGGACACTCGGGCCAAGCCCAGGTCGATCTCGGCGGTGACCTCCGCACCGCTGACGCCCAGCACGCGCACCGCGACGTCGCCGGCGGGCACGTGCAGGGTGAACGACCCGGAGCGGCCGTGGGCCAGCACCAGGTGTGCGGTGGCGATGCGCAGGCCGTTGCCGCTCTTCTCGGCCTCCGAGCCGTCGGGGTTGATGACGCGCACCTGGCCCCGCGCGGCATCGACCAGCAGGACGCCGTCGGAGCCCACGCCCCGGTGCCGGTCGCAGAGATAGGGCGCGGCGGCCTGGGCCGCCGCGAAGCGCGGGACGTCGTCGACCACCAGGTAGTCGTTTCCCAGCGCCTCGTACTTGGTGAGCTCGAGGGAATCCGCAGCGTGCACGACGCGTTGCATAACATCACAGCGATGCAGGGCGTCTTCACCTGGCCCGCGCAGCGGCGAGTTCACTCACCCGCCTGCTTCTGTAGCTGACCGCCTCAGCGGTCCTCAGCGCGCGCCCGCCGGCGCGCATGTCTCCAACCATCCGCCATTGGAGGTTTTGCATATGGCTTCGAGCAACGGATACAAGAATTCGGAGGCCCTGGTCAGCACCGACTGGGTCGCCGAGCACGGGCGCGAACAGGGAGTGCGCCTGGTCGAGGTCGACGTCGACACCAGCGCCTACGACAACGGGCATATCGAGGGGGCCGTGGGCTGGAACTGGCGGCGCGACCTCCAGGACCAAACCGTCCGCGACCTGGTCTCGGCCGAGAACCTGTCCCGCATCCTCGGCAAGAGCGGGATCACCCCCGACACCAACATCGTCCTCTACGGGGACAACAACAACTGGTTCGCGGCTTACGCTTACTGGGCGCTCAAGTACTACGGCCACGACCGGGTCCAGCTCCTGAACGGCGGCCGCGTCAAGTGGGAGGCCGAGGGGCGGCCGTACACGACTGACGTGCCCTCCTACCCCGAGACCCAGTACCAGTTCCAGGGCGCGCCGCGCGAGGACATCCGGGCTTACCGGGAGCAGGTGCTGGAGCGCATCGGCAAGGCTGGGTTGGTCGACGTGCGCTCGCCCAAGGAGTATTCGGGCGAGCTGCTGGCCCCAGAGAACTTGCCCCAGGAGGGCGCCCAGCGCGGCGGCCACATCCCGACGGCGGTCAATATCCCCTGGGCGACCGCGGTCAAGGAGGACGGCACCTTCAAGAGCGGCGACGAGCTGAAGGAGATCTACGGCGGGAAGGGCATCTCGCCC
Source organism: Candidatus Dormiibacterota bacterium (assembly GCA_036378695.1). Classification (GTDB taxonomy): domain Bacteria; phylum Chloroflexota; class Dormibacteria; order Dormibacterales; family Dormibacteraceae; genus CF-28. The sequence goes on from DASUVY010000091.1 coordinate 7,450, forward strand.
GACCGCGAGGTGGTCGCCTACTGCCGCATCGGCGAGCGCTCGGCCCACACCTGGTTCGTGCTGACCGAGCTGCTCGGCTACCCCAAGGTCCGCAACTACGATGGTTCCTGGACCGAATGGGGAAGCTCGATCCGCGTACCTATCGAGAAGTAGGGGCGAGGCTTGCCTCGCCCTGGATCCTGGCGGCGGCCGTCCTGGTGGCGGCCGCCGCCTGCTCTGCCTCCACGCCGGCGCCGCAGCCGCTGGTGATGGGGGCGATCTACCCGCTCTCCGGCTCTCAAGCCCAGGGCGGCAAAGAGGAGCTGGGCGGCCTGCAGGCCGCCCTGGCGGTGGCCCGGCAGCGGGGCGACCTGGGTGGGCGCGAGGTGCAGCTGCATGTGCAGCCCGTTGAGACGCCGGGAGGCGCCGCCGCCGCCGTCGATCGCCTGGTCGACAAGTACCACGTGCAAGTGATCGCCGGCACCTACGGCTCCACGCTGGCCGAGGCCGCGGCCGCCCGCGCCGAGGCCCGCCGCGTCGTGTACTGGGAGACCGGCGCCGTGGCCGACGACGTCACCCAGGGCCGCCACTGGGTCTTCCGGACGGTGGCCACGGGCATGAGCCTGGGCCGCACCGCCGTCGATTTCACCAAATCGGACCTTTCCAGGCCCGGCGGCAGCGCCGTGATCGTGAATGTGGACGACGTCTACGGCCGCTCGGTGGCCGATGGCGAGGTGGCGGAAGCCGCGGCCCAGGGCATCCGGGTGGCCGCACGGATCGAGTACGACCCTTTCAGCTACGACCCCGCGGCGGTCGCGCGCCAGGTCGGCGAGGCCCACGCCACCTGGCTCTGGGACGTCAGCTACATCGACGACGGGATCGCGATCTGGCGCCAGGTCGTGGCGCAGGGCATCCACCTGGAGGCGGCGGTGGGCACCTCGTCGGCCTTCTGCATGGCCCAGTTCGGAGCCACGCTGGGTAGCCAGGCGGTGGGCGTCTTCGCGGCCGATAAGCCGGACGGCACCATCAACCCCACGGCGCTTTCGCCGGCCGCGCGGACGCTGCTGACGCAGGCTCGTACCGCCTATGGCGGAGAGCTCACCATCCCCGCCGTGGCCGGCTTCGTAGGCGGCTGGACGCTCTTCCACGATGTCGTCCCCCGCTTGCCGGGAAACCCCAGCGCAGCCGCCATCCGGAGCGCCGCCCAGGCCGTGGACGAGCCGGTCGGGTCGGAAATCAATGGCGGCGGCGTCAAGTTCGACGCCGGCCAGAACCTGCGCGCGGCGACCGTGGTCGGCCAGTGGCAGCCGGGCCCGGTCATGCGGGTGGTCTATCCCGCCGGCTACGCCACCGCCAGCCCCATCTGATGCCCCGCATCACGCCGGAGGACGCCTATCGCGCGCTGGCCGCGCACCCGGCCTGGGTGGTGGAGCTGGGGCGCATTCGGCGCGACTATCGCTTCGCCAACTTCAAAGAGGCCCTGGCCTTCGTCAACCGGGTCGGTGAGCTGGCGGAGCGGATCGGCCACCATCCCAACATCCGGATCCACGAGTGGTGCTTCGTGGAGTTGGAGCTGTACAGCCACAACGAGGGCGCGCTCACCGACCGTGACCTCGGCTTCGTCGAGGCCCTCGAAAAGGAGTTCTAGAGGTCCCGCTGGACCAGGGTGATGTCCATCCAGCGGTCGAACTTGAAGGCGCAGTTTTTGATCGTCCCAACAACCTGGAAGCCGAGGCCTTCGTGCAGCTTCAGCCCGGCCTGGTTGTCGGTCGCCACGCTGGCCACGATGGTCCTGCAGCCGCCGGCGCGCGCCTCCTCGATCAGGCGGCTGAGCAGCTCCCGCCCGATCCCGCGCCCGTGGTGCACGGGGTCGACGTAGACCAGGTCCTCCACCACGTCGAACCCGCGCTGCTTCCAGGGCAGCAGGCGCGCCCAGCCCAGCACCCCCTGCTCATCGGTGGCCACCAGCATGGTGTTGCGGCTGGCGTGGGTGTTCCACCAGGACTCGGCCTCCTCCACGTCCAGCGGCTCCGAGTCGATGGTGGCGAAGGTCTGGTTGACCGCCCAGTTGTAGATCCCCACGATGGCCGGAAAGTCGTCGCGGGTGGCGGCCCGAATCTCGAAGGTGGTGGTGGAGGCCATGGCGCTGATTATTCCAGCGCCATGGCCTCGGGTCGCGAAGGGCTAGACGCGCGCGCCACTGGTGGCCGCCACGTCGGCCACCACGATCTCGAAGACCTGGATTTTCAGGTCCTTGATCGAGGCCATCTCGCGAATCTGCTCGCGGGTGTCGACCACGGCCGCATTGCTGGCGTCGAGCTGCTCGCGGGTGTCGAAGGTGGCGCCGGTGAACGCGGCCCCGCTCTGCCGGTTGGCACCCGCCACGAAGGAGCGGAAGCCCGGCTGCTGCTTCAGGGCCGCCACGGACTTTTGCACCATGGCGGTCGCCTCCTCGACTTTCGAGGGATCCCCGGTGCCCGTGATCAGGCGGCCCCACCTGCCCGTGGTGCCGGGCTGCGCCCGCTCCATGATCGTGATCTCGTACTCCTCGATTCGGGTGGACCTGATGCCGGTCTGACCCGCCTCGGCGTCGCGGATCTGTTTGATCAGAGCGCGGCCCTCCGTCAAAGCCTGCTCGTCCTGGTAGTACGCGATGGTCGCCGCCTCGGCAGTCTCACGGTCGACCAGCAGGGCACAGCCGACATAGCCGGGCAGCTGCTGAAGCTTGGGCAGGAGCTGCTTGAAGCCTTCTATCCCGTCGTCCAGGCGCTCTCTGGCCCGTGAACCACGTCACACGACCGTACATGGACACACCTCCATGAACTTCCGGTGGTCGGAGTGCGGTCAGGTTACGCCAGCGAGACGGGGCTGCGAGCCTCCCGCCGGACCTCCAGCGTGAAGACGTCCGGGCGGCCGTAGTGCCCGGCCACGTCGAGCGTGCGCCGGGCCGCGTCGGCGGCCGCCGGGTCGCAATCCGCGTAGAGGATCCCGTGCTCCTCGTGGAGCGGCCCCGCCACCACCTTGCCCCGCGGGTCCACGATCACCGAGTCGCCGGGGTTGAACCAGTCCTCCAGGTCGGGGAAGAGGCGGTCGCGCTGCGGAAAGTCCTCGGGCACGTCGCGGCCGCGCATGGCGGTGCCGTTGCCGAGCACCCAGCAGCGCCCCTCCAGCGCGATGTGGCGCATGGTCGAAACCCAGCCGCTGCCGGCGTCCCAGGTCGGCGCCAGGTAGATCTCGACGCCCTGGGCGTACAGGGAGAAACGGGCCAGCGGCATGTAGTTCTCCCAGCAGATCAGTCCGCCGACGCGCCCGGCCGGCGTCTCCACCACCCGCAGCCCGCTGCCGTCGCCCTGGCCCCAGACCATGCGCTCGGGGTTGGTGGGCACCAGCTTGCGATGGCGGTTGAGGACCTTGCCGTCCATGCCGATCAGGACGACGGCGTTGTAGAGGGTGCCCCGGCTGAAGGGGTCGCGCTCGTTGATGGGCGCCAGCACCGTCAACTTGTGCTTGCGGGCCGCGGCCTGCACCGGCTTGAGGTCGCCCGCCTCGACGTCGACCGAGTTCTCGAGCAGACGGCGGTGGATCTCGCCGGTGAGCTCGTAGTCGGCGCCCGGCGCCAGCCGCCAGACCCACTCCGGATAGCCCGGGACGAAGGTCTCGGGGAAGGTCACCAGGCGCGCGCCCTCCGCGGCGGCCTCGCCCAGCAGCTCGACCATGCGGGCGATGGTCGCGGTGCGGTCGAGCAGCACGGGCGGGTGCTGGACCACGGCGACGCGAGCCATGCCGGAAAGTTATTCCATCCGGTTGTCGGTCGACAGCAGCAGGGCGTCGACTCCGAGGTCCTCCCGCAGGCGCCCCTCCAGGACCACGCCGACCTCGCCGCCGCGCGCGGCCAGCACGTCCGCATACCTCTGCAGCAGGACGCCCGAAAGCGCATTGGCGTTCTCGCCGTAATCGACGGTCACCGCCTGGTCGATGACGAAGGGCTCAGGGCCGCCCAGCTGCTGGAACCAGTAGGCCATCGGAGCCCACTCTCCACGCGGGGCCTTGCGCAGGTGGCTGTTTCCGCACCAGACCAGCGCGCCGTCGGTGGGCTGGGCCTGGTGGAGAAGCATCAGCAGGTTCTCTGCCTGACGGCGCTCGCGCCAGTTGGTGAAGGGCAGCGCATGCGTGTCCCGCAGCAGCTCGGCGGGCGCGCGGTCGATCTCGGCCTCGTAGCCCGCCAGGGTGAAGCCCAGCTGGCGGGCCGCATCCAGGAACATCGCCATCTCCGGCTGCGCGAGGTACGGACTTTCCTGTCCCGGAGCCGTGCCGCCTGGCGGTCCCAGCGCCTCCATCAAAAGCAGCCGAGCCCCCCAGTGGTGAGCGACGGGAAGGATGCGCCGACCGACCGTGCGGGTGCGGATGCAGCGCCGGTGCCCGTCGTGGGCCTCGTTCATCATCACGACCCGCGAGCGCTGGTAACCCACCAGCACCAGCTCTTCAGCGCTCAGCCAGTTCGTGCTTTCGACCGGCGGCAGGTCCACAGCGCTAGACCATACTTTCTCCTCCGCCATGGCTTCCCGTCCCGACTGGCTCCTGATCGACGGCTCCAGCCTGATCTTCAGGGCCTATTTCGGGGTCCCCAACACCGTGCGTGCGCCCGACGGCCGGCTGGTCAACGGGGTGCGCGGCTTCCTGGAGACGCTCGCGCGGCTGATCTTCACGCGCCGGCCACAGCGGCTGGCGGTCGCCTCCGACCAGGACTGGCGGCCCCAGCATCGCGTCGACCTCATCCCCTCCTACAAGGCGCACCGGGTGGCGGAGCCGATCCCACCGCCGCTGGAGCCCCAGATGCCGCTGATCGAAGCCGTGCTGGCGGCCGTGGGCGTCGATTTCGTGGGCGCGCCGACCCTGGAGGCCGAGGACGTGATCGCCTCCTGGGTCGAGCAGCTGGAGGGCTCGCGGATCGAGATCCTCTCCGGGGACCGCGATCTCTTCGCGCTGGTGCGCGATCCCCTGGTGCGCGTCCTCTATCCGGAGAAGGGCGGCCTGGCCGAGGTGGACGAGGCGGCGGTGAGCAAGCGCTACGGCATCCCTGGCCGCCTCTACGCCGACTTCGCGGTGCTGCGCGGGGACCCTTCCGACGGCCTGCCCGGCCTGCCGGGCGTCGGTGCCAAGACGGCGGCCAGCCTGGTCACCAAGTACCAGGGCGTGGAGGGCCTGCTGGCCGCCGCCCGGCTTTCGGCGACCGACGCCGAGTACGTGCGCAGGGCGCTGGAGGTGGTCAAGCCGGGCAGCTTGAAACCGGTCCCGGTCCCGGCCGGCCGCCGGGATGCCTATCCGGACGACGCGGCCCGAGTGGTGGCGCTATCCGAAGAGCTGGGGCTGGAGTCCTCGCTCGAGCGGGTCCTTCAGGCGCTTCAGACGGTGGCCGCGCCCAGGCCGCCCTCGGCCAGGGGCTCCGCCTCCTCGGCGCCCGGCCAGGGCGGCGAGGTGTAGCAGAGGAAGCGCAGGGCACCACCGGGCCCGGCCGCGAACTGGAAGCCGCTGCCCGTCGGGATCACGACCCGGCTGCCCGGCATCACCTCGTGTACGGCGCCGGCGACCCACACCCGGCCCTCGCCTTCGACGAAGTACCAGATCTCCTCCACCGTGCGGTGCCGCACGGGCCGCGTGACCTGGCCTGCCGCGAGGGTGACCTCGACCAGGCTGGCCTGGCGGGCGTCCGTGACCAGGAGCCGGATCTCGGAGCCGTCGGGCGCGATCACGTCGGGCAAGCCTGGCATCTTAACCAGCGAGATGAGGACCTTCACGGCGGCCGAGCGCCGTGCGCGCCTGGTGCGGCGGCATCACCTGGCGCCGGACACGCGCGCCGCCGACGTGGTCGACGTCGCGCGAGACCTGGTGGCGCTGCACGGCACCGACCCGGCTGCGGTCTTCCTGGCGCTGCGCGCCCGGCTGTGCGCGCCCGCCCTCGAGTCCATCGAGGCGGCGCTTTACGAGCAGCGGTCGCTCATCCGCATCCTGGCCATGCGCCGCACGGTGTTCGTGGTCACAGCCGAGATCGGACCTGTGGTTCACGCGGCCTGCACGCGCGAGGTGGCGGCCCGCTCCCGCAAGACCTACCAGGACTTCCTCGCGCGGGCCGGAGTGGGCGACGGGCGCTGGCTGGCCGAGGTCGAGGCCTCGACCCTGCGCGCGCTCACGGCACGGGGCTCGGCCTACGGCGGCGAGCTGGCGGCTGACGAGCCGCGACTGCGGCAGCGGGTCATGCTGGCCCGCGGCAAGAGCTACCAGACCGAGCTCAACCTGACCTCCTGGGTCCTCCTGCTGCTGGCGGCCGACGGGCTGATCGCGCGCGGCCGTCCCCGCGGGTCCTGGGTCAGCAGCCAGTTTCGCTGGCACCCCATCCAGGACTGGCTGCCCGGCGGCCTGGGCGCGCTGCCCACCGAGTTCGCGCAGATGGAGCTGGCCCGGCTGTGGCTGCGCACCTTCGGGCCCGGCACCGCGGCCGACCTGCGCTGGTGGACCGGCTGGACGATGCGCGCCACCCAGGCGGCGCTGCGCGGCGCCGGTGCGGTGGCGGTCGACCTGGAGGGCGCTGCGGGCTTTGGGCTGCCGGACGACCTGGAACCGGAAGCGGCGGCCGAGCCCGGCCCGGCCCTGCTGCCCGCCCTCGACCCCACGATCATGGGCTGGGCCGGGCGCGAGTGGTATCTGGGGGAGCGCGGCCGCGAGCTCTTCGACCGCAGCGGAAATCCCTGCCCCAGCGTCTGGTGGGACGGCCGGGTGGTCGGCGCCTGGGCCCAGCGCCAGGACGGCGAGGTCGCCTTCCGCTTGTGGGAGGACATCGGCCGGGAGGGCGCAGCGCAGGTCGCGGCCGAGGCGGCGCGCCTGCGGGCATGGCTGGGCGACGTGCGGCTGGCGCCGCGCACGCGCATCCCGCCGCCCATCGAGCGCGAGCTGACCGCCTGATGGATCCCGGACTGTGCGCCACCTGCAAGCACTCACGGGTGGTGAAGGGCGCGCACACCGACTTCTGGATGTGCCGCCGTTCGGCGCTGGACGCGCGCTTCCCGCGCTACCCGCGGCTGCCGGTGCTGAGCTGCGTGGGCCATGAGGCTACTTCAGACGCGGATCCAGGGCGTCCCGAAGGCCGTCGCCCACCAGGTTGAAGGCGAGCACCGCGCCGAAGATCGCCAGCCCGGGCAGGGTGACCAGGTTGGCGTCCGTGAAGATGTAGGTCCGGGCCTCGCCCAGCATCGAGCCCCACTCGGGCGTCGGCTTCTGCACTCCGAGCCCCAGGAACCCCAGCCCGGCCGCGACCAGGATGGCGGCGCCCAGCTGCAGGGTCGCCTGCACGATCACCGGCGCCAGCGAATTGGGCACCACGTGCCTGAGCAGGATCAGCCAGCTGGGCACGCCCAGCGCCCGCGCCGCCTCCACGTAGGGCAGCTCGCGGATGGAGAGCGCGGAGGCGCGCACCAGGCGGATGAAGATGGGGATCGAGCTGACGCCGACGGCGATGATCACGTTGCGCAGGCCCACGCCCAGCCCGGCCACCAGGGCCAGGGCCAGCAGGATGCCCGGGAACGCCAGCAGCACGTCGGTGAGGCGCTGCACCAGGAGGTCGACCCAGCCGCCGAAGTAGCCGGAGGCCGCGCCCAGCGGCAGCCCCACCGCCAGGCCGATGGCCACCGCCAGAAAGCCCAGGTACAGCGTGTAGCGGGCTCCGTACACGATCATCAGGAACTCGTCCCGGCCGAGGTCGTCGGTCCCCAGCAGGTGATGCGGCGAGGCGGGCAGGAACTGGTCGCGCAGGATGTCGTGCCCCGGGTCGAAGGGCACCAGGAAGGGTCCCACCAGGGCCAACCCCACGTACAGGGCGAGGATGACCAGGCCCACCAGCGCGCTCGGCGAGCGCCGCAGCTTGGACCAGAAGCGGCCGCGCGCGGTCTGCGCGCCCACCTCCGGCGCGGTGAGGTCTTTGAGCCCGGGCTCAGCTGTATCTAATGCGCGGATCGACATAGGCGTAAAGCAGGTCGACCAGGAGGTTGACCACGATGAAAGCGACGGCCAGCATCAGGACCACGCCCTGGACCACCGGGTAGTCGCGGGAGAAGATCGAGTCGACCAGCAGCCGGCCCACGCCGGGCCAGCTGAACACCGTTTCGGTGAGCACCGCGCCCCCGATCAAGGCGCCGAACTGCAGCCCGATCACGGTCACCACCGGCAGCAGCGCGTTGCGCAGCGCGTGTTTGACCAGCACCGTGCGCACCGGCGCGCCCTTGGCCCGGGCGGTGCGCACGAAATCCTGGCCCAGCACCTCGAGCATCGCCGACCGTGACTGCCGGGCCACCAACGCCAGCGAGAAAAGCGCCAGCGTGATCGATGGCAGCACGAAGCCGAGCGGGTTCTGGGCGCCGGCGGCGGGGAAGGCGTGGATGTCGATCGCCAGCAGGATGATCAGCATCAGCCCCAGCCAGTACACCGGCATCGAGAGTCCGAAGACCGCCAGCGCCGAGATCGCGAGGTCGAGCACACTTCCGCGCCGGGTGGCCGCGATCACGCCCACGGTGACCCCGACCACGACCGCGATCACCGTGCTCACCACCGCCAGCTCCAGCGTGTAGGGCAGGCGGCTGAAGATCTCCTGGGTCACCGGCTGCCCGGTGCGGGTGGAGGTGCCCAGGTCGCCGGTCAGCAGATGGAAGAGATAGGTGACGTACTGCACGTAGAGGGGCTGGTCGAGGCCGAACTGGTGGCGGATCCGGTCCACGTCCTCCGGCGTGGCCAGCACCCCGGCGATCACCCGCGCCGGATCGCCCGGCAGCAGCCGCACCATCATGAAGATCACGGTCGCCACCCCGAACACGGTCGGGATGGAGACCAGGACCCGGCGTGCGACGTAGGTCAGCACGCCGGGCTACCTATGTGAGCTCGTTCCGGCCTACGCCGGCGAGGCGAACCGGGTGTCGAACTTCTCGTTCGGGAAAGCGCTGACCGCGGTGACCTTGGCGCTGTACACGATCGGGAAGCTCTGGTTGTAGAGGAAGATCCAGGGCGCGTCGTTCCAGACCTGCTTAGAAGCCTGGCAGTACTCGTCCTTCCGCTTCTGCTGGTCGACCTCGGCGCCGGCCTTGACGACGAGGTCGGTGACGGTGGGGTTGTTGTAGTAGGACGTCTCCAGGCCCTTGGGCGGGATGCGGTCGGAGCGGAACTGCTCGAACTGCTGGGAGGCGTCCAGGTAGGCGGGGGCCCAGCCCAGGAAGTGCATGTCGAACGCCGCCTTGTCGGGCGGTACGTTGACGTGGCCGAGATACGTCGGCCAGTCCGACGTCTCGGGGCCCTGGACCGTCACGCCCACGTCGTGCAGATAGCTGGCCACGGCCTGGGCGACCTTGATGTCCTGCGGGTAGCGGCCGGTCGGCGAACCCAGCTTGACGGTCATGCCGCTGGCGCCGGCCGCCTGCAGCATCGACTTGGCCTTGTTGGGGTCGAAGTTGTAGGTGCCGACGGAGCAGTAGCCGAACAGCGTCTTCGACATCGGCGCGTCCAGCGTGATCGCGTTGCCGAACATCACGTTCTTGACGATCTCGTCCTTGTTGACCGCGTAGTTGAGGGCCTGCCGGACCTCCGGCTTCTGCAGCAGCGGCTGGTTGGTGCTGACGGTGTCGATGCTGATGAAGAGGGTGCGGTCGGACTTGGCCTTCAGCACCTTGAGGCTGGAGTCGTTGGCCAGCGCGGGAAGGTCGGAAAGCGGAGGCGAGACGATGACATCGGCGCCGCCGGAGCGGATCAGGGCCTCGCGACTGGGATCGTCGGGCACGATCTTGATGATCTGGGTGTCGTAGTTCGGCTTCTGCGAGCCCCAGTAGTCCTTGTTCGCGGTCATCGTGATGTGGTCGCCGTTGACACGCTCCTTGAACACGTAGGGGCCGGTCCCAACCGGCTGCTTGACCTGCGCCGGCGTGTTGCCGTTGGTGGTCAATGACGCGGGGGAGAGAATCGCGGCGTTGGTCTGCGTCAAAGCCGCCACGAAGGGCGCGAACGGCGACTTGAGCTTGACGGTCAGCGTCTTGTCGTCAGTCGCCGTGACGGTGTCGATGACGTTGAGCACGCCAGGCTGCGTCTTGAAGGTGGCGGGGTTGAGCAGGCGGTCGAGCCCCGACTTGGCGGCGGCCGCGTTGAAGGGCGTGCCGTCCGAGAACTTGACGCCGGTGCGCAGCGGGATGGTGTAGGTCAGGCCGTCCGAAGAGGTTGTCGGCATGGCGCTGGCCAGCTGCGGCTGAGTGGCGCCATTGCTGTCCAGGGTGTAGAGACGCTCGACCATCATGTCCACGACCTGGGAGGCGGTGGTCGTGGTCTGGGCGGCCGGATCGAGTGTGTCGGGGTCGATCCCGATCGCGATCGTGAGGGTGCCGCCGTGCTTGGGACCGCTGCTGGTCTGGTTGCTGGTGCTGTTGTTGCCGCAGGCCGCAGCCATCACCCCGAGCACGACCAGGAAGGCAAACTTGCGCATGGCCATGTTCTATCTCCTCTCCGTCGGCTGGATCGATCGAGTATAGGACTGCTGTT
>DASUVY010000092.1:0-57318 GCA_036378695.1 Candidatus Dormiibacterota bacterium
GGGCAAGATCAAGGAGCTCCTGGGGAGCGACCTGGATGCGCCCGCCACCCGCCATCGTCTTCAGCTCGCATTGGATCTGCGGCGTTTGCTTTAGGACACGGCGTCCAAAACAGACCCGGCTTTTTCAGCCTCTCAGCAGAGGAATATTGGACACCCGGTCCGTACGCTTGTGAGCAATGACTGCAAGCAGCGGCCGCCGCGTGGCCGTCACCGGCCTGGGTTTCATCACCCCCATCGGCAACGACCGGGAAACGGTCTGGTCCAACCTGGTCGAGGGCGTGTCGGGAGTGGGCCAGATCACCCGCTTTGACACCAGCGCCTACACGACCACGATCGCGGCCGAGGTGAAGGACTTCGACCCCGAGGTCTACATGGACCGGAAGACGGCGCGCAACATCGGGCGCTACTGCCAGTTCGCGCTCGCCGCCGCCCGGCAGGCCCTCGGGCAATCCGGCCTCGAGCCGGGCGAGATGGAGCCCGACGCTGTGGGCGTCATCGTCTCCAGCGGCATCGGCGGCATGGAGGAGATCGAGAAGAGCCACACCGCGCTGATGGAGCGCGGCGTGCGCCGGATCTCCCCCTTCACCGTCCCGATGATGATCGCGGACATGGCGGCCGGGATCGTCGCCATGCACACCCAGGCCGGCGGGCCCAACTACGCGATCGTGAGCGCCTGCGCCTCCTCCGGCCACGGCATCGGCGAGGCGGCCGAGATCATCAAGCGCGGCGACGCCAAGGCCATGCTGGCCGGCGGCGCCGAGGCCACCATCACCCCTCTGACCATGGGCGCCTTCTGCCAGATCAAGGCCGTGAGCGAGCGCAACGACGAGCCCGAGCGCGCCTGCCGGCCCTTCGATCTGGGCCGCGACGGGTTCGTCATGGGCGAGGGCGGCGTGATGTTCGTGCTCGAGGACTGGGAGTTGGCCAAAGCCCGGGGCGCCCGCATCCAGGGCGAGATCGTGGGCTACGGCGCCAGCGCGGACATGTACCACTTCACGGCCCCGCACCCCGAGGGCCTGGGCGCCAGTCGCGCCATGCGGCGCGCGCTGGAGAAGTCCGGGCTGCCCAAGGAGGAGGTCGGCTACATCAACGCCCACGGCACCTCGACGAAGCTGGGCGACATCGCCGAGACCAAGGCCATCAAGGCCGTCTTCGGCGAGCACGCCCACGAGCTCGCCGTCAGCTCCACCAAGTCGGTGCACGCGCACCTGCTGGGTGCCGCCGGCGCCATGGAGGCGGCGGCCTGTGTGATGGCGCTGCAGGAGGGCGTGCTGCCCCCCACCATCAATCTCGAAAACCAGGATCCCGAGTGCGACCTCGACTACGTGCCGAACAAGGCGCGGCGCGCGGACCTCTCGGTGGCGATGTCCAACTCCTTCGGATTCGGCGGCCACAACGCCACGCTGCTGATCCGCAAGCCGGAACTGAACTGAGGTGAGCAAAGCGATGGCACAACTGGACTTTCACGAGCTGCAGGAGATGGCCGCCGAGATCCTCGGCATCGACGCCGAGGACGTGCAGATGGACAAGAGCTTCGCGCGTGACCTGGCCGCCGACTCCCTCGACCTGGTCGAGCTGATCGCGGCCGTCGAGGACAAGTACGAGGTCGAGCTGCCCGAGGAGACGCTCGAGGGCATGAAGAACGTGGGCGACCTCTGGAACTTCCTGGAGGCGCACGCCAACCACAAGGCGGAGGCCTAGCGGCGATGGCTCTGCGCACCGCCCCCCGGGTCCGCAGCGACGCCGTACCCCTGCGCACCTTCAAGTCGAGCGGCCGCCCGGTGGCGATCGCCGGCTTGGGCGTGCACGCGCCCGAGCAGGTCCTGACCAACCTCGACCTCGAGAAGATGATGGAGACCTCGGACGCCTGGATCACCGAGCGCACGGGGATCAAGCGCCGGCACGTGGCCGAGCCGGGCAGCACCACCTTCGAGCTGGCCACCGTGGCCGCCCGCCGGGCGCTGGACAACGCCGGCGTGCGGCCCGAGGACCTGGACATGATCCTGGTCGCGACCTCCACCCCCGACGGCCCCTTCCCCAGCGTCGCCTGCCGCGTGCAGGACCAGCTGGGCGTGCCGGGCGCGGTGGCCTGGGACCTGCTGGCCGCCTGCACCGGCTTCGTGTACGCCCTGGGCACCGCGGAGGCCTACGTCTCCAGCGGCCGCGCGGACACGGTGCTGGTCATCGGCGCCGAGGTGCTCACCCGGATGCTGGACTGGAACTACCGGACCACGGCCGTGATCTTCGGCGACGGCGCCGGGGCCGCCGTCCTGCGCCCCGCCAGCCGCGGCGCCGGCTTCCTCAGCTGGTGCCTCGGCTCAGACGGGCGCGGCTACGACCAGATCACCACCGGTGACGTCGAGAAGGGCGCCTACGCGGCGCACCAGGGCAACCCCACCATCGACATGAAAGGACCCGACGTCTTCAAGTTCGCGGTCGACATCTTCATCCGCCAGGCCTATGCCTGCGCCGAGGAGGCGGGGATCGCGATCGAGGACGTCGACCTCTGGGTGCCGCACCAGGCCAACCGCCGCATCATCGAGGCCGCGGCCCGCCGGATCGGCCTGCCCATGGACCGCGTGGCCTGCAACATCGACGAGTACGGCAACACCTCGACCGCCACCATCCCGCTGGCGCTCCACGACGCGCTCGCGGAGGGCCGCATCAAGAGCGGCGACAAGGTGCTGATCGCGGGCTTCGGCAGCGGCCTCACCTGGGGAGCCTGTCTCCTCGAATGGGAGTAACTCTCTCAGGTCCTATCGCGCTTCTCTTTCCTGGCCAGGGAGTGCAGAAGCCGGGGATGGGCCGCAAGCTGTACGACCGCTACCCGGCCGCGCGCCGGGTGTTCGAGCGCGCCGAGCAGGTGCTGGACATGCCCGTGCGCCGGCTCTGCTTCGAAGGCCCCGCCGAGGAGCTGAACCGGACCGAAATTCTGCAGCCCTGCGTGATGACGGTGTGCTGGGCGGCGTACGAGATCTACCGCGAGTCTTACGGCCTGGAGCAGGTCAAGGTGATGGCCGGCCACTCGCTGGGCGAGTTCACGGCGCTGGCCGCCGCGGGCTCCATCAGCTGGGAGACGGCACTGCTTCTGGTCAAGGAGCGAGGCCGGATCATGGCCGAGGCCGTGACCGACCGGCCCGGCGGCATGATCGCCATCGTCGGCCTGGAGGAGAGCGAGGTCGAGCGCATCCGCGCCGAGGCTTCGGCGCTGGGCCGCCTGTACATGGCCAACCGCAACGCCGACAACCAGTTCGTGCTCTCCGGCGACCTCCCGGCGGTGCAGGAGGCGGAGATCCTGGCCCTGGCCGCGGGCGCCCGCCGGGCCCTGATCCTGACCATCCCACTGCCCGCCCACTCGCCCCTCATGGACTCGGCCGGCCGCGCCTTCACGGCGGTCCTCGACCGGCTGGCCTTCGCAATGCCCGCCTACCCGATCCTGGCCAACGCCACCGGCGAGGTTATCGCGTCCGTCGACGCGCTGCGCCAGGAGCTGACCAACCACCTGCTCCGTCCGGTGGACTGGGCCCGGACCATGGTCCAGATGCGCCGCATGCAGGTGCAGACGGTGGTCGAGCTCGGCCCCGGCCGCGTCCTCGCCAGCCTGGCTCAGAAGCACATCCCCGGCGTCACCTCCTGGAACGCCGAAGAGCTCTTCGTGGACTTCGCATGACGCAGGACCTGGAGGGCAAGACGGCGCTCGTCACCGGCGGCGGCAAGGGCATCGGCAAAGCCATCTCGACCGCGCTGGCGGGCATGGGCGCGCGCGTCATCGTCAACTACCGAGGCGACGCGGCGGCCGCCGAGGCCACCGCGGGCGAGGTGGGCGGCGAGGCCGTGCAGTGCGACGTCTCCGACGGGGCGGCGGTGGCGGCGATGGTCAAGTCGCTGGGCCAGGTCGACGTGCTGGTCAACAACGCCGGCGCGGTGCGCGACAACCTGCTCCTGCGCATGAAGGAGGAGGACTGGCGCCATGTCCTCGACACCGACCTCACCTCGGCCTTCCACACCACCAAGGCCGTGCTTATGGGCATGATGCGCGCGCGCTGGGGGCGGATCGTGAACATCAGCTCGGTGGTCGGCATCACCGGCAACGCCGGCCAGGCCAACTACGCCGCCGCCAAGGCGGGGCTGATCGCGTTCACCAAGTCGATGGCCAAGGAGGTCGGCTCGCGCAGCATCACCGTCAACGCGGTGGCGCCCGGCTACGTGCGCACCGAGCTGACCAGCTCGTCGATGACCGAGGAGATGATGCAGGCCGTGGTCGAGGCCACTCCGCTCAAGCGCGAGGGCACCGTCGAGGACATCGCCGCCGCCGTGGCCTTCCTCTGCTCGCAGCGGGCGGGATTCATCACCGGCCACACCCTGGTCGTGGACGGAGGTCTCTCGATATAGCGGCCATCCAAGAACGCGCCCGGGAGCAAGCGCCTGAGCCGCGCCTGCCGCTGATCCCCCTGCCCACCAACTGCCCCGGCTGCGGCGTAGGCCTGGACGTCGAGTCGCTGCGGGCCGGCGCCTACGTGTGCGCCTGCGGGCACCACTTCCGGATGGGCGCGGACGCCTGGATCGCTTTGCTGGCGGACCCAGGCAGCTGGCAGGAGCGCTGGTCGGACATCCGCCCCCACGACCTCCTCGACTGGAAGCGGCCCAAGGCCTACGAGGACGTGATCGACGCCGCCCGCGAGGACGGCCTCAACGAGGCGGTGCGCACCGGCACCGCCACCATCGGGGACCGGCCGGCCTGGCTGGCGGTCTTCGACTTCCGCTTCGTGGGCGGCACGCTCTCGATCGTGGCCGGCGAGCGGCTGGCGCGCGGGCTGGAGGCGGCCGCGGCGAGCGGGGTGCCCTACCTGCTGGTCACCGCCTCGGGCGGCGCCCGCATGCAGGAGGGCGTCCTGGCCCTGATGCAGCTGGCCAAGGTCAATGGGGCGGTGGGGCGGTTGCACGCCTCGCGCACTCCTTTCTTCAGCATCCTCACCGACCCGACGTTCGGCGGCGTCTCGGCCTCCTTGGCTTTGATGGCGGACCTCAACATCGCCGAACCGGGCGCCGCCATCGGCTTCACAGGCGCGCGCGTCATCAAGCAGGCGACCTACGCCGACCTGCCCAAAGGCTTCCAGAGCGCGGAGTTCCAGCTCGCGCACGGGCAGGTCGACATGGTGGTGCCGCGCACCGAGCTCCGCCGCCGCCTGATCCACCTTTTGGAGCTGTATCGATGACCGACACCCTGTCGGTCTGGCAGCTGGTCGAAACGGCCCGCCACCAGGACCGGCCCTACTTCGGCGACTACGTCAGCCGCCTGGTCCCCGACTTCGTGGAGCTGCACGGCGACCGCCTCTCGGCGGACGACCCCGCACTGGTGGCCGGCGTCGGCACCTGGCACGGGCGCACGGCGCTCTTCATGGGCAACCAGAAGGGCCGCACCCTGACCGAGCGCCTGCGCCGGAACTGGGGGATGATGCACCCCGAGGGCTACCGCAAGGCGCTGCGGCTGGCGCACCAGGCGGCCAAGTTCGGTTTTCCGATCGTCTGCCTGGTCGACACCCCCGGCGCCTACCCGGGCGCGGGCGCCGAGGAGCGCGGAATCGCCGCCGCCATCGCGGGCGCCATCATGGAGTGGTTCACCATCCCGGTGCCTGTGCTGGCCTGCATCATCGGCGAGGGCGGGTCGGGCGGCGCCCTGGGGCTGGCCGTGGCCGACCGGGTGCTGATGATGGAGAACTCCATCTACTCGGTGGCTTCGCCGGAGGCTGCCGCCTCCATCGTCTGGCGCGACAACGCGCGCAAGGTGGAGGCCGCCGAGCAGCTGCAGATCACCTCCCGCGACCTGCTCGCCATGGGCGTCGTTGAGGAGGTGATCCCCGAGCCGCCGGGGGGCGCCCACACCGACTATGACGCGGCCGCGCGGGCACTGGATGCGGCGCTGGTGCGGTCGCTGCAGCCGCTGCTGGAGGAGGACCCGCGCGCGCTGCTGGAACGCCGGTACGAGCGCTACCGCTACATCGACTCCCTGATCGGCGCCGCCGAGCATTTCGGGCCCAAAGTAGGCGCTACCGGCGAGTAGCCGCCTCTGACGGCTGGACCGCTGGGGGACAATTTGATAATCTGACTGTCAAGTTAGGTGGGCGCAGCATGGCACTGCCAGAAGAGAAAGTCCCTAATCACGACGACGATCACGTCCGGCGCGAGAGGCTGGAGGACGGCCGGGTAGCCCTGGTTCGGATCCGGCACCGGCTCCAGAAGATTCAGGACGAGATGGAGCTGATCAACCGGCGGATGCACGACGCCGCCACGCGCCGCAAGAGCCGCTAGACCTCCAGGGCCTAAACTCGCCTTTGGTGCATCTCGCCGCCATCGGCAGCATCAACCTGGACCCCGGCAGCCTGCTGGCCTGGCTGGTCGTGGGCCTGATCGCCGGCGCCGTCGCCGGCCGCATCGTGGCCGGGCGCGGGCTGGGCTGCATCGCTGACATCGTGGTGGGCGTGATCGGCGCCTTCGTGGGCGGCTTCATCGTCAGCTTTTTCATCCAGGGCACCACCTTCGGCTTCCTGGGCAGCATCGTGGTCGCGGTGCTGGGCGCGGTCCTCTTCCTGGCCATCCTGCGCGGCCTGAGCGGGGGGCGGCTGTAGCCCTCCTCGAAGCGCTGGCGCGCGCGCGCGTCTACGACCTGGAGCAGCCGCGCACCTGGAACATGCCCAATCACCCCGCGCACACGCCTCCCGGCTTCAGCTACCTGCTCCACCGCCGCCACGAGCGGCTGGGCGACGACCGCCGCACCGGCGCTTCGGGCGTGCTCACGGCCAGCGACCACACCGGCACTCACATCGACGCGCTCTGCCACCAGGGTGAGGACCTCACGCTCTTCGGCGGCCGGCGTGTCGAGCCGCGGCTGCAGACCAGCCAGGGCTTCACCGAGCTGGGCATCGAGAGCGTGGAGCCGCTGATCGCTCGCGGTGTGCTCATCGACCTGGCGCCCTGCGCGCCCGCGCGCTGGGTGCCGCTGAGCGAGGTCCAGGCCGCGGCCGCCAAGCAGGGCGTCGAGCCGCGGGCGGGCGACGTGGTGCTGGTGCGCACCGGCGGCGGCGCGCTCTGGGACCGCCCCGCGGAGTACCTGCGCATGGCGGGCATGGCGGGCGAGGTCTCGCAGTGGCTGGCGGACCTCAAGGTGCGCGCGGTGGGCGCCGACAACGTGGCCTGGGATTGGCTGGAAGGGACCGACCCGGCCACGGGCACCACGCTTCCCGGCCACGTGATCCTGCTGGCGCGGTCGGGCATCCACATCCTCGAGCACCTGTACCTGGAGGACCTGGCCCGCGACGGCGTCCGCGAGTTCACGCTGGTCTGCCTGCCGCTCAAGCTGAAGGGCGCCACGGGGTCTCCGGTCCGGCCGATCGCGCTGGTCGAATGACGTCCGGGGGGGCGGTCGGGGGGAAGGGCTCCGCCCGGCCCGACCGAGGGGGGTCCTCCCCCCGCTCTCAACTGGCCGCCGACCTGGCGCGGCTGGCCGGAGAGGACGCGCTGCGCCAGGGGCCCGACTACCTGCACGACTCGACGGAGATGCAGGGCCTGGCGGGCCGCGCCAAGGCGGTGGTGGCGCCCCCGGACGTGGCCGCGCTGCAGGCGGTGGTGGCCTGGTGCTATGAGCGGGGCGTCGCCATGGTCCCGCGCGGCGGTGGCACCGGCTTCGCGGGCGGCGCCGTGCCCCAGGGCGGCGTGGTGGTGAGCCTGGAGCGGCTGGACCGGGTCCGGGCCCTGGAGCCCGAGTTCTGGCGCGTCCACCTGGACGCCGGCGTGACCACCGGCCGCCTGCACCGGCTGGCCCGCGAGTCCGGCCTCTACTTCCCTGTCGACCCCGGCGCCTCCGAGCAGTCGCAGATCGGCGGCAACCTGGCCTGCAACGCGGGCGGCCCGCACAGCTTCAAGTACGGCGTCACTCGGGACTGGCTGACCGGGCTGGAAGCCGTGGTCGGAGGCGGCGAGCTGGTGCGCTGGGGCGGCGCCACCCGCAAGGACGTGGCCGGCTACGACCTGGGCTCGCTTCTCTGCGGCTCCGAGGGCACGCTCGGGATCATCACCTCGGCCCGGCTCAAGCTGATCCCCATGCCCGAGGCCCAGATCCCGCTGGTCGCGAGCTATCCCAGCACCTACGCCGGCGTGGCCGCGCTGCGCCGCGTGTACGGTTTCGGCCTGCGGGCGGCGGTCCTCGAATACCTGGACGCCGGCGCCGTGGCGGCCAGCGCGGCGGCGTTCCCGGGCGGCCTCCCGGACGACACCCGCTTCCTGGTTATCAGCGAGGCCGACGGCACCCGGGCCGAGGCCGAAGCGCTGGCGGCGGCCCTGGCGGAAGCGCTGGCCGAGGGCGCCCTGCGCGTCGACACGGTGGACACCGCCGGCGGCGTGCGCGACCTCTGGCGCTGGCGGGGCGGTGTCAGCTTCGCGGTGCGGGGGGTCCACGGGGGCAAGATGTCCGAGGACGTGGCGGTGCCCTTCGACCGGCTGGAGGAGGCCCTCGAGGTGGGCGAGGCGGCCGGCCGCCAGGTAGGCCTTCCCACCTGCAGCTGGGGCCACGCGGGCGACGGCAACCTGCACGCCACCTTCCTGATCAACGCCGACGACGCCGACCAGGTGGCGCGCGCCGCCCGCGGCGCCGAGCTGATCTTTGCGGGCGTGCTGGAGCTGGGCGGCACGGTGACCGGCGAGCACGGACTGGGCCTCGTCAAGCGCGCCCAGCTGGGCCGCCAGTTCGGACCTCAGGAGGTGCGCCTGATGCTGGCCATCAAGGCGGCCTTCGACGCCAAGAACCTCTTCAACCCGGGCAAGAAGGTGGTGGCCGCCTGAGATGAACACCTTGGACCCGGAGCCGCTGCTGCCCATGCTGCGCAGACTCGCCGAGCGCCTGCTGGTGCCCGAGCTGCCGCCGGTGGTTCGGGTGCGCCAGCCGGTCGAGGCCCCGCGCCAGGAGGACCTGGACCAGGCGGTCTGCGAGGAGGTGGCCGGGGTCCTGCGATCCTCTGGGCGCGCCCCCGGCCCGGTGGCCGTCGGCGTGGGCAGCCGCGGCATCGCCGGCCTGGAGGAGATCGTGCGCGCGGTGGTGGGCACGCTTAAGGCGGGCGGCTGGCAGCCCTTCATCGTGCCCGCCATGGGCAGCCACGGCGCCGCCACCGCCGAGGGCCAGGCGGAAGTGCTGGCGGGGTACGGCATCACCGAGGCGCGGGTGGGCGCGCCGGTGCGGGCGACCATGGAGACGGTGGTGGTGGGCGAGGCGCTGCTCGGGGTGCCCTGGCACGCCGACCGCCTGGCCGTGGAGGCGGGCGCCGTCTTCCTGGTGGCGCGCGTCAAGCCGCACACCAGCTTCCGGGGCCCGGTCGAGTCGGGCCCGGCCAAGATGTGCGCGATCGGGCTGGGCAAGCAGCCGGGCGCGCAGGTCATGCACGCGGCCGGCGCCGCCGGGCTGACCGAGCGGGTGCCGGCGTCCGCCCGCCTGGCCGAGCGCAGCGGGCTGCTCCTGGGCGCGCTGGCGATCGTCGAGAACCAGCGCGACCAGACGGCGCTCGTGCGCGGCCTCAGCGCCGCCGAGGTCGGCGCCGCCGCCGAGAGCCGGCTGCTGGCGAAGGCGCGCGAGCTGATGCCGCGCCTCCCCTTCCGGGAGATCGACGTGCTGCTGGTCGACCGCATGGGCAAGGACATCAGCGGCACCGGCATGGACACCAACGTCATCAGCCGCTTTCGGATCGTGGGCCAGCCGGAATCGGGCACGCCGCTGATCCACGCCATCGCGGTGATGGCGCTGAGCCCGCAGTCCCACGGCAACGCCATGGGCATCGGCAACGCCGACTACGTGCCGGCCCGGCTCCTGGCCGGCGTCGACCTCGAGGCTCTGTATACAAACGCGCTCACCGCGGGCCAGATCGCCATCGAGCGCCCGCACCTGCCCATGGTCCTGGCGGACGATCGCGACGCCGTGCGCGCCGCCGTCACCGCGGTGGGCCGCCCGCCGGCGGAGACGCGGCTGGCCTGGATCCAGGACACCCTGCACACGGAGGTGATGGCGATCAGCCCGGCGCTGCTCGGCGAGGCCCGGGAGCTGGACCTGGAGGTCATGGGCGAGCCCGAGCCGCTGCCGTTCGAGCACGACGGGCACCTGCGCGTGCTGGATGCGACCGCGACCTAATCGCTTCACCATAAGCAGCCTGTTCTCGCGCCCGGCCAGCGTGGTCGCGATCGGGCTCTTGGCGCTCGGCGCCACCCTCCTGCTCTGGTTCCATTACATGCAGCCCGGCCTCCCGGTGCTCCTCTTCGAGCTGGGCGCCAGGCCAGATGTGGTGCCGGGCCGGATCGACTCCACGACAGTGACGGCCACGGGTCGCGGCCCCGCCACCTTCTACGCGACCATCACCTACCGGAGCACCACGACCGAGGTCATCACCAATCGCACTCCGGTTTTCCTGAAGCTGCGCCGGGGTGAGCAGGTGGAGGTGAAGGTGGTCGCCGGCCGTCCCGTCGCGATCCACACCACCGATGGCGATCTGCTCTTCGACGACGCCCTGGCCTGGGATCTGGCCGCGCCGGCCACCGCGCTAGTCGGCGCGCTGCTGATAGCCCTGGGTTTCCACTTCCGGCGCGACGTGGGTGGATGGTGGCCGCAGATTGACGGCAGGTACGTCGATCCGACTCGGTTCGATCCCGGCATCAACTCAGGGCTGGCCGTGGCGGCCGGCCTGGTGGCTGCAGCCGTCGCCATCGGCTTCTGGAATGGGGTCACCGGCTCCTCCCCCTCCCCAGTCTTCGCGCCCGTTCTGGCTGTGACTGCGATCGGCGGGGCGCTGGCCTGGGTGCGGCGCACCGTCCGTTCGCTCGAGGGGAGTTGAGCGGACCGCGGGCTCCGCGCGATTGGTCCACCTTTCAGGCGGTCCAACGTGCCCACCTGGCGGATTGGTCCACCAGTCGGCTGCCGGCCCTAAGTTCGGGCGGGCTCCGCGCCCAGGGCGGCGCGGAGCTCGCCCAGGTGGTCGCGCTGATGGCGGGCCATGGCCCGCATGGCCGAAGCGATCGTGCGGCCGACCTCACTGCCGGCCGGCATCGGGGCCTCGAGATCGGCCGTGAGCAGAGCGGTGTCCAGGGCCGCGCTGCCGCGGGCGACCTCCGCGACCAGCTCGGCCGCGGGGACTTCCTTGCGCTTGCGGACCTGGGAGGCGTTCCAGCGGTCGGCGTCGAAAGGCTCGGCGCCCGGCCGCGCGGGCGCCAGGTCGAGCAGCGGCGCCATGGCGGCCTGGGTGCTCGAGAGGTGCGCCAGCAGGTCCTTGGCCGACCACTCGGCGAATCCCGACGGCGCCAACCAGTCCCCGCCCAGGCCCGCCGCCTCGCGCGCGATCTCGCGCCAGGCGGCGCGCAGGCAGAGCCGCTCGACGGCCATGGCCAGCTCGGCCGGCACGATCAGCGGGATGTCGTGCTGGGAGTCGTACCAGCGCACGTCGGCGTCCGGGATGGCCGCCCGCAGCCTGCCCGCCCCCTGCTCCTTCCAGGCCCTGAACCCGGCGTCGGCGCCGGCCAGCGCCAGCAGCACCGGCAGGCCGGCGACGCGGTCGAAGAGCAGCTCCGGCTGGAAGGCGAAGAGCTGCTTCAGGATCTGCAGCCGCACCTCGGAGCTGAGCGTGAGGACCCAGGCGTCCCCGTCCTGGCGGTGGGCGGCGGCCACGAAGGGCTCCAGGTCCTGGCCCCAGGCCGGGCCCAGGTAACGTGCGCTCACCGCATAGGCCTCTTCCAGGCCGGCGTAGCGGGGCAGCGGCGGCTGCATGACCTGCGCCGCCTGGTCCCAGCTCAGGCGTTCGGCCAGGGGCAGGATCGGGCTGTCGATCAGCCCCAGCCCGGCCACCTCGTCCGGGTGGGTGGCGGCCAAGTCGAGTGCGACCGACCCGCCCCAGGAGTGCCCGATCACGACCGGCCGTTCCAGGCCCAGCGAGCTCATCGCGAAGAGCGCGTCCGAGGTCAGGTCCTCCATCCGGTAACCGGTTGGCGGGGCCGCGCTCGAGCCGTGGGAGCGCTGGTCGAGGGCGACCAAGCGGCGCTGGGGCAGCCGCTCGGCCAGCCGGCCCCAGAAGAGCGCGTTGGAGCTCAGCCCGTGCAGGGCGAAGATGGCGACTCCGTCGTCCTCGTCCGGCCGCTGGGGCGCCCACTCCACCCAGTGCAGGCGGACACCCTCGCGCTCCAGGAAGCCCTCGCGCATGGCAGAAAGCCTAAGGCGCTAGGCCGCGGCGACTTCCCTCTCGGCAGTCGGCTGCGGCTCGCGGCGGCGCCTCTTGATGCCCAGGCAGCTGAGGGCTGCCAGGCCGAGCACCAGCACGCCCACCAGCAGCGTCGGGCGCATGGCGTCGATGAACCCATAGGCGAAGACGTCGTGCGAGATCTGCTGCAGCTGGTGTGCGACCTGCGGCGGCAGGCCGGACGGCAGATTGGCCCCGCCGGTCTGGCCGCGGCCGACCTGAAAGCCTGACTTGGCGGCCTGGCTGAAGCCGTCGATGAAGCGCTGCCGGAACTGGGCCGGTAGTGCGGTCGAGCGCGCCACCGCCTGGTCGTGGAGGGCCGTGGCCAGCCGGTTCTGGAGCACGGCACCGATCACCGCGCTGCCCAGCACGCCGCCCAGCTGGCGGGTGGTGTTGAAGACACCGGAGGCGGCGCCCGCCATCCGGGGCTCGATGTTGCGCATGGCGACCGTGACCATGGGCGCGAAGGTGCAGCCGAGCCCCACTCCGGCCACCATCGCCGGCAGGGCGAAGGTGTACCAGTCCGAGCTGATCGAAGCGACCAGATCGATCAGCCCGAAGCCGATCGAGAACATGGTGAGCCCGAAGAGCAGGATGTACTTGCCGCCGATGCGGTCAACCAGCCGGCCGGCGAAGGGCGCCACCGGCATCGAGATCAGGCTCATGGGCAGGAAGGTCAGCCCGGCCTTGATCGCCGAGAAGCCGAGCACCGACTGCAGGAAGATGGTGACCGGCAGGAACATCCCCAGCATCCCGAAGGCCACCGCCGCGGTCGTGAAGTTCATCAGGCTGTAGTTGCGGTCTCTGAAGAGCGAGAGCGGGATCAGGGGCTCGGTCTGGAACGCCTCCCAGACGAAGAAGAGCACCACCAGCACCACGCCCGCGGCCAGGATCAGCGGGATGCTGATGACGTCGGTCACCGTGCCCCAGTCGTACTTCTGGCCTTCGATCAGGCCGAAGGTGATCAGGAACAGGCCGCCGGTCGCCAGCAGCACGCCGACTATGTCGAAGCCATGGCGGCGCCCGGGCCTGAGGTTGGGGATGATCAAAGCCGCGGCGACGATCGTGAAGATCCCGATCGGGACGTTGACGTAGAAGATCCAGCGCCAGTTCACCCAGGTCACGAGGGCGCCGCCCAGGGTCGGCCCGGTCAGCGCCGCGATCCCGGCCACCCCGCCCCAGACGCCGAAGGCGGCGCCCCGCTTGGTGGGCTCGAAGATGCTCGTGATGATGGTCAGGGTCTGCGGCGTCAGCATGGCGCCGCCGATGCCCTGGACGATCCGAAAGGCGATCAGCTGGTTGGCGGTCTGCGCGGCGCCGCAGGCCATCGAGGCCAGGGTGAAGACCGCCAGCCCGGAGATGAACATGTACTTGGGACTCCAGAGGTCGCCCAGCCGCCCGGCCGTGATCAGGAGCACGGCGTAGACCAGGATGTAGGCGTTCAGGACCCAGAGGATCTGGTCGAGCGAGGTGTTGAGGTCGCTCAGGATGCTGGGCACCGCGATGTTCACGATCGTGGTGTCGAGCAGGATCATGAAGAAGCCGAGGCTCAGCACCACCAGCACCGCCCAGGGATTCGCGCGCAACTTGCTCATGAGCTGACCACCTCCATCCGCACCGGCTCGCGGATGCCCGCGAACCACTCCAACCGTCCCGTCTCGATCTCCTCGATCAGGGTTTGCAGCCACTCGATCTCCGCCCGGCGCAAAGCCTGGGCATGCTCCACCTCGACCGTGCACAGCCGCGCCAGCCCGCCCCGGGCCAGCATGGCCAGGTGGCGATCGGTCTCGGCGATCACCCCCTCCTGGGCGTCCACCCGCTGCCGCAGGAGCGCCGCGGCATCGGCCTGGTCGAGGTGGTGCATGAAAGCCAACCCGGCGTCGAACTGGCTGTATTCCTTGGCCGGCTCCGCCAGCAGCTCGCGCAGGCGGGCCCGGAAGGCCTCACGGCCGCCCGGCGTCAGCCGGTAGACGGTGCGCTCCGGCCGGCGCCCGGCGCGGCCGGTGCCGCTGGCCTCGATCAGCCCCACCCTCTGCATCTGCTCGACCGTGTGGTAGAGCGAGCCGAAGTTGAGCTTGACCGCCTCCTGCATGTGGCGCAGGCGCATGGCGTTGGCCATCTCGTAGGGGTGCATGGGGCGCTCGTCGAGCAGGCTGGCGACGGCTACGGCCAGTGGTGTGAGCCGCGGTTCTCGTTTATCCTTCACGAAATACTCCGGACGGAGTATAAGGCGCAGAGCAGCCGCGGGTCGGGCTAGATTTCGACGGTGATCGGCCCCGACGCGCTGGCCCCGCTGCTGGCGCTGGCCGCCGGGATCCTCTCCTTCAGCTCGCCTTGCGCCCTGCCCCTGGTGCCCGGCTACCTGGGCTTCATGTCCGGCGTCAGCGCCGGCCGCGGCCGGACGCGGCTGGCGGCCACGCTCTTCGTGCTCGGCTTCGCCTTCGTGTTCACCGCCCTGGGCTGGGCCGCGGCGTCGGCCAGCTCGCTGCTGACCGGGCCTCAGAGAGACTTGCTCGACCGCCTGGCCGGAGTCCTGATCATCGTCCTGGGGCTGTTCGTGATCGGCCTGGTGCGCCTGCCCCTGCTGATGCGCGAGGGCCGTCCCCTGCTGCAACGGGTGCGGCCGGGGCCGGCGGGTGCGCTCTTCCTGGGCGTCGCCTTCGCCTTCGGGTGGACGCCCTGCATCGGGCCCGTGCTAGGCGCCATCCTGACCATGGCCAGCGTCCAGGCCAGCGCCCTGCGCGGCGCGCTGCTGCTGCTGATCTATTCGCTGGGGCTGGGGATCCCTTTCCTGCTGGCGGCTGCTTCGCTGGAGCGTTTCGCCGGGGTTTCCGGCTGGCTGCGTCGCCACGCCACCCCGATCGATGTGATCGGGGGCCTGCTCCTGGTGGGGATGGGGGTGCTGGTGCTGACGGGCTCGCTGACCCGGGTCCTGGCGCCTGCCCTGGATCTCTACGCCCGGCTGAAGTGGCCCCCGCTCTGACAAAACGTTAACAACCGGGGTGCAACTCAGCCGGTCCCAAACCGTGTAATGCCTTGCGTGAGTGGGGCGGTGGTGGCCCTCGGCCGCGTGCGGCCGGCGGTCGAGGACTCGAGCGAGGCGCTGGCGCGCCTGGCGACGGGCGGAGACGATCGCGCCTTCGAAGCCCTGATCAGGCGCTACCAGCGCCGCGTGCACGGCTTCGCCTATCAGCACCTCCACGACCCCGACGAGGCCCAGGACCTGGCCCAGGAGATCTTCGTCCGCCTCTACCGGGCGCTCGATCGCTACGACACTGCGCGCGCCTTCGAGCCCTGGTTCTGGAAGCTGGCCGCCAACGTCTCCCTGAACTACATCCGGCGGAACGCCCGGACGCCCTCTCCGGATTCCGGCGAGGGTTGGGGTGGGGACGCACAACCGCCAGAAGCCGCCGGCCTGGGCGAGGCACTGCTGGAGCTCGAACCCTCGAGCCGCCTGGCCCTGGTCCTGCACTACTACTCGGGCCTCTCCCTGGAAGAAGTCTCCGCCGCCCTCGGCCTCACCCTCTCCGCCCTCAAGTCGCGCATGCACCGCGCCCGCGCCAGCCTGCGCCGGTCGCTGGTGGAGGCCGCCGCCTGGTGACCTGCCGGTCAGTCCGCGGCCGGCTGGAGGCCTACGTCGACGGCCGCCTGGAGGCCCCGGCGGCCCAGGGGCTGCGCGCGCACCTGCTCGCCTGCCCGGCCTGCGCCGAGCAGCACCGCGTGGCCGCGATGCTGCCGGCCCGCTTGCGCGCCCTCCCGGCACCGGCGGCGCCCGACCTGGCCCCGGCCGTGCTGGCCCGGGTGCGCGCCGCCCGCGGCCGCCCCGAGCTGAGCTTCGCGCTGGCCACCCTGGAACTGGTCCTCGGCTGCCTGATCCTGGTCCAGCTCTCGGGCTTCGCCGGGCTGGCCACCGCTGCCGGCGGCGCCCTGCGCGACGCCGGCTGGCTGCTGGGGTCGAGCCGCTCGACGCCGGTCCCCGTGCCCGGGGACCTCTTCCTGTTCCTGGGCCTGGTCGGGCTGATCGCCTGCAGCGCCGCGCACCTGGCGCTGCTCTCGCGCAGCGGCCGGCGGCGACTGGTCTAGCAACCATGCCCAAGCGCTGGATCTGGCCGCTGGTGCTCGCCGGCCTACTCGTCGTGGGCGCGCTGCTGGCCGTGGCCGATGCGGCGGTCATCCGGCCCCTGCTGCCGCAGCCCGAGCCCATCCGCCTGCTGGCCGATGGCCGGCCCGCGGTGCCCGGACCGCTTCCCCGCGTGGGCTTCGGCCTCGGCTTCCGCGACGCCCAGCTCGACTTCGGCTACGGCAGCGTGGTCGCCACCGCCGTGGTGGTCCTGATGCTCTGCCTGGCCGCCCTGGTCGCCGTCCCCGACCGGGTCCGGGTGGCGGTCGAGCGGCTGGAGGCGCCGCACGGGCTGACCCGCGCCTACGCCGCCGGCGCCGCCGCGGCCCTGCTGGTGGGCGCGCTGACGCTGCTCTTCCGCTACACCTTCCTGCTGATCGGCATCGCGCCCCTGCTCTGGCTGGCGGCGGCCCTGGCCGTGGCCTTCGGGGTCGCCAGCCTGGGCCTGTACGGCGGCCGCCGCCTGGTCTCCCGGCTGGGCGCCGCCCACCCCCTCCTGGCCGCCCTGGTCGGGATCCTGATCATCGTCGACGCCGCCCTGGTCCCATATCTGGGCTGGCTTTTCGGCGCGGCCGCCGCCCTGGTCGGGCTGGGGCTGGCCGCCAGCAGCCGCTTCGGCTCCGCTCAAGGCTGGAGCCTGGAGGCGCTGCGTTGGAACACCCAAAACTCATCCGCTGAGGAGGCCTGAAACAGTGATCCAGCCGCATGACAACGTCATCCAGGCGTTCCGCTCGCCCAACCGCAACCAGTACGTGGCGGTCGCGGGGCTGGGCCTGATCGCGCTCGCCCTGGCCGGGCTGATCGGGCGCGACGTGTTCTTCCCGCCCAGCACCACCCTGGCCGCCGTGCGCACGGCCGCGGTCACCCGCGGCACCGTGCGCTCGCGGGTGACGGGCACGGGCTCGGTGGTGCCGGCGCAGCAGATCAACGTGGGCTTCCGCAGCGCCGGGCAGCTGACCGAGGTCGACGTCAAGGTCGGCGACCACGTGAGCAAGGGACAGGTCCTGGCCAAGATCGACACCCGCGCGCTGCAGATCGCGCTCGACCAGGCCAACGCCAACCTGACCACCGCGCAGGCCAACCTCGCCAACACCGAGAACGGCACCACGCTGGTGCAGGCCCAGCACGCGCTGGACATCGCGCGCACGTCCTACAACGACACCCTCAACCAGGTGAACCTGACCAACGCGCAGGACCAGGCGCAGCTGGCCGCCGACCAGGCGCAGCTGAACAGCGACCAGGCGCAATACAACGCCGACAACGCCGCGCTGCAGAACAACGCGACGTACAAGTTCGACCAGACACAGCTGACTACCGACCAGGGCAAGCTGGTGACGGACGAAGCCAAGTTCACCGCTGACAACTGCTTTGCCAACCCGAGCACGCCGGCGTGCACCGCCGACGCAGCCAACGTCGCCGCGGACCGCGCCGCGGTCAGCGCCGACCAGGCGCGTGTCAGCGCCGACACCGCCGCCACCAACGGCGACTCCTCGAAGGTCGCCGCCGACCAGGCCAAGGTGAACGCCGACAACTCCAAGATCGCGATCGACCAGCTCAACGGCCAGCGCTCGCTCAACCTGGCGCTCAACGCCATCACGAGCGCCCAGGACTCCCTTAGCTCCCAGACCTCCTCGCGCCCGAGCACGATCGCGGCCCAGCAGGCGGCGATTCAGAGCGCCCAGGCGGCCGTGGACACGGCCCAGCTCAACCTCGACCAGGCCACCCTGACCGCGCCCATGGACGGCGTCATCAACAGCCTCAGCGGCCAGGTCGGCGAGTACGTGAGCGCCTCCGGCGGCACCACCTCCCTGGCCCCGGGCACCCTCGCGCCCGCGCCCTCCTCCTCCAGCAGCTCCAGCAGCGCCAGCAGCGGCGGCTCCGCGTTCGCCGTGATCAGCAACGACCTGGCCTTCCAGGTCGTGGTGCCCTTCGCCGAGGCCGACGCCGGCCGGGTGGCGGCGGGGCAGGCGGCCAGCGTCAGCTTCGACGCCGTGCAGGGCCTCACCGTGCCCTCCCACGTGCTGGCGACGGCGGCCGCCGCGACCGTGGTCTCCAACGTCGTCAACTACAACACCACCCTGACACTGGAGCAGACCGACAGCCGCATCCGCTCCGGCCAGACCGCCAACGTCACCGTGGTGGTGGCGCAGGCCAGCAACGTGCTCGTGGTGCCCAACTCGGCGATCACGCGCATCGGCAACCGCGCCTTCGTCACCGTGCTGCAGGCCGGCGGCAAGCAGGTGCGCACGCCGGTGACGCTGGGCATCGCCGGCGACAGCAGCACCGAGATCACCGGCGGCCTCAGCGCCGGGGATCGGGTCGTGCTGCCGCAGCTGCGCGCCGGCACCACCAGCGGCAACGCCGGCCGCGGCACCGGTGGCGGCAACGTGCGCATCGGGGGCGGCTTCGGAGGATGACCACCCCACAAAATCTCCGATTTTGCGGGGACCCCGGATGACGGCACCCCCGGACGTGATGATCTCGCTGAGCGGGATCACCAAGGTCTACCGGATGGGCAGCATCGAGGTGCACGCGCTGCGCGGCATCGACCTCGAGGTGCGCGCCGGCGAGTTCGTGGCCATCATGGGCGCCTCGGGCTCCGGCAAGTCGACCCTGATGAACCTGATCGGCTGCCTCGACCTGCCCACCGCCGGGACCTACATCCTGGACGGGGTCGACGTGCGCGACCTCAGCGATTCACAGCTGGCCGCGGTGCGCAATCGCAAGATCGGCTTCGTCTTCCAATCCTTCAACCTGATCCCGCGCTCCACGGCGCTGCACAACGTGGAGATGCCGCTGATCTACGCCAACCAGGGCCAGGGCCGGCGGCAGCGCGCGCTGGAGGCGCTGGCCATGGTCGGCCTGGCCGACCGCGCCAGCCACCAGCCGACCGAGCTCTCGGGCGGCCAGCAGCAGCGGGTGGCGATCGCGCGGGCGCTGGTGACCGAGCCGGCGATCCTGCTCGCCGACGAGCCCACGGGCAACCTGGACACGGAGTCCAGCCTGGAGATCCTGCGCCTCCTCACGCGGCTCAACGAGGAGGGCCGGACGATCGTCCTGATCACGCACGAACCGGATATCGCGGCCTTCGCGGGGCGTGTCGTCCGGCTCCGTGACGGGCTGATCGTCAGCGACCAGCCGCAGGCCGTGGAGGCCGCGCGATGAACGTCTACGAAGCGCTCCGCCTGGCCTGGTCCGGCCTGCTCTCCAACCGCCTGCGCTCGGGGCTGACCATGCTCGGGATCCTGATCGGCGTGGGCGCGGTGATCCTGCTGGTCGCCTTCGGCAACGGCGCCTCCGTGCAGGTCCAGAACCAGGTGCAGGCGCTGGGCTCCAACATCGTCTACATCTACCCGGCCGCGGCGCGCGGCACGGGCGGCGTCTCGCAGGGCTTTGGCAGCGGCTCGACGCTCACCCAGGCCGATGTCGACGCGCTCAAGGACAAGAGCCAGGCGCCCGACATCGTGACCGCCATCCCGGTCACCAACGCCGCCGGCAACATGACCTGGCAGAACCAGAACTGGTTCGCGCAGACCACCGGCAGCACCCAGGACTTCGCCCAGGTGCGGAACTACCAGATCGCCAGCGGCGCCATGTTCACGGCCGACGACGTCAACGCCGACGCCAAGGTGGTGGTGGTCGGCCAGACCGTGATCGACAACCTCTTCAACGGCCAGGACCCCGTCGGCCAGACCATCAAGATCAACCGCCAGTCCTTCCGCGTGGTCGGCACCTTCGCGCCCAAGGGGTCGCAGGGCCTCGGCAACCAGGACAACGTGGCCGTGGTCCCCATCACCTCGGCCTGGGCCTACCTGTCCGGCGGGCGGGGCCGCAACATCAACCAGATCGTCATCGAGGCCACCGACTCCGGCACCGTGCAGGCGGCTCAGCAGGAGGCCACGCAGGTCCTGCTCAACCGCCACAACATCGGCGATCCCACACAGGCCGACTTCACGACCCAGAGCCAGCAGGACATCCTCAACACGGTCGGCCAGATCACGCAGACGCTGACCATCCTCCTGGGCTCGATCGCCGCCATCTCCCTGGTGGTGGGCGGCATCGGGATCATGAACATCATGCTGGTGACCGTCACCGAGCGGACTCGAGAGATCGGGATCCGGAAGGCCATCGGCGCCCGCCGGAGCGACATCCTGCTCCAGTTCCTGATCGAGTCGATGGTGCTGTCCGGCCTGGGCGGCCTGCTCGGGATCCTGGTCGGCATCGGACTCTCGTTGTGGGTCGGCTCGATCTCGCTGGGCGCCAGCGGGCCGCTGAGCAGCCTGCCCGCGCCGGTCGTCTCCGGCCCCTCGGTCCTCCTTGCCTTCGGCGTGTCGGTGGGGATCGGGCTCTTCTTCGGCATCTATCCCGCCAACCGGGCCGCGGCCCTCCATCCCATCGAAGCATTGAGGTACGAGTAATGAGGAACCTGACCGTGGCGCTGGTGGTCGTGATCGCCGTCCTGGGCGGCTTCTACTCCGGCTTCAAGTATTCGCAGTCGAAGACCGGTGGCACCTCCCCGCAGGCGGCCAACATCAGCTTCGCGTCGCCGGCCCCGGCGGCCTCGGCCGCGACCCGGGGCAATGGCGGGAACGGCGGCAACGGCGGTAACGGCGGGTTCACGGGCGGCTTCGGCGGCCGCGGCACGGTCGGCCAGATCACCGCCGTGAGCGGAAACGTGATCACGATCCACAACCCGAACACGGGCGAGGACACCAAGGTCCAGCTCAGCGCCGAGACGGCCATCACCAAGACCGTCGCCGGCGCGTCCGCCGACCTCCAGCCGGGCGTGAACGTGGCCGTGGGCGGCCAGCCCGGCGCGGACGGCACGGTCAGCGCCACCAGCGTGAGCATCGTGGCCGCGCTGCCGAGCGGCGGCCGCGGCCGGCCCTCCGCGTCCCCCTCCCCCTAGGGGAGGGTTGGGGTGGGGACATCGCGCGCCTGATCTGGCTGATCCTGGCGGCCATCCTGGGCCTGTCCGGCTATGACCTGCTGGTGCGCGATCTCCTGGGCTGGACGGGCTATTTCGTGATCGGAGTCGGCGTGGGCATCCTCAGCGCCGTGATCGGCAGCTATGCGCATGACGCCTTGAGTGGGGGGAGACGGGGCACCGGCTAGGCTTGCGGTCGTGGACCGGATTCTGATGGAGGGCATGGCCTTCTTTGGGCGCCACGGCGTCTTCCCCGCCGAGCGCGAGCTGGGTGCGCGCTTCACGGTGGACGTGGAGCTGGAAGGCGACCTCCGGGCCGCCGGCCGCAGCGACCGCCTGGAGGACACCGTCAACTACGCGCGCGCCTACGAGCTGGTGCGGGAGGTCGTCGAAGGCGAGCCCTGCCATCTGCTGGAGTCGGTAGCCGAGCGCATCGCCGGCCGCCTCCTGGAGCTGCCGCGCGTCGACCGCGCGACCGTGCGCGTGCGCAAGCGCCCGCCGCTGGAGGGGGAGTTCAGGGCCTTCGGCGTCGAGCTGACCAGGGCGCGCCCATGACGATCGCCTACTTCGACTGCTTCAGCGGCATCTCCGGCGACATGGCGCTGGGCGCTCTGATCGACGCCGGCGGCCAGGTCGGCGTGCTGGAGCAGGCGGTGGCGGCGCTGGGCCTGGAGTCCGAGGTCAAGGTCAAGGCCCGGCAGGAGGAGCGCGGGCACCTGGGCGGCACCCGGGTGCTGGTCGAGGTCGGCGAGGGCCCCTCCCGCAGCGTGCCCGACCTGCTGGCGGCCGTCGAGCGCGCCCACGCCGCCCCCGAGCGGGCGCGCGAGCTGGCGCTGGACGCCATCCGCCGCCTGGGCGTCGCCGAATCGCGCATCCACGGCCAGCCGATGGAGGAGCTGCACCTGCACGAGCTGGGCGGCGCGGACACCCTGGTCGACCTGGTGGGCAGCTTCTGGCTGCTGGAATCGCTGGGCGTGGAAGCCGTGTACGCCGGGCCGCTGCCCGCGCCGCGCGGCCTGGCCGGCGAGCTGCCGCTTCCCCCGCCCGCTGCGCTGCGCGTGCTGGAGGGCAGCGGCGCGGTCCTGGAGCCGGACGGCCGCGGCGTGGAGCTGGTGACCCCCACCGGCGCGGCCCTGCTGGCGGCCGCGGCGCGCTTCGAGCGGCCGGCGATGCGCGTCGACCGCGTGGGCTATGGGCTGGGCGGCCGGCCGGATCCCGGCAACGCGCTCTGCGTCTGGCTGGGCCAGCCCGTCCGCGAAGCCGCGACGGTGGCCGTGCTGGAGACCAACCTGGACGACATGTCGCCGGTCCTGGTGGCCGCGCTCCTGGAGGACCTGATGGCCGCTGGGGCGCTGGACGTGAGCGTCACGCCGATCCTCATGAAGAAGGGGCGCCCCGGCCACGCGCTGACGCTGATCTGCGAGCCGGACCGCCAGTACGCGATGGCCGCGGCGCTGCTGGAGCGCAGCACGACGCTGGGCCTGCGCATCAGCCACGTCGAGCGCGTCATTTCGGGACGCCGCGTCATGAACGTGATGACGCGCTGGGGCTCTGCACGCGTCAAGGTCAAAGAAAACGCGGGCCGGCCGATCGATGTCACCGCCGAGTACGAGGACGTGCGCAAGCTCGCCCATGAGGCGGGAGCCGACGTGCGCCTGGTTGCCCGCTCCGCGGAGGCCGCGGCGCGCAAGGAGCTCGGAATCGAATGAGCGCCACCGTGATCCGCGGGCGCGAGGTGGCCGACAGCGTGCTCGACGAGGTCGCTGCGCGCGTGCGCGGCCGGCTGGAGGCGGGGCTCAGCCGGCCCCACCTGGCGGTGGTGCTGGTCGGCCACAACCCGGCCTCCGAGATCTACGTACGCGGCAAGCACCAGGACGCCGAGCGCGTGGGCATCGCCAGCTCCGACCACCGGCTCCCGGACGACGCCAGCACCGCCGCCGTGCTGCAGCTGGTCCGCTCGCTCAACGCCCGGCCGGCGGTGAGCGGGATCCTCGTCCAGCAGCCGCTGCCGGCGCAGGTGGACCTGCATGCCGTCGTGGAGGCGATCGATCCCGACCGCGACGTCGACGGCTTTCACCCCATCAGCGCCGGTCGCCTGCTGCTGGGACAGCCGGGACTGCGCCCCTGTACGCCGGCCGGCGTGCTGCGGATGCTGGACCACGCCGGCGTCGAGCTGGACGGCCGCCGTGCGGTGGTGGTGGGCCGCAGCAACATCGTCGGCAAGCCGGTGGCGCTGATGCTGCTGCAGCGGCACGCCACTGTCACCATCTGCCACAGCCGCACTCCCGACCTGGCCGCCATCACACGCGAGGCCGAGGTGCTGGTGGCGGCGCTGGGCCGGCCCCATTTCGTGAGGCCGGACATGGTGCGCCCCGGGGCGGCGGTGGTAGACGTGGGGGTGAACCGGGTGGAGGGCAAGGTCGTGGGGGACGTCGACCAGGCGGTGGCCGAGGTGGCGGGTTGGATCACGCCCGTGCCGGGCGGGGTCGGCCTGATGACGCGAGCCATGCTGATGGCCAACACGCTGGCCGCGGAGGAAGCGCGCGCGTCATAACCCCGTTTGACGCAGCGGTGGCCCGGATCTCGGCCCCTGGCCGATTCCGGGTCAAGATGGGCCTCGAGCGCATGCAGGCCCTGCTCGACGAGCTCGGCCATCCGGAGGCCGGCCTGCGGGGGGCACTGGTCACCGGGACCAACGGCAAGGGCTCCACTTGCGCCTTCCTGGCCTCCATCCTGGCAGCGCACGGCCGGCGCGCCGGCACCATGCCCAGCCCCCACCTCAAGTCCTACACGGAGCGGGTGCAGGTGAACGGCGTGCCCATCCAGGAGGCCGACTTCGCGGCGGCCCTGGAAGCCATCGAGCCCGCGCTGCAAACCGTGGCGGCGCGGCTGGGTGAGCCCACCGAGTTCGAGATCCTGACCGCCCTAGCCCTGAGCTGGCTGGGACCCCGAGTGGATCGGCTCGTGATCGAGATCGGGATGGGCGGCCGCCTGGACACCACCAACGTGCTCGACCTGGGCGTGGCGGTGGTCACCAACGTCGCCCTCGACCACACACGCCACCTGGGCGACAGCGTGGAGGCGATCGCGGCC
The DNA here is from genome assembly GCA_036378695.1 of Candidatus Dormiibacterota bacterium. Classification (GTDB taxonomy): domain Bacteria; phylum Chloroflexota; class Dormibacteria; order Dormibacterales; family Dormibacteraceae; genus CF-28. The sequence goes on from DASUVY010000092.1 coordinate 24,398, forward strand.
GAGAAGGCGGCCATCGTCAAGCCGGGCGATCTCTGCCTGACGGCGGCCGAGGGAACCGCCCTGGGCGTGGTTGAGGCGCGCTGCCGCGAGGTCGGCGCCACCCTCTGGCGCCTGGGCCGGGAGCTGGAGATGAGCTGGCGCTGGCGCGGCTGGGAGGGGTCGGAGGTCGATCTGAGTGGGCCGGGCTTCCAGTACCAGGGTCTTCGGGTGCCGCTGGCCGGCTCCTTCCAGCCCGCGAACGCGGCGCTGGCCGTGGCCGCCGCCGACTCGCTGGGCGATGCCGAGCCCGCGGCCGTGCGGGCGGGCCTGGCCGCCACCCGCTGGCCGGGGCGGCTGGAGGTGGTCGCGCGCTCACCCCGCGTGGTCCTGGACGGCGGCCACAACCCCGACGGCATGCGGCACCTGGTCGCAGACCTCCGCCGGCTGCTGGTGGCCGAGCCCGCAGCGGTAGTGGTCTTCGGCGCCATGGCCGACAAGGACCTGCCCGGGCTGCTCCGCGAGCTGCGCCAGCTGGAGCCTGCTGCGGTGCTTTTCACGCGGGCGGCCTCGGCCGGAGCGCGGGCGGCCGACCCGGCGGAGCTCAACGCGCTCTGGGGCGCGGGCGGCCGCGTCGTGGAGCCGGCGCCGGACGCGCTGGCCGAGGCGCGCGCCCGCGCCGGTGCCGAGGGCACGGTCGTCGTCTGCGGCTCGCTCTACCTGGTCGGCGAGCTGCGGCCCTGAGCCCGGCCCACGCACTGTCCTATCCCCTGCGCCGGGGTTCGGCCCGGGCCTGGCTCGCTGGTCTGCCGCTGCTGCTGCTCTTCCCGCTGACCTTCGTACTGGTCTTCGGCTATGCCGTGCAGGCCACCCGTGCGGCCCTGGCCGAGCCGGAGGCGCCGCCGCCTGGCCCGCACCTGGACCTCCGGCTGCTGCGCGACGGCGTCCTGACCTGTGCCTGGGTGCTGGTCCTGACCCTGCCCTTCGCGATCCTGGCCGGCTTGGTCGGAACCGCGATGTCAAACGTTTTACATCCGACCCGAGACGCCTTCTACGACCGCGCCTATGCCCTGACCGCAGCCGCGCTGCTGCTGGCGCTGCCCTGGGGCCTGGCCCTGCTCCTGCTGGTGCCGCCCAACCTGGCGGCCTACGTCCTCAGCGGCCGCCTCTCCGACCTCGTCAATCCGGTGCTCGCCTTCCGGCGCGTGAGCGCGCGCTTCCTGGACTGGAACCTGGCCACGGTGGCCATCGTCACCGGTTGGCTCCTGGGCTTCGCCGCGCTCGGTCTGCTCTGCGTCGGCTTCCTGCCCGGCGCCTTCTACGCGATCCTTGTCTCTGCATATGCCACGGCGAGCCTCGCCCCGCGGACCACGCCTGCACGCCCTGGGTGACGCCGCGGCCCTGGTCGAGATCGGCCGCCGCGTCGACACGGCGCTCAACACCCGCGCCATCGGACTGGCCGCCGCCCTGCGCAAGCGCCGCGGCGTGCGCGAGGCGGTGCCCGGGTACGCGTCGGTCACGCTCCACTACGACCCCGAGCAGGTCACGCTGGCCCAGCTGCAGGCCACCGTGCGCAACCTGGTCAAGGCGCGGCCGGCGCCGCCCGTCCCGGGCCGCCTGCACCGGATCCCGGTGACCTACGACGGCCCCGACCTGGAGGAGTCCGCCCGGGCGCTGGGACTGGGCGTGGCCGAGCTGATCCGCCTGCACGCCGCGCCGACCTACCGGGTCTTCATGGTCGGCTTCGTCCCCGGCTGGGCCTACCTGGGGCCGCTGCCGGAGCCCCTGCGCCTGCCCCGGCGCAGCGTGCCCCGGACCCAGGTGCCGGCGGGCTCTGTGGCCATGGCCGGCGCCCAGACCGGCGTCTACCCGCTGCCCACGCCAGGCGGCTGGCACCTGATCGGGCGCACCGACCTGCCCATGTTCATCCCCGACCACGACCCCCCGCTGCTGCTGCGCGCCGGCGACCGGGTCAAGTTCTTCGCGCGCAATTGACGGCGGGCGCCGTACTCCGGGTCGAGAAGCCCGGGCTGCACTGCACGCTCCAGGACCTGGGCCGGCCCGGCCACCGGCTGGCCGGGGTGCCGCCGGGCGGGGCCATGGACCGCTTCGCGATCGCCGCCGCCAACCGGTTGGTCGGCAACCCCGAGAGCGCCGGCGCGCTGGAGGCGCTGCTTGACGGACCCGTCCTGGTGGCGCTGGAAGGCTGCCTGATCGCCGTGACGGGCGCCGACTTCCAGCCCCGCCTCAACGGCGCCGAGGCGCCGGGCTGGACCGCCTTCTGGCTGGCGCCCGGAGACCGCCTGACCTTCGCCGGCCGCCGCTCCGGCGCCCGGGCCTACGTGGCGGTCGGTGGCGGCCTGGCCGGGGATCGCTGGCTGGGCTCGGTGGCCACCTACCAGCTGGTCGGACGCGGCGGCATCCGCGGCCGGCCGCTGCGCGTCGGAGACGAGCTGGGCCTGGCCGCCGACCGGGCCCATCCCACGATCAGCGGCCGCCACCTGCCCGAGGTTCGGCGCCCGGCGTACAACACCGAACCCGAGCTGTCGGCCGTCCGCGGCCCCCACTTCGAGCGCCTGCAGCCCGCTTCCCGGCGCCGCCTGTTCGGCTCCTGGTGGGAGGTCACGCGAGAGGCCGACCGCATGGGCTACCGGCTGCAGGGAGAGACGCTGGAGCTGCGCGGCGAGGAGCTGATCTCGTTCGGGCTGGCCTTCGGATGCGTGCAGGTGCCAGCGTCGGGGCAGCCGATCCTGCTCATGGCCGACCACCAGACCGCGGGCGGCTACCCGGCCGTCGCCGGCGTGGCGCGCGCGGCGCTGCCGCTGGCCGCCCAGCTCCTGCCCGGCCAGCGGCTACGGCTCAGGGAGATCTCGGTCACCGACGCCCAGGAAAGCTGGCGGGTCCTGCGCAGCCACCTGGCGGCCATCGCGTGAGCACCTCCAGCCCCGACTTCGACGCCTATCGCGAGTACACGGACTGGTACGTCTGGGCCAAGCGCAACCTCTCCATCGAGAGCTCGGTCTGCCATGCGGCCGCGGCCGCGGCCACCGCGGTCACCGAGTCGGGTGGGACCCGCGAGCAGGCCATCGAGGCCGCACGGCGCTCCTTCACCAGCGGCGGGCACGCGCAGGCGGACGCCGGCGACCTCCGCCGCCGGACCTATGCAGAGTGGTTCGACTGGGCCCGCCGAGAGCTGGGCGGCCTGCGCGAGCAGCAGCACGCCGCGGCGGCCGCCGCTCTGCGCACGCTGGACCAGGGCCTGGGTGCCAACGTGGCCATGAACCACGCCCGCGCCGCCTCGGGCGCCGGCCCGCCAGAGCCGCCGTCCATGCCTCCGCCGCCGGCGGCCGCGGGGCCCGGGCCCACGCCCTACGCGCCGGCGCCGATGCCGCCGCCGCCCCCACCACCGCCCTACTACGCGCCCGGGGCGCCCTACGTCCCGCCTGGCTACGCCTACTACGGGCCGCCGGCCGCGCTGCCGGCGCAGTCCTCACCCTATGCGGGGTTCTGGCGGCGGCTGGCCGCCTTCCTCCTGGACACCGTGATCGGCGTCGGGGTCTGGGCGGCGGTGGTTTTCCTGATCACCTTCGTGCTGCTGGCCTTGCTCCTGGCCACGGGCAGCACCCTCGACAACTACTCCAGCCGGGTGCCCGGCTGGATCAGCTTCGCCTACTACGCCCTGGGCGTGGTCATGACCTGGCTCTACTTCACGCTCCTGGAGGCCTCGGCGTGGCAGGCAACGGTCGGCAAGCACGCACTCGGCCTGCGGGTGACCAACGCCGCCGGCGCGCGCCTCTCCTGGCTGCGGGCCAACGCGCGTTACTGGGCCAAGCTGCTGTCGTTCCTGATGCTCGGGATCGGCTTCCTGATGATCGTCTTCACCGAGCGCAAGCAGGCCCTGCACGACCTGATCGCCGGGACCCTGGTCAGCCGGCGGCCACCTTCTTAGCCTCGGCGATCACGACGTCGAAGTCGGGCAGCGGCTGCTCCTGGGACCGCACCCAGGTCCAGCGCACCACCTGGTTCCGATCCAGGATGAAGACCGACCGGCGGGGCATGCCCCGGTAGCCCTCGACGTCATCGCGGCGCACGCCCCACTCGCCGACCACCGTGCGCTCGAAGTCGGCCAGCATCTCGAACGGGATCCCGCCCAGCTGCTCGGCGAAGGCGGCGTGGCTGTACACCGAGTCGACACTCACGGCGTAGAGGCCGATGCCGGCCGCCTGGATCTCCTGCCACCTGGACCGGAACTCGGTCAGCTCGGTCTTTCAACCAGGCGTGAAGTCGAGAACGTAGAAGGCGATGATGGTCGCGCCGTGCCGCTTGACGGCCTCAGCCAGCTCGACCTCCTGCCCGCCGGTCGAGGCCAGCTTGAAGTCAGGCGCCCGAACCCCCACCTCCAGCATGCAGTGGTGGAGTCTATCGGCCGCCGGTTTGCAGGTGCCTGGTCTCGATCCCGTCGGCCTTGAGCGCCGTGCGGATGGCGCGGGCGACCTCGGGCGCGCCGGGCGAGTCGCCGTGCAGGCAGATGGTGTCGAAGCGGTCCTCACGGGCGAAGCGCAACGCCTGCTCGGCCGCCTGCTCCGGCGGCAGCACCGCGCCCGCCTGGCTGCGCGGCATCAGGTTGCCGTCCGGCAGGTAGGCCCGGTCCGCGAAGCCCTCGCGGTAGGCGGGCACGCCCGCCCGCCGGGCGGCCGCCACGATCTCGAACTCGGGCTGACCCATGAGGCCGGTCTCGAACTCGCGCGCCACCTGCGCGAGGGCGTTCGCCATCTCGGGGCGGTTCTGGCAGTAGTGGTAGAGCGCGCCGTGGGCCTTGATGTAGGCGATAGGGCCCAACGCGGCCAGCGCGCCGACCTGGAAGCGCACCAGGTCTGTCAGCTCGTCGGCCGAGAGGGCGATCTCCAGGCGACCGAAGTTGGGCCGGTCGTCGTAGCCGGGGTGGGCGCCGACCTCCACGCCCAGCTCATGGCAGCGGCGGACCGTGGCGATGGTCTCCGTTGCCGAGCCCGCGTGGACGCCGCAGCCCACGTTGGCGCTGTCGATGTGGGGCAGGATCTCGGCGTCGAAGCCGGCCGCCTCGCCGAGGTCGGAGTTGATGTTCAGTGCGACGTCTCCCCCCGCCGGAGACGCACCGCGTGGTCGAGCGCCGGCAGCACCGCCTCCAGCGATTCGGTGGCGCCCCGCACGCTGCCCGGCAGGTTGAGGATCAATGTGCCCGAGCTGACGCCGGCCAGGCCGCGGGAGAGCGCGGCCAGTGGCGTCTTTTGCAGCCCGGCCAGGCGCATGGCCTCGGCCAGTCCGGGCACCTGGAAGTCGAGCACGTCGGCGGTGGCCTCCGGGGTCACGTCGCGTGGGCCCAGCCCGGTACCGCCGGTGGTCACGACCAACCCGTAGCCGCCCCGGACAGCCTCGCGGAGAGCGCCGCTGATCCGATCGCGCTCGTCAGGCACGACGGCCACCGGCCCCACCTCGTAGCCGGCCCGCGTCAGCATCGACGCGACCGCCGGGCCACTCTCGTCAGGGTTCTGGCCGGCGTGGCGGCTGTCGGAGACAGTGATCACGAGCGCATTCACCGCTTCCAGGTGCCGCTCTTGCCGCCGCTCTTGCTGAGCAGCCGCACCGACTCCAGGTAGACGCCCTTCTCCAGGCTCTTGACCATGTCGATCAGCGTCAGCCCGGCCATTGCGGCCGCGGTCAGCGCCTCCATCTCGACCCCGGTTTGGCCGTCCACGCGCGCGGTCGCGGTGACGCGCACGCCGTTCGCCTCGTAGTCGAACTCGACCTCGACGCCGGTGATCGGCAGCGGGTGACAGAGGGGGATCAGGTCGGGTGTCCGCTTGGCGGCCATGATGCCCGCCACCCGCGCCACCGCCAGCGCGTCACCCTTGGCCAGCTGGGAGTCGCGGACCGCGCGCAGGGTCGGCTCCGACATCACTACCCGGCACTCCGCGCGAGCCTCCCGGTGCGTCACCGGCTTCCCGCCCACGTCCACCATGTGCGCGGCGCCCGCGTCATCGAGGTGGGATAGGGCCTGCCGGCGAGCGGCCATTCCGGAAAGGATATGCGGGTGCTGCGCGCGGTCCTATTCGACTACGGCCGCACGCTGGTCGAGTTCGACTACCCGGAGGCGGAGCTGCTGGCCGCCATGCGCGAGGCGCTGCCGCTGCTGGGCCCGGAAGCGCCCGACGCCGAGACCGCCATGCGCGAGGTGCTGCTGCCCCTGGAAGACGAGCTGGAGGGCTTCGGCGAGGACGAGGTCGACTACCTGGACGTGTACGAGCGGGCCTGGCGGCGGGCCGGAGTGCGGGCCCCACGGGCGGCGCTCTACCAGGTCCTGGACCGCGAGCAGCAGGTCTGGGATCGCCACGTGCGGCCTATGCCCGACGCCCTGCGCACCCTGGCGGAGCTGCGCGCCCGCGGCCTGCGCACCGCCATCGTCTCCAACGCGCCCTTCCCGCCCGAGATGATGCGCCGGCAGATGAGCGGGCTGGGCTTCCTGGACGCGGTCGACGCGGTGGTCCTCTCGGCCGAGGTAGGCAGGCGCAAGCCGGCGCCCGAGCTGTACCGGGCGGGCCTGGAGGCCGTGGCCGTGCCGGCAGCCGAGGCGCTGTACGTGGGGGACCGGCTCAGCGAGGACTACGAAGGACCGCGCCGGCTGGGCATGCGCGCCCTGCTGGTCAGCGCTGCGGCGCCGCCCGGGGTCGAGGCCATCGGCCGTCTGGCCGAGCTGCTGGAGCGGCTGTGAGCAAGCGCCGGCCCGGCCGGCTCTGGCTCTTCTTCTATGGCCGCCGGCGCCGTGGCTTCCCGGGCCTGCTGGTCGGGCTGCTGGCCCTCGCGGTCCTGCTGGGACTGGCCTACGGCCTGCCCGGCGGCGCCGACCTCAGCCGCTGGGTCCTGATCCTCAGCGCCGGCGGGCTGCTGCTGCTGATCGCGGCTTCGCTGGCGCTGGTCGCCTTCGCCTGGCGGCGGCCGCGCGGGCCGCGATGAGGACGGCGGCCGCGCCGGCGCCCACGCCGTTGTCGATGTTTACGACGGTGAGGCCGGTGGAGCAGGACTGCAGCATCGTGAGCAGTGCGGCCTGGCCCTGGCCCCCGGCGCCGTAGCCGGTCGAGACCGGCAGCCCGATCACGGGCTGCTCCACCAGGCCCGCCACCACGCCCGGCAGCACGCCGTCCATGCCGGCCGCCACCACCAGCACGTCCGGGTCCCAGGCCAGCAGCTCGGCCAGCGGCCCCAGCAGCCGGTGCAGGCCCGCCACGCCCAGGTCGGCCTCCAGCCGGGCCTGGTGCCCGCAGGCCTCGGCCAGCATGCGCACCTCTTCGGCGACCTCCAGGTCGGAAGTGCCGGCGGTGAGCACGGCGATGCGGCCGCCGGCCGCTGCGGGCGGGAAGCCGGGCCGCAGGACCCGGGCGGTGCGGGAGCCGTAGAGGACCACCTCCAGACCGGCGCCGGCCGCGGCTGTCTCCACCGCCGCCAGCTGCTCGGGGTTCAGCCGGCTCAGGCAGGCCTGCCCCTGGTCGACGGCCAGGGAGACGGCCAGCCGGCCCGCGTCGGAGGCCGCCTTGCCCGCGCCCAGCACCACCTCTGGCAGTCCGCGCCGGGCCGTCCGGCCGACGTCCAGCCGGGCCCGGCCGGCCAGGTCCTCGAGCTGCACCCGGCGCAGCTCGGCTTCGGCCTCCTCCACGTTGAGCTCGCCTGCCAGCAGCCGATGTAAAACGTTTTTCATCGGTGGCCTTCGCCGGACACCGAGACCCACAGCGAGCGCTCCCGGGGACCGTCGAACTCGCACATGAAGATGGCCTGCCACTGCCCCAGGGTGAGCGCCCCGGCCGTGATCGGCACCGCCACGCTCGGCCCCACCAGCAGGGCCTTGATGTGGGAATCCGAGTTGCCCTCCGCGTGCTCGAATCCCGCCTCGCGCGGGACCAGCTCGCGCAAGTGGTTGAGGAAGTCCTCCATCACCGCCGGGTCGTGGCCCTCGTTGACCGCGACCGCGCAGGTGGTGTGCGGCGCGAACACCGTGCAGGTGCCCTCCCGGACCCCAGCTTCGGCGATCGCGCGGCGCACGCGCTCGGTGACGTCGATCGCCTCCTCGCGGCGGCTGGTGCGCAGGCGGAGCTTGACCATGCGCCGATTATGGTGAGGACATGGCCGGCCAAGAGCTCATGAACACGCTGATGAGCCGTCTGGAGGCCGAGGCTCGCGACTGCTACGGCTGGTCCAACGGCCCCGGCGACCGCTACGCGGCGCATCGCCACGGCTACGAGAAGGTGCTCTACTGCGTGGCCGGATCCATCACCTTCCGGCTGGAGGACGAAGGCCGCGAGATAGCGCTCGAGGCGGGGGACCGGATGGTGTTGCCGGCCGGCACCAGGCATTCGGCGACAGTGGGGCCGGGAGGTTGCGAATGCATCGAGGGACGGCGGTGAACGTCGAGGGGGGTGGCGGGAGGAAGGGCTTCGCCCGGCCCGCCGGAGGGGGGAGGCCCCCCACTCACGGGGTACACTGGGCGCCGGGATGAGCATCATCGAGTTCATCCAGGACCGCGCTCGCTACTACAACTGCCCCGTCTGTGGGCGAAACCTCAAGGGCTGCGAGGTCCGCATGCTCAACCACGTGGACGACCGCTTCACCGTCCAGGTGACCTGCGCCGCCTGCCACGTGACCTTCATCGTCATCCTCGCCATCCAGGGCCAGGGCATCGAGATGGTCCAGGACTCCGATGTCGAGGTGGAGGTCGAGGAGCTCGCCGCCCAGGCCGGGGAGGGCGGCCACGAGCGCGGGCCGATCGAGCTCGACGAGCTGCTCGACGTGCACCTCACGCTGCGCGCCTTCGACGGCTCCCTCACAGACCTCCTGAAGCAGCCTGAACCGCGAACCTAAGAGGGCCTACCTCGACCACGCCGGCGGCGCGCCGGTGCTGGACGAGGTGCGCGCCGCGCTCGCCGCCCTCCCCGAAGCCAATCCGCAGAGCCCCCACGCCGAGGGCCGCGCCGCCCGCGCCGCGCTCGACAACGCCCGCGACCGAGCGGCCGCCGCGCTGGGCGCCAACTCCGGCGACGTCGTCTTCTGCTCGGGCGGCACCGAGGCGGTCAATCTCGCCCTGCTGGGCGCCGGCCGCCGCCTGCCGGCGGGGCGCCGGGTGGTGACCTGGGAGGCCGAGCACCAGTCGGTGCTGGGCGCGGTCCGCCAACTTCAAGTCGAGGGCCATCCGGTGGCCGTGGTGGCGGTGGACGCCGCCGCGCGAGCGGACCCCGGCGCGCTGCCAGACGACGCCGGCCTGGTCTCGATCGGGCTGGCCAACAACGAGGTTGGAACGCTCCAGCCGGTGGCCGAAATCGCCGGGCGGGCCCACGAGCTGGGCGCGCTGGTCCACCTCGACGCCTGCCAGGGACCGGCCTGGGTGCGGCCGCCGGTCGAGCTCGCCGACCTGGTCTCCCTCTCAGGCCACAAGCTGGGTGCTGGGCGCGGCGGCCTTCTGCTGGTGCCGCGCGAGATCGGGCTCCAGCCCCTGCAGCTGGGCGGTCCCCAGGAGTGGGGCCGGCGGCCGGGCCGCGAGGACCTGGCCGCGGCCACGGCCGTGACAGTCGCGCTGGAGATCTGCGCCGCCTCACGGGCAGGCTGGTCGGAGGTTGCCCGCCCGCGCGCCCAGCGCCTCCGCGACGCCCTGCATGCCCTCGGCGGCCGGCCGACAGGCGGCGAATCCAGGCTCCCCAACTTCGCGACTGCGGCCTTCGGGCGCTGCAAGGGCGAGGACCTGCTGCTCGGCCTCGACCTGGCCGGCGTCGCCGCCTCCAGCGGGTCGGCCTGCGCCAGCGGGTCGCTGGACCCCTCGCACGTACTGCTGGCGATGGGGCTGTCGCTGGCCGAGGCGCTGGGCAGCCTGCGCCTCACGGTCGGACCGCAGACCACCGACGCCGAGGTCGAGCAGGCGCTGACCGCACTGAACGGGATCGCCGCGCTTGCCTGACGTCGAGATCGAGCTGGCCCGGCGCCTGCAGCTGGGCGAGGAGGTCGTGCTGGCGACGGTGGTCAGGACCGACGGCGACCCACCTTCGGCGGCGGGCGCCAAGGCGCTCCTGGATCGCGGCCGCATCCTCGCCGGCACGCTGGGCTGCTCGGAGTTCGACTCCGCAGCCCAGGCCGACGCGGGCGGGCTGCTGGAGAGCGGCCAGCCCGTCCTGCGCACCTACCAGCACGACCTGGGCTCGATCGAGGTCTACCTGGAGCCGCACCTGGCCGAGCCCACGCTCCTGGTGGTGGCGGACACGCCGGTGGGGCGGGCGCTGGCCAGCTGGGCCGGCGAGACCGGCTTCCGCGTGCTCAGCGCCACCGGTCTGGCCGACCTGCCCGCCGAGCTGGGCGGCGACCTCTACGTCGTCCACACCAACCACGACGCCCCGGACCTGCCCGACGTGCTGGCACGGCTGCTGGAGCGGCGGCCGCCGCCGCGCTACCTGGGCCTGATGGGCAGCCGCCGCCACACCGGCCACCACCTCGACGCCCTGGCCGCGCGCGGCTTCGCGCCAGAGGCGCTGGCGCGCATCCAGTCGCCGGTGGGGCTGAACCTGGGCGCGCGGACGCCCGAGGAGATCGCGCTCTCCATGCTGGCCGGCCTGGTCGCGGTCAGGCGAGGTGCGCCAGGGGGCTGGCTGGACCCACCGCGCTCGGCATAATGCGCCCGCAATGTCGATAGCCGAGGGAACCCGGCTGGGGGCCTACGAGGTCCAGGAGTTCATCGGACAGGGCGCCATGGGCCTGGTTTACAAGGCTTGGCATGAGGCGCTGGCGCGTCCGGCGGCGGTCAAGGTGCTCCAGGCGCTGGCGCCGGACACCGAGGCCAGCGGCCGCTTCCGGCGCGAGGCGCAGTCGATCGCCCAGATGCGCCATCCCAACATCCTCAACGTCTTCGACTTCGGGGAGTTCGAGGGCGTGCCCTACATGATCGTGGAGTACGTGCCCGGCGGCTCCCTGGCCGACCGCCTGAAGTCGGGCGAGCGGCTGGATCCGGAACTGGCGGTGGCGATGCTGCGCGGCCTGGCGGCGGCACTCGACTATGCCCACTCCCTGGGCGTGGTGCACCGCGACGTCAAGCCGGCGAACGTGCTGGTGGGCCGCGACGGCGCGCCCATCCTGGCCGACTTCGGCTTGGCGAAGCTGCTGCAGTCGGCCTCGGTCAAGAGCATGACGGGCGTCACCACCGGCACCCCGGCCTACATGGCGCCGGAGCAGGTCACCGGCTCCGCCGTGGGCCCGGCCGCCGACCGCTACGCGCTGGCCGCCGTGGCCTACGAGCTGCTCACGGGGATGACGCCCTTCACGGCGGACGGCGTCCTGGAGCTGCTCTACGCCCACGTCCACCGAGACCCGACGCCGCCCTCACAAAGGAACGCCGCCCTGCCGGCGGCGGTCGACGCGGTCCTCCTGAAGGGGCTGGCCAAGCAGCCCGAGGCCCGCTGGGGCAGCTGTCGGGAGATGGTCGACGAGCTGGCCGCGGCGATGACCGCGCAGCCCGCGGCGGTGGCGCCGGTGGAGGCGACGATGGTGATGCCGCCGCGGCCGGCACCGGTGCGCCGGCGCCGGCGCTCCCTGGTGGGAATCGCGGCGCTGGTGGTGGTCCTGCTGGTGCTGGCCGGTGGCCTCTTGCTGCTGCGGGCCGGCAAGCAGCCGAGCGTGGCCGTCACGCCCACCAGCGTGGTCGCCGGCCAGACCGTGACGGTGACCGCCCACAACCTGCCGGCGGGGCAGTCCGGCAGCATCGCTCTGACCGGACCGGCGCGCGAGATCGGCCTCTTCCAGGCCGACGCCAGGGGCGACCTCAAGAAGGACGTGCGCATCCCGCCCGACGCCATCGGCCAGCACGACCTGGAGCTCTGTTGGGCGGGCGCCTGCCACGGCGCCACACCGGTCACCGTTCACCGCTGACGGCCTAGAAGACCTCGGTTCGATATAGGTCTTCGAGCGTCTCCCGGCGGCGTATCAGGCGGGCCCGGCCGTCCGCCACCATGACCACGGCCGGCCGCGGCATGCCGTTGTAGTTGCTGGCCATCGAGAGGTGATACGCGCCGGAGGCGGGGATGGCGACCAGGTCCCCGGTCCGCAGTTGGGGCAGCCGGGCGTCGCTGACCAGGATGTCCGTGGATTCGCAGTACTTGCCGGCGATCGTGACCGTGCGCAGGTCCCGCTCGGCGGGCTCGGGGGCGTCGACCTTGAAGGCCTGGTATCGGGCCCCGTAGAGCTTGGGCCGGATGTTGTCGCCCATGCCGCCATCGACCGCCACGTAGGTGCGCACGCCCGGGATCTCCTTGATGGCGCCGACCGTGTACAGAGCCACCCCCGCCGGTCCGGCCAGCGAGCGGCCCGGCTCGACCACCAGCTCGGGCACCGGCAGCCCGCGCTCGGCACAGCTCACGTCCAGGGCGGCACGCAGGGTGGTCACGAACTCCCGCGGCGTGGGCGGGTCGTCGGCCTCGGTGTAGGCGATGCCCAGTCCGCCCCCCGCGCCCAGGCGCCGGGGGCTGAAGCCGAGGTCGCGCCGGAGCTCGGCGACCAGGTCGAGCATGATGGCCATGCCGGCCGCGAACCCGCGCAGGTCGAAGATCTGGGAGCCGAGGTGTGAGTGCAGGCCGACCAGCTCCAGCCGGTCGTGGGTCAGCGCCTGCTCGACGGCCTGGCGGGCAGCGCCGCTCTCGATCGAGAAGCCGAACTTGGAGTCGAGCTGGCCGGTGGCGATGAACTCGTGGGTGTCCGGGCGCACGCCGGGCGACAGCCTCACCTCGGCCCGCAGCCGCCGGCCCTCGGGCACCACGTCGCGCAGGAGGTCGAACTCCTGGAAGCCGTCGATCACCAGAGTGACGCCGGCCGCCCAAGCCGCCTCCAGGTCCTCGCGGCTCTTGTTGTTGCCCAGGAAGTAGATGCGCTCGGCGGGAAAGCCCGAGCGCAGGGCCAGCTCCAGCTCGCCGGCCGAGACCACGTCCAGCCCCAGGCCCTCCTCGGCCAGCACGCGCAGGAACTGGGGGCTGGCGAAGGCCTTGGCCGAGTAGAGGACGTGGCCGGCGTCGCCCATGGCCGCCCGGTACTCGCGCGCCAGCCTGCGCAGCGTCTCTTCGTCGTACAGGTAGAGCGGGGTGCCGAACTCCCGGGCCAGCTCGGCGAGGTCGCAGCCGCCGACCTCCATGCGGCCGTGCGCGCCCACCCGGTAGGTCACCGGGAGGAGCACGGGGCTAAGTGCTGCTAGTTACGCGAGCCGCAGCCGCAGCTGCCGCCGCAGCAGCCACCGCCCCCGGCGCTGGGCTCCATGGCCAGGGACCCCTCCGCGCCGCCGAAGGATGCGAAGCTGGAGACCTGGACCCGCGTTCGCGTCGACTCGCAGGTGGGGCAGACCTGGGCGCGATCGCGCTCGGCGAACGAGGTCAGGACGTCGAACTGCGACGAGCACTTCTCGCAGCGGTACTCGTAGATGGGCATCGAGGTGGATTCTAAACTCGCCGAATACGCCCGGCTGCTGGCCGGGTGGCCGGGCCTGGTCGGGCGCGGCGAAGACGCCGGCGCGCTGGTCGAGGACGCGCTGGTGCTGCTGCCGCACCTGGGCGACGCCGTCAGCCTGGTGGACGTGGGCTCCGGCGGCGGCATGCCCGGGATCCCGCTGGCGCTGGCCAGGCCCCAGCTGCGAGTCACGCTGCTGGAGGCCGACGCCCGCAAGGCGGCCTTCCTGACGCATGCCGCCGCCCGCCTCGGGCTCGACCTGCGGGTCGTCAACGAGCGCGCCGAGGTGGCCGCCAGGAGTCCACTGCGGGAGGCTTTCGACGCCGCCTGCTGCCGTGCTCTGGCGGCCCTACCGGTCGCCCTCGAGCTCTGCCTGCCCCTGGTGCGCGTCGGCGGCCGGCTGCTGGCGCTGACCACCGAGGAGGGTGTCGCCGGCGCCGAGCAGCTGGGTGGCGGACCCGCCCAGGTGGTGGCGGCGCCCAGCCGGCTGCGCGCCCAGGGCCGCGTGGTGATCGTGCCCAAGGTCGCGCCCACGCCGGAAGCCTTCCCGCGCCGCCCAGGGGTTCCGGCCCGGCGGCCGTTGGGTACATAAGCTGTAGCCGTGCAGGTATTGACGCAGCCGGACACCCTGGTCGTGGCCGGCGTCGAGCTGCGCTCCCGCCTCTTCACCGGGACCGGCCGCCACCGCTCCGACGCGGAGATGCTGGCCTGCCTGGAGGCCTCCGGCTGCGAGGTGGTCACGGTCGCACTGCGCCGCCTCGACCTCGAGCACCCTGAGCGCAAGACCCTGCTCGACCTCATCGACTGGTCCCGCTATCGCTGCCTGCCCAACACCGCCGGTTGCAGCACCGCCGAGGAGGCCGTCCGGGTGGCCCGGCTGGCGCGCTCGATGGGCCTGTCCGACTGGGTCAAGCTGGAGGTGATCCCCGAGGGCATGCACCTGCTGCCCGACCCGGTGGAGACCCTGAAGGCGGCCGAGCAGCTGGTCAAGGAGGGCTTCAAGGTCCTGCCCTACATCAACGCCGACCCGGTGCTGGCGCGCCGCCTGGAGGAGGTGGGCACGGTCACCGTGATGCCGCTGGGCTCGCCCATCGGCTCCGGCAACGGACTCGTCACCCAGGAGCAGATCCAGCTCATCATCGACAACGCCAAGGTGCCGGTTGTGGTTGACGCCGGCATCGGCGGGCCGGCCGACGCCGCGCTGGCCATGGAGATCGGCGCCGACGCGGTGCTCGTGAACACCGCCATCGCCCAGGCGGCCAACCCGCCACTGATGGCCGAGGCCATTCGGGACGCGGTCAGCGCCGGCCGGCGCGGCTTCCTGGCCGGGCGCATCGCGCGCGCCGCCCACGCCACCCCCAGCTCACCGACCACGGGCATATCGCGCCGCTCCTGAGCCTGCCGGCGGCGATGGCGCTGGTGGAGTCCGCCGCCGCCGTGCCCAGCGCGCTGGCCCGGGGCGCCACCATCCTCCAGCTGCGGATCCCCGGCGCCCCCGGACGGGCCTATGAAAAGGATGCGCGCGCGGTCATCCCGACCGCGATCGTGCCGGTGCTGGTGAGCTCGCGGGTCGACGTGGCGTTGGCGGTGGGCGCGGCCGGCGTGCACCTGCCCGAGTCGGACATTCCCGTCGCCGGCGCCCGCCGCCTGCTGGGGCGGGACCGACTCGTCGGGCGCTCGGTGCACTCTCCGGCGGCGGCGGCGGCCGCGGCCGCGGAGGGCGCCGACTACCTGATCTTCGGGCCCGTCTTCGAGACCGCCTCCCACGCCGGCCGGCCGGCGGCGGGACTGGAGGCGCTGCGCGAGGTCTGCCGGGCCGTCTCCGTGCCCGTGCTGGCCATCGGTGGGGTCGACTTCGACCGCGGCGAGGAGTGCGTGCGCGCGGGCGCGTCGGGCTTCGCGGGCATCACCGCCTTCCGGTGAAGCTGCGCGTCAACGGCAAGGAGGTCGAGCTCGCCGGGCCGACGCCGCTGCTCGACTACCTGGCGGCGCTCGGCGTGAGCCCGCGCGCCGTGGCGGTGGAGATCAACGACCGCATCCTGGACCGGGCCGAGTTCGAGTCCGCCGAACTGCGTGAGGGTGACGTCGTGGAGGTGGTCAGGATGGTGGGAGGAGGCTGAAGTTCACCCCAGGACCGAGCGGATCGCGGCCTCCGCCTCCGCGCGCTCGTCCCAGGGCTCCTTGCCGGCCGCGGTGAGCATGGTCCGCTCGTGGCCCTTGCCCGCCAGCAGGATCACGTCGCCCGGCCGCGCCATCGCCACCGCGCGCCGGATGGCCTGCCGGCGGTCGAGCACGATGTCGTAGTCCCGGCCCGGCTGGCGGCCGCCGACGCCCGCCTGCACCTCGCGGGCGATGTCGGCGGGGTCCTCGGTGAGCGGGTCGTCGGTGGTGATCACGAAGTAGTCGGCGCCCTGGGCCGCCGCCCGTCCCATCCCCGGCCGGTCGTGGTCGCTGCGGGCCGTGCTTCCGAAGACCACGATCAGGCGACCGTCGGTGAACGGTCGCAGCTCGGCCAGCGCGCTGGTCAGGGCGCCCGCGGAGTGGGCGAAGTCGATGTAGACCTTGAAGCCCTGGCCCAGCTCGATGGGCTCCAGACGGCCCTGTACCCCCCGGAAGGTGCTCAGCCCCTCGGCCACCTCATCCACGCTTAGCCCCAGCGCCAGGCAGACGCCCGCCGCGCACAGCGCGTTGTAGACGTTGAAGCGCGCCGGCAGGCGCAGCTCGACCGGTGCGTCCCCGAGCGGAGTGAGCAGGCGAAAGCGACTGCCGTTGGCATCGCCCCAGGTCTCCACCGCCCGGATCTCGGCCTGGTTGTCGATGCCGTAGGACCACCGGCGCTCGATCTCCAGCGCCGAGAGCCGGTCCCAGGAGACGTCGTCGCGGTTGAGGACTGCGGTCTTGGGCACGCCCTTGGCCGCGCCCTCGGCGCAGAGCTTGATCAGCCGCGCCTTGGCCGCCAGGTAGTCGTCCCAGGTGCGGTGATAGTCGAGGTGGTCAATGCCGACGTTGGTGAACGCGGCCACGTCGAAATCGCAGGCGCCCACGCGATCCTGGACCAGCGCGTGCGAGGTGGTCTCGATCACGGCGGCCTGGGCGCCCGCCTCAACCATGCGCGCCAGCCACTCCTGGACCTCCGGAGCCTCCGTGGTGGTCTGGCCGCTCTGGTTGTAGGTCTCGTCCGAGCCCAACCGGAACGCGACGGTGCTCCTCGTCCCCGCCTTGCGGCCCGACTGCTCGAGGACGTGCCCTGCGATGTGGGTGGTGGTGGTCTTGCCGTCGGTGCCGGTGACGCCCGCCACCAGCAGCTTGCGCGCCGGGCGTCCCAGCAGCGTGGCGGCCAGCTCGGCCAGCGCCGGCCGGGTGTCGCCCACGCGGACCCGCGGTGTGGCCGGCGGCACGGGCAGCGGTCGCATCAGTGCCAGGGCCGCGCCCTGGGCGGCCGCGGCGGCGGCGAAGTCGTGGCCGTCGCTGTGGAGCCCCTGGACCGCCACGAAGAGGTCTCCGGGGCCCGCCCGGCGGGAGTCGTAGACGACCGCGCTCACCTCGTAATCGGGCCCGGCCTCGACCACCGCCCCGGGCACGCCGGCGGCAAGGTCGGCCAGTCGCATCAGGGGCAGGATAATCGGCCCATGGCGAGCGCTCTGATCGGCGGCCGCCGGTTCGACTGGGGCTCGCGGGTGTACGTGATGGGGATCGTGAACGTCACGCCGGACTCCTTCAGCGGGGACGGCCTGGCCCATGACCCGGACGCGGCCGTGGCACTCGGCCTGCGCATGGTCGAGGAGGGCGCCGATCTCCTGGACGTGGGCGGCGAGTCGACCCGCCCGGGGCATACGCCGGTCAGCGCTGAGGAGGAGATCTCGCGCGCGGTCCCCGTGGTGGCCCGGCTGGCCCGGGAGGCGGGGGTGCCGGTCTCCATCGACACCAGCAAGCTGGCCGTGGCCGAGGCCGCGCTGGCCGCCGGCGCGACGATGGTCAACGACGTCTGGGGGCTGCAGCGGGCGCCCGGCATCGCCGCCCTGTGCGCGCGCCAGGGCGCGGGATTGGTGCTGATGCACAACCAGGAGGGTCACGAGTACGGCGACCTGCTGGGCGAGATCGCGACGCGCCTGCGCCGGTCGCTGGCCGCCGCCGTAGCTGCCGGGGTGCCGCGCGAGCGGGTACTGCTCGACCCCGGGATCGGGTTCGGCAAGACCGCCGACCAGAATGTGCAGGTCCTGCGCCACCTCGAGCGCCTGCGCGAGCTGGGTCAGCCGCTTCTGGTGGGCGTCTCCCGCAAGGGCTTCCTGGCCCGCATCTTCGGCCTGGAGGCGCCCGAGGCACGGATCGACGGCACGGCCGCGGCGGTCTCGGCGGCGGTGCTGCGGGGGGCCGACGTGGTCCGCGTCCACGACGTGGCGCGCATGGCACGCGTGGTGCGGGTGGCCGAAGGCCTGCGGTGACGGTCGCCTACCTGGGCCTGGGGTCCAACCTCGGCTCGCGGGAGGACAACATGGCCCGGGCGCGGGAGCTGATCGAGGCCGCGGGAGCGCACGTCCTGCGCGCCAGCTCGGTGATCGAGACCGAGCCCTGGGGCGTCAGCGACCAGCCGCGGTTCCTCAACCAGGTGCTGGAGGTGGAGTGGGCGGGCAGCGCCCAGGATCTCCTGACCG
This sequence comes from Candidatus Dormiibacterota bacterium, assembly GCA_036378695.1. Classification (GTDB taxonomy): domain Bacteria; phylum Chloroflexota; class Dormibacteria; order Dormibacterales; family Dormibacteraceae; genus CF-28. The sequence continues at coordinate 42,514 of DASUVY010000092.1, forward strand.
CGATGAAAAACGTTTTACATCGCATCGGCCGCACCCCTACCTTCCGCTGGGGGCCGCGCGAGATCGACATCGACATCCTGCTCTTCGGGGATCAGCGCATCGATGAGCCCGACCTCCAGGTGCCCCATCCCCGAATGTGGGAGCGCGAGTTCGTGACCCGCCCGCTGGCCGAGCTTCGGCCGGACATACTGGAAGGGCGATGACCCGCAACGGCCACGGCCTGCGGGTGGCCTGGCTCGGCCATCGCTCGCCGCAGCTCGCGGGGGGCATGGCCACCTACTCGCGCGAGATCACCAGCGGCCTGCGCCGGCGCGGCCACCGGGTGACGTTCTTCACGTTCAAGGACGGGGACGAAGGCGCCACCGACCCCGATCTGGAAACCGTGGGCCTGGCCGCCATGCCGCTGCTCCGGCCGCTCGTGCTCTCGGGGCCGACCGCCAAGCGCACCCTGGTCGAGCGACTGAGCGCGCACGAGTTCGACCTCGTGCACGCCTCCTTCTGGTTCTCCAGCCTGGACTTCGACCTGCCCAAGACCTGTCGGCGCCTGGGCATCCCGCTCGTGGCCACCTTCCATGTCGCCTTCGACAGCCGCTTCTCGGTCTGGGGCGGACTCACCAGCGCCGCCTACCGCCTGTACGCGCCGACCCTGTCGCGCTGCGACCGCGTGATCGTGTTCGGAGACGCCCAGCGCGGCGTCCTGGCCCAGCTGGGCGTGCCCGAGCGGGCGCTGCGGGTGCTGCCGAATGGCGTCGACGTCGAGCGCTACCGGCCGGGGCCGAGCGACTGGAAGCAGCGCCTGGGGGCCACCGGGCAGCTGTTCGTCTTCATGGGGCGGGTCGACGCTGAGAAGGGCGTCGACGCTTTGCTGCGCGCCTTCCTCGCCCTCGACCCGCCGGCGGGCAGCCGGCTGGCCATCGTCGGCCACGGCAGCGAGCGGGGGCGCCTGCAGCGCCAGTACCGGGACCCGCGGGTGGTCTTCACGGGCCACATCGCCGACGCCGACCATCGGATCGGCATCCTGCGCGCCGCCGACGCCTTCATCCTGCCCTCCCAGGTCGAGGGACTCTCGCTCTCGATGCTGGAAGCCATGGCTTGCGGCGTGGCCACGGTCGCCACCGACGTCGGCGGCGACGGCGACGCGCTGCGGGGCGCCGGCCTGCTGCTCGACCCCTCCCACCTGGCCGAGCAGCTCGAGCTCGCGCTGCGCACGCTCATCGATATGCCCTGGCTGGCGCCGCAGCTCGGCGCCCAGGCTCGCCGCAGGGCCGTGGAGCGCTTCTCGCTGGCCAGCAACCTGGACGCGCTGGTCGACCTCTACTCCGAGGTGGCCAGCAGATGAGGGGGGCCGGCTCGCCACTGCGCGTGGCCTGGCTCGGCCACGCCTCGGTGACTTCGGGCGACGGCATCATCACGTACTCGCGGGAGATCACCAAGGGCCTGCGCGCCAGGGGCGTGGACGTCGTCTTCTTCCATCACGAGGCCAGCCTGGCCGACGCCGACTCGGTGGTGCTGGACGCCCTCGCCCTGTCCCACCGCCTTGTCATCTCCCGGCCCGGGTCGAAACGCCGATTGGTGGACATGCTGCGCCAGCACGAAGTGGACGTCGTGCACGTCTCCTTCTCCTTCTCCAGCCTCGACTTCAACCTGCCCAAGCTCTGCCACCAGCTGGGCATCCCGATCGTGGGCACCTTCCACGTCCCCTTCGGGCAGCGGCCGACGGTCTGGAGCCTCACCACCAACGCGGTCTACCGGCTCTACGCCCAGGCGCTGGCCGGCTGCGACGCGGTGATCATCTTCAGCGAGCTTCAGCGGGACATCCTGGTCAGCCTGGGCGTGCCCCGGGACGTCATCCAGGTCATCCCCAACGGGGTCGACGTCGACAAGTACACGCCGGGCGAGTCGGGCAAGCGGTCCGAGCTGGGCGCCGCCCGGCTCTTCTCCTACGTGGGGCGCCTGGACCCCGAGAAGAACGTGGCCGAGCTGCTATCGGCCTTCCTGGCCGCGGAGCCGCCCCCCGATCTCAAGCTGGTGATCGTGGGCGGCGGCGCCGAGCGCCGGCGCCTGGAGCGCCGCCACCACGACCCCCGGGTGGTCTTCACCGGAACCATCACCGACGAGCGCGAGCGCATAGACATCCTGCGGGCGAGCGACGCCTTCTTCCTTCCGTCCGAGGTCGAGGGCCTATCACTGGCCATGTTGGAGGCCATGGCCTGCGGGGTGGCCACGGTGGCCACCGATGTCGGCAGCGACGGCGAAGCTCTGCGCGGCGCCGGACTGGTGATCGACCCCCGCCGCCTGGAGACGGAGCTGCTGGCCGCCATGCGCTTCTTGATCCAGGTCCCAGAGGCCTGCCGGCTGCTGGGCGAGCTGGCCCGCCGGCGGGCGGTCGAGCGCTTCTCCCTGGCCGGCAACCTGGACCGCCTGATCGACCTCTACCAGGCCCTGGCCCCGGGCCGGCCTCAGCTGCCGGGCCGGGCGTTCGTGAAGCGGTAGCCGATCCCGGGCACGGCCAGGATGTAGAAGGGCCGCGCCGGCTGGGGCTCGATCTTGCGGCGCAGGTTGCGGATGTGGACGTCGATGACCCGGGTTTCGATCGGGTACTCGTAGCCCCAGATCGTGTTCAGGATCTTCTCGCGGCTGAGCACCTTGCCCGCGTTCTGGGCCAAGAAAGCGAGCAGGTCAAACTCGGTGTGGGTGAGATCGACCTCGCTACCCGAGCGCAGCACCCGCCGCTCGTTGACATCGATCACGAGGTCTTTGAACTCGAGTCGCCCGCGGCTGTAGTCGAAGGCCTCCAGCCGTGACTTGCGGAGGTGGGCGGCGACCCGGGCCAGCAGCTCGCGCAGGCGCAACGGCTTGGTCACGTAGTCGTCGGCGCCGATCTCCAGACCCACCACCACGTCGATCTCGTCCGAGCGCGAGCTGACCATGATCACCGGCGTGGTGGTGTCTGCCTTGCGCAGCTCGCGGCAGACGTCGAAGCCCGACATGTCGGGCAGGGTCACCTCCAGAATGACCAGCGCCGGCTTGGCCTCCTCGAACTCACGCAGTGCGTCGGCGCCCGACTCCGCCTCCAGAACCTCGAAGCCGTCCTGCTCGCAGGCCTGGCGCACCTCGCGGCGCACCGGCGCCTCCGGTTCGACGACCAGGATCTTGCGTACGGCGGCTTCCGGGCCGTCTGTCCCCGGCTGCTTCATGGCTGTTAGCGGATATTACGCAAACCCCGCATCCGCTTAACCCCACGTCGCAACAATTCATTAGCGGCCAGCACCCTCTCGACCCGGGCATCGAGCACGAGGTCCCAGGCTCCCGCGTACTCCACGAGCCGGCCTCCGAAGCCGGTTTTGAACTGCCAGAGCCCGGCCCAGGGATGGTCGGGGCCGGCGTCGGGCGGGACACCCCAAAAGTCGTAGCTGGCGCAGCCGTCCGCCGCGGCGGCGCGGATGGCGGCCCACTGGACCGCGTAGGTTGGCATCAGGTTGCGCTTGGCCTGGGTCGAGCCGCCGAACAAGTAGTAGGCCCGGCCGTCGAAGCGGGCGACCAGGATGGCCGCCAGCGCTTCCCCTTCGTGCCTGGCCACGTAGACGCGGCTCCACTCCAGGTCGCGCAGGCGCCGCTCGTAGAAGTCGGCGCCGGCGGCGCTGATCGCCTGGCGTTCGGCGGTGGCCGCGTGCTGGCGGGCCAGCTCGGCCGCATCGCCGCCATCGTCAACTGTCACTCCCCGTTTGGCGGCCAGCCGGATGTTGTAGCGGTGCTTGGGCTTCATGCCCGCCAGCAGCTTCTCCTCGGCACCCAGCTCGAGGATCAGCGTGTGGGTGGGGTGCAGCGCGGGCGCCGGCCGGAAGCCCTCCGCGCGCAGCACCGATCCGAACTCGTGCGGCGCCTCCGGCTCCACCCGCAGCCTGGCCAAACCCTGGCGGCGGGCCCAGGCCGCCAGCACGCGCAGCGCGCCGGCGGTGGCGGGCACCGGACCCCTGGGCAAGTACGCCCAGCGCACGGGCCCCAGCCCGGTCAGCTGCACCGAGGCCGCGCCCGCGGCGCCCAGGTCCACCCGCTCCGGCGCCCAGCCCTCCGCCCGCTGCACCTCGCTGTAGCCAAACGACTGCAGCAGGGGCGCGGGGCCGCCGGCGTCGCGCGCGGCCTCGCGCAGCCGGCGGTCCCAGTCCTGCTGGCTCGTCAGTACTGCTGGGTGAGGCCGCCCGAGCGCTCGCGGCGCGCGGCCGCGGAGGCGAGGGCGCCCGCGTGGAGGTGGCAGACGTCGTTGACGCCGCTGATCACGGTCCGGTTGCGACCGCGCGTGAGGGTGGAGATCGAGCAGTTGTCGATGACGAAGGGAAAGAGCCCGTGGCTGTTGCGGCCCAGGGTGCGGCCGAGAGCGACCTGGATCACGCCGCCGTGGGTCACCACCAGCACGTCGCCGTGTGGGTGCAGCTTGAAGAGATGGTCCATGACCCGGTGCACGCGCACCTCGAAGGCCTGCGCGCCCTCGGAGCCGGGCACGATGTCCCAGGAGGGCTCGCGCTCCCAGTGCTTCCACTCCACGGGAAACCGGGCGATCATCTCCTCCCGGGTCAGCCCCTCCCAATCGCCGAGCGCGATCTCGCGCAGGTCCTGCAGGACCTCCGGCTGCCGTCCTACCTCGGGGGCGATCACTGCGGCGGTCTGGCGGCAGCGGGCGAGGTCGCTGGTGTAGAAGCCGTCGAAGGGCTGGCCGTTCAGCCGCTCGGCCAGCCGCCGCGCCTGCATCTCGCCCAGCGCCGAGAGCGGCGGATCGAGCTGACCCTGGATCCGGCGGGCGTCGTTCCAGGTGGACTGGCCGTGGCGCACCAGAAGAAGCCGGGTGGGATCGGGCGGGCGGGAGCCGGGCGGGTCAGGCGGGGTGGCCCGGCTGCCCGGAATCGACATCGTCCGCTTCCTATACTAGCTTTACCCAAGTCCGCCACTTGGGCGGCTGGCGCACGCCGCTCAAAAGGAGTAGTAATTCGTCTTTGCAGTCGAACGGCTCGCTCCAGGAGACCGACCTCAGGACGCTGCTAGAGAGCGCGCAGACCGAGCGCGCGACCGGAACCCTCACGGTTCGCAACGGGAACGGCGGCGCCTGCACGCTCTACTTCCTCTTCGGGCACCTCTTCCACGCCCTGGGGGAGGGAGTCGACGGCGACGACGCCGTGGTCAAGGCGCTGGGCTGGTCGAGCGGCGAGTTCGACTTCGACGCCAAGGCCAAGCTGCCGGCGGACGAGACGGTCAGGGGCTCGATCTCCGAACTGATAGACCGCGCTGGTTCATCCAGCAACGGCCAGGGGCCGGCCGCCGAGGCGCCTGCAGAGGCGCCGGTCGAGGCGCCGGCTGCCCCCGAGCCACGCGCCGAGCAAGCCCCGCCCCCGCCCGCGCCCTCGGAGCGGCCGCGTGAGCGCGAGCGGGGCCGAGAGCCAGACGCCATGGACACCCAGGAGCGCCGCGGAGTGAAACACCGCCCTCAGCCCAAGCACGGCCGCGAACCGATCCCGGTGCCGGCCGGCCAGGTCACATACGACTCTCTCAAGACCTCGTTCGTCGATTTCCCGCGCCTGATCACGACCCTCGAGCGCGAGGCCTACACGGGCTACGTGCGCCTGCTGACCGACGACGCGGCCGGGCTCATCCTCTTCAAGGAGGGCATGGCCCTGGAATGCGCCTATGACATCGGCGCCGCCAGCGGGGTCAGCCTAGGCAGCAGCGCCCTGATGGACTTCAACGACGAGGTCACTCGCGGGCATGGCGTGCTGGACGTGGTGGCTCTGAGCCCGGAGCTGGTCGACGGCCTCTACGAGATGACCGTGACCAAACCCATGTACTCGGATCTGTACGCGGCCTGGGTCGACCCCAAGGCCCTGCTCAAGTTCCTGGAGCAGCGCAAGCTCAGCGGCAGCGTGATGGTCCGCGCCCAGCGTGGGACCGGCGTCATCATCCTCACCAACGGCAAGCTGAGCGGCGCCTACACCAGCGATTCGCGCGACATCGCGGATTCGACCGACGGCGTCCTCGACCTCTGCAGCGACCCCGAGGCCGTGCTCGAGGTCAAAGCCGCCGACCAGTCGCCGCGGGCGCCGCTGGACGTGGAGTCTGTGGTCGGCGGCCGCGCCACCGCAGCCCCGCCGCCGCCCCCGGCCGCGCCGGCTCCGCCGCCCCCGCCGCCCGCCGAGCCGCCGGGGGGGAACAGCGCGGACACTCAGCCCACCATGGCGGCCTTCACGCCGGCCGAGGAGATGCCGCCACCGGCGGCTCCCGAGCCCTCGCCCTTCGCGACTGCGCCGCCGACTCCTGCCGCGCCCGCCGAACCTGGAGCCGAAGCCTCGAACGTGGACTGGGAGGCGGTCATCAACGACCTCCAGCAGTTGACCGAGGATGCCCTCGGCAACCGCTCGCGCAAGGTCAAGGACGTCCTGGCCGCGGCCGACCGCAGCCAGGCCGGCGTGGAGGCCGCGATCGACCAGGTGCCCACCATCAGCATCTTGTTTGTGGACTCCTCGCGCCTGGAGGCGCTGGCCAACGACCTCAAGGCCCGGCTGCGCACCTACACCGGCTAGCCGCTCCCGCGCCGCCGCCGCGCTTCTGCTCACGGCCGGCGCGGCCGTCCTGCTCGGAACCGCCTGCCAGAACGCGCCCCAGGTGGTCGCCATCTCTCCCGCCCGGCAGGCCCAGCAGGTGCCCAGCAACCAGGACGTGACCATCCGCTTCGACCACGACATGGACGAGGCCTCAGTGGCCGCCCGCTTCCAGGTCACGCCGCACACCACGGGCAGCGTGCTCTGGCCGTCGCGGCGACAGCTCGTCTACCGACACCAGCCCTTCAAGCCCGACACCGACTACCGCGTCTCGATCGTCTCCGGCTACCGTGACGCCGCCGGCAACGTCGACTCCTTCAACCACGGCTGGAGCTTTCGCACGGAGGCGGCGCCGGAGCTGACGGCCAGCTCGCCTGGGCCGGGCGAGCAGAACGTGGACCCGGCCAGCACACTATCGCTGACCTTCACCCGCGCCATGGACCTGCGCACCCTGGCCGGGGCGGTCAGCGTTTCGCCCGAGGTCCGCTTCACGCTCCGCACAGACCCGGGCGACGCCCGGCGCGTCCTGGTGGCGCCTCTGACACTGCTCGACCCGCAGACGCCCTACTCGGTCACCGTCACCCGCGACGCCCTCGACGTGGACGGCAACCCGATTCGGGCCGGCGTCGTGCGCGACTTCGCCACCGGTCCGCCGCGACCGCTCCGGCACTGGGTGGCCTTCCTGGCCGACCAGCCCGCCGGCTCTGCCCCCATCACCGCCGGGATCTGGATGGTCGACGGCAACCGGCTGCCCAGGCAGCTGGCCGACCTCGACGCCAGCGCCTTCAGCTGGTCGCTGGACGGCTCCCGGCTGCTGGTGCAGACGCGCAGCGGGACCTGGCTCGACGTCCAGATCGGCGGGGCCTCGACCCAGCTGCCCTTCGCCGCCACCTGGGCCGCCTTCTTGGCGCCCGGCAAGGGTTACCTCCTGCTCGGGGCCGGCAAGCTCCAGCGGCTGAGTGCGGAGGGTGACCTGACCACGGTCGACGCAGGGGTCGGGGAGGTCGCGGTGGCGCCCAACGGCGAGCGCATCGTCTACACGGTGGCTGGCCGCAACGGCGACGAGATCCGCGGCTACGAGGTCGACCTGCGCTCGCGCTACCGCATCCAGTCGGAGCCGGGCGCTGTCAGCTCCCTGGCCTGGTCACCCGACGGAAACCGGATCGCCTACCAGGTCGTGACCGGCGACGGCAGCCGGGCTCAGCTGCGCGTCCGCGAGCTGTCCGGCGCCGGAGGCGTGAGCACCATTCGCACCGGTGACCTGGCCAGCCTGGCCTGGCAGGCCGATTCGCGCCACCTGATCGTGGGCGCCACCGTCGACGGCCCCACCGGCCCCGCGGCGCGGGCTTTCCGGCTCCCCATCGCGGACACCAGCACCCGACCCCTGGCGTGGGACGAAGCGCTGCCCGCCGGCAACCTGGTCGACGTGCGCAACCCAGTGCCTTCCCCCGACGGCCACCAGGTGGCCTTCGTCGGGTCCGGCCCGCCCGCCAGCGGAGCTCAGCTCTGGGTCGTGAACGTGGATGGGACCGGGCTGGCGCCGCTGACCAGCTTCGACGCCGCCAGCTTCCCCTACTCGGTCAGGGCGCCGGCCTGGACAGTCAGCTGAGGGCGGGCCGTCTCGAGCCAGGGTGAGAAGGCCGCCAGCAGGCGGTCGGCGGTGCGTTCCCAGCTGAAGGCGCGCGCCAGCAGGCGGCCGCGCCGGCCCATGTTTCGTCCCAGCGCCGGGTCGTCGAGCAGGCTGCGCAGCCGCTGGGCGTAATCGGAGGGGTCGTGGCCGGCCACCAGGAAGCCGGTCCAGCCATCGCGGACGACCGAGGCCAGGCCGGCCACGTCGGCGGCGATGACCGGACAGCCGCAGGCCTGGGCCTCCAGCCCGACCAGCCCGAACGACTCGCTGTAGGACGGCATGAGGAGCGCCTCGGCGCTGCCGTAATAAGCGGGCAGCTGATCCTGCGGCACGGAGCCCAGAAAAGCCACGCGGTCCTGGATGCCCAGCTCGTGAGCGATGGCGTCCAGGCGCCTGCGCTCGCTCTCGCCGCGGGTATGGCTGTCGCCACCCAGGACCAGGAGGCGCACGTCCGGGCGTCCGGCCGTCGCCTCGGCGAAGGCGCTTAGCGCGATGTCGGCGCCCTTGAGGCGTTCCAGTCGGCCCACGAAGAGGACCGTCCGGGGCTCCGATGTAAAACGTTTTACATCGCCGAAGCGCTGGAGGTCGACGCCCGGCCGCGCCACCTGGAGCCGGTCGCGAGGCACGCCGTAAGCCCGACGCAGGGCTTCGCCCTCCGCCTGAGTGCTCACGACCAACAGGTCGGCGCTGCGCGCGATCTCGCCCTCCAGCCGCTCGCGCAGCGCCGGCTCGGGGGTGTCGCCAGGCGGCAGCCAGTGGTTCTTGACCGCGGCCAGCGTATGGGCGGTATGCGCCCAGGGCAGCCGCCAGCGGGCGTGCAGGGTGCAGGCCACCATGCCCGAGAGCCAGTAGTGCGAATACAGCATGTCGTAGCGGATGCCCTCGTCCCGCGCGAAACGCGCGACCCGGCCCGCGAACTCCTCCACGTAGCCGACGAGCTCGTATTTGTCGACCTCGGCAGGCCCCGCGGGCAGGTAAACGACGCGGCTGAGAGGGGCCAGTTGCTCGACCACCGGCCCGGGGCCGGCGGCGATCCGGGTGAAGACGTCGGTGGCCACGCCGCGGGCGCTGAACTGGCGGCAGACTTCGCGGACGTAGACGTTGAGGCCCCCGTTGGCGCTATGACCGAGCGCCGCGGTGGGGGAGGTGTGAAAGCAGATGACGGCCACCCGCGGCCAGGAGCCGCGGGGACGAGGAAGGGTGCTGGGCAGCCGCTCAGCCACGGTAGGCCGGCCTCCCGTCGAGCCATCGCCGCGAGGCGCACGTCAGCTGCGAAGCGGAGACCGGCGAGACACTGCTCACGTCTGGCTTAACAAGCTAGCCGACTCCCGCTATTCCCCGTCCGGCTTCAGCTCGGTGGGGTCCCCAGAGCGGCCGATATGATTGCTGCGATGCCCGCCGGCGTCGTGCGCAAGCTCACCCTCGGCCTTGGCATCGGCGTCTTCGGCTGCCTGGTGGCCGTCGGCACGATCGGCGCCACAGCCGACTCGCCGTCGCCCTCGGCCTCCGCCTCTCCGGGGGCGGCAGCCGGCGCCGGCCTTCCCGGCGATCCCGCCAAGGGCCAGACCGCCTACAGCGCGGCGGGCTGCACCAGCTGCCACGGGGCCAGCCTGGAGGGCGGCATCGGCCCTCGCCTCAACCCGCTCCAGAAGATCAGCGGCACGCCCGACTTCAAGAAGGCGGACGAGCCCCAAGTCGCGCAGTACCTGATCAACACCATCACCAACGGCAAGGCCCCCTCCGACGGCTTCGGGCAGATGCCGGTCAAGGGCGGCTCCAACACCCTGAGCGACCAGGACATCAAGGACATCGCCAGCTACATCATCCAGGCGAACCTGTCGGGCAAGACTCCGTTGGGCCCGGCCGAGCTGGCCCGCAGCAACGTTTTCTGGGTGACGGTCGGGATCGGCGCGATGGTGCTGCTGACCTACCTGCTGGCCCAGTACAACATGCGCTGGATCGCGCGCCGCGCGGCCGCGCGCCGCGGCCGCCTCGGGTAGAACGCCGGCCACCTCCGGCCCCCGGGTCCTCGTCCTTTTCTCGGACACGGGGGGTGGCCACCGCGCTGCCGCGAAGGCGCTCGGTCAGGCCCTGGCACAGGTCGAGCCCGACGTCGCCGTGGCCACCGGGGATCCGCTGATCGGTGAGGGCCCGGCGGTGGTGCGCCGGCTGGCCGCCCTTTACTCACCCCTGATCCAGCGCTCGCGACCGGCCTGGGGCGCCCTCTACCACAGCTCCAACCAGCGGCCGGTGTTCGCCGCCATCCGGGCCGTCTTCGGTACCAACGTGCGCCGGATCCTGCTCCGGCTCCTCGCCGAGCACGACCCCGACGTGGTGGTGTCGGTGCACCCACTGCTCAACCACGTGGCCTATTCGGCCATCCAGCGCAGCGGCCGCAAGCGCGGGCTGGTCACCGTCATCACCGACCTGGTCGAGTTCCACCGGGGCTGGGCTTTTCCGCGCGCCGACCTGGTCATCGTGCCCACCGAGAGCGCTCGCCAGGCCTGCCTCAAGTGGGGCGTGGCCGCGGAGCGCATCCATCTCCTGGGCCTCCCCGTTGACCTGCGCTTCCGGCCCCCGGCGCCGGGCGAGAAGGCGGCGCTGCGCCGCCGCTTCGGGCTCCAGGAGGACCGCATGACGATCCTGGTCGCGGGCGGCGGCGAGGGGTCCGGCAATCTCTTGAAGCAGGTGCGAGCGCTGGCCTGGCGCGCGCAGCCGTGGCAGGTGATCGCCGTCTGCGGGCGCAATGAGAAGCTGCGCCGGCGGCTCTCCCGGGTGCACTTCGCCACCCCCATCCGCATCTTCGGCTTCGTCGACAACATGCCCGAGCTGATGCGCGCCAGCGACCTGGTCGTGTCCAAGGCCGGGCCGGGCGCCATCGCCGAGGCGCTGACCACCGGACTGCCCATCATGCTCACCGGCTACCTGCCCGGCCAGGAGACCGAGAACGTGACCTTCGTGACCATGACCGGCTTCGGTCTCTTCGCCCCCAAGCCGGAGCAGCTGCTGGAGTCGATCAGCCTGCTCTTCGCTGACGAGATGCGAATCTGGCGCGAGATGGCGGGACGGGCGGCGGCGGTGGCGCGGCCCTATGCGTCCCTGGACATCGCGCGCGAGGTGCTGGGCGTGGCCGAGCGCTACAGGGCCAGCGCCGCCTCGCAGACCGCCCGGTAGGGGCACAGCGAGCACCGCCTGCGCTCCGGTCGTGGCTCGCGCTCGCCGGCCCGGATCCCGTCGGCGACCTCGCCCACCAAGCGCCTGGCTTCGCCGATCAGCTCCGGGCCGGAAGGGATGAGCACTCGCTTGCCGTCCCGCAGATAGACGATTTCGAGATCGACCGGATCCAGGCCCAGCGACTCCTTGGCAGCCAGGGCGTAGAGCGCGAGCTGAAGGTCGCGGCGCAGGCGCGAGGCGGGCAGCGGCGTACCCGTCTTGTAGTCGACGATCCGCCAGGCTTCCGGCCGCCCGCCGACTTCGAGTTCGTCAGCGCTAGTAGAACCCGCCTCCCCACCCTCAGGGGGGCGGGCGGGGAGAAGGGCTTTGCCCGGCCCGCCCGTGGGGGGAGTCCCCCCCACGCCAGATTGGGTGGGGGGTGGGTCGACTCGGTCAATGATCCCCGTCAGCCGCCAGCCGTCAAGGTCGGTTGTAAAGGACCGCTCCACCATCGCCGGCCGCGCCCGCAGGCCGCCGGCAGCGCTGAAGCGCTCCAACTGGTCGCGGCCCAGCCGGCGGAGCGCGGGCAGGCGGCGGGGATCGACGGGCTCCACTTCCGACCAGGCCTCCTCCAGAAGATCGAGCAGCCGGCCGGGACCGACGACCACGCCGGCCGCGCGCAGGCGGCCCGCTCGCATCAGCGCGGCGTGCACGACCGCGCCGTGCTGAGCCTCTGCCGACTGCCCCGCCGGCAGCCGGACGACGTAGCGGTACCAGTGCTGGCGTGGACATTCGCGGTACGCGCTGACCGCGCTGAAGGAGAGCCGCACCGGCGCCGCCGCCGGCCGCGAGCCGTTCCGAGAAGTCGGCGGCGGCGCGGCGGGCTCGGCTGGGACCAGCGCGCGCTCGCGCAGGACACCCGCGGCAGCAGCCTCCTCCAGGAAGCGCGAGGGCCGCCACCGGCGCAGCCCCTCGTAGCGCTCGGCCCAGGACAGCACCAGCCGCCGCCGCGCCCGCGTCATCGCCACGTACAGCAGGCGGCGCTCCTCGGCCAGATGGTCTTCGCGCCCGCGCACGCCCGGCTCCAGCAGGGCCGCCGGCAACTCAAAGCCCTCGCCCCGCCGGTGCAGCGGCAGCCGCCCCTCGACCAGCGCCGGCACCAAGACGGTGTCGAACTCCAGGCCCTTGGCCTGGTGGATCGTCATCAGCTCGACGGTCCCGCACTCACCTGCGGAAGTCCCCGCGAACTCCGGATCGGCCTCGGGGATCGCCTCGTCCAGGCCGGACAGCAGCACCAGGTCCAGGCGCTCCAGGTAGGCCGAGAGCCGGTGGTCGCGGGTGCGCTCGCAGTGCTCGGCGATCAGCTCCCCCAGGCGCGTCAAAGCCGCACTGGCGCGCGCGCGGTCCGCCGGCGCCAGCGCCCGCTCGACATAGCGGGTCCGCGTCATGACCTCGAAAAAGAGCTCGTCCACCCCTAACGAGCCCACCGGGCCGGCCAGCTCGCAGAGCTCCGCCAGGAAGGGATCGGCGCCGCTTTGACGCGCCAGCACCTCGAGCGCCGGCGCTCCCGCGGAAGCCTCTCCGACCGCGGCCAGGCACGCCCGCAGATCCATCTGCAACGGCGGCCGCGTGACCACGCGCGCCATCGCCAGCAGGTCGCCAGGGTCAGCCAGCCAGCGCAGCATGGCCACCGCGTCGCGCACTTCCGGCAGCTGGTAGAGGCCCTGGCCCGCGCGGTGCTGAAAGGGAACGCCGGCGCGGCGCAGCGCGTCCGCGATCGGCCGGGCGATGGCGTTGGTGCGGCAGAGCACGGCCACTCCGGAAAGCCCGCGCACCAACTCGGCGATGGCCGTTGCCTCGCTCTCGCCGTCTGCACAGCGCAGCACCTCGATCCAGGGTCCGGCGGCGCGAGCCGCGGTCAGGTGCTTGGGCAGGCGGTCGGCGTTGTGCTGGATGAGGGCCGCGGCCGCCGCCACCACCCGGCCCGGGCTGCGCCGGTTGCGGCCCAGGCTCAGGCTCGCGGATCCCGCAAACGTCCGCGCGAAGCGCTCCATGCTGGCCCGCGACGCGCCCCGGAAGCGGTAGATGCTCTGGTCGTCGTCGCCCACGACCAGCAGCGAGCCGCGCGCCGGCGCCAGCAGCTCCACCAGTCGCTCCTGGGCCAGGTTGGTGTCCTGGTATTCGTCCACCAGCAGAGCCTGAAAGCGCTCCCGGTAACGATCCCGCATCGCCGGCCGGGATTCCAGCAGCCGCACGGTCTCCGCCAGCACGTCGTCGAAGTCGAGCCAGCCCTGGCGCCGGCAGCGCCGGGCGTGCTCCTGGAAGAGCTGCGCGGCCGCCAGCAAGCGCGGCGTGTCGGGGTCGCCGGGAGTTCGCCGGCACCACGCCTCCAGCCGCTCAAGGGGCACCAGCTCCTGCTTCAGGCGCTCCAGGACGCGCAGCAGCGGCGAAACCAGGTCGTCCGGCCGCTCCTCGCCCACCAGCACCGGGTCGCCCATCTCCCACATCAGCTCGCGCAGCGCGATCCAGCGTTCGGGACCTTCCAGGATCCGGAACGCGGGCGACACACCGATCGCCGACCCCTCCTCGCGCAGCCAGCGCATGGCCAGCGCATGGAAAGTGCCGACGTGAGGCGGGGCGTCGCCGTCCAGCGCCTCGGCGATCCGGTGACGCATCTCGGCCGCGGCCCGCTCGGTGAAGGTCAGCACCAGGATCCGCTCGGGATCCAGGCCGCCCGCGACCAGGCGCCGGAAGCGCTCGGTGATGACGGCCGTCTTGCCGGTGCCGGCCCCGGCCACCACCCGCAGCGGGCCACCGGCGAAGGCCGCCGCCGCCCGCTGCTCGGCGCTCAGGCGCATCAGCCGGAGCCGGCCGCGGAGGTCCGGCCGCTGCGCACCTTGAGCGCGCGCACCGGCCGGGGCAGGACCATGGCGTTGAGCCGGCTCAAGACCTGCGCCGAGTCCAGCCGCAGCTGGTGGGCGAGGGCCGGGTTGTCCGTGGCCACCGCCAGCGTGCCGCCGCGGAGGCTGATCTCCTGGAAGCTGGGCGCCAGCTGCGCGCCCATCACCTCCAGGAAGGCAAGCCGAATGCGCAGCTCCGCGATCTGGCGGTTGTTGGGCTGGCGGGCCAGCACCCGGGGTAGGACTTTGCCCAATTTATCCACAGGGCACGACCTCGCCCTGCCGGATGCAGTGCACGCGCGCTGCGTGCATCAGGTCCACGGGCAGCGGCGCCGCCTCGGCGGAGGTGACCACGACCTGACCGGCGGCGGCCACCACTTCCAGGAGCGCGCCCCGGCGCTCGGGATCCAGCTCCGAAAGCACGTCGTCGAGTAGCAGGATCGGCGGTTCGCCCGTTCGGGCGGCCACCAGGTCGGCCTCGGCCAGCTTCAGGCTAACCACCAAGGTCCGCTGTTGCCCCTGCGATGCGAAGGCTCTG
>DASUVY010000093.1:0-37586 GCA_036378695.1 Candidatus Dormiibacterota bacterium
AGAAGTACGTGGCCGTGGACGACTGCGGCAACGTGATCAACCCCATGATCGTGGAGGGCCAGCTGCACGGCGGCATCGCCCAGGGCATCGCCCAGGCCCTCTTCGAAGAGGTGGTCTACGCGGACGACGGCAGCCTGCGCACCGGCACGCTGCTCGACTACGCGATCCCCACCGCCAACGAGATGCCTCCGCTCACGCTCGACAGCACCGTCACCCCGTCGCCCAGCAACGAGCTGGGGGTGAAGGGGATCGGTGAGGCGGGCACGATCGCGGCCAGCGCGGCCGTTATCAACGCGATATGCGACGCCCTGGCGCCGCTGGGCATCGCGCACGTCGACATGCCGGCCAGTCCGGACCGGCTCTGGAAGCAGATCCAGGAGAGCCGGGGCAAGGGCGTCTCCAGCAACGGGTCTGGAGCCCGGGGGATGTCGGGTATGGCGGCCGGCTCCGACCAGGCCACGCCGGGGACGGGCCAGGACCCGATGCCGGGCACCGAAAACCGCGGCCAGGTCGAAGGTACCGGTGGCCCGCCTCCGGGCGGGGCACAGGGCTCTCCGCAGGAAGGCGGCAACCAGCAGATGGGAGGTGAGCGCCAGTGATCCCCGCCGCGTTCGAGTACGCGCGCGCCGGTTCGGTACAGGAGGCGTCCGAGCTGCTCGGCAAGTACGGCGAGGACGCCAAGGTGCTGGCCGGCGGGCACAGCCTGATCCCGCTCATGCGGCTGCGCCTGGCGCAGCCGTCGGCGCTGGTCGACATCAACAACGTGAAGGAGCTCGCCTACATCGCGCGCGAGAACGGCAAGCTCCGCATCGGCGCTTTGACGCGCCACGTCGACATCCACAACAGCGCGGACGTCAAGCAGAACCTGCCGATCCTGGCCGAGGTCGCCTCCGAGGTGGGGGACAACCAGGTGCGCAACATGGGCACCATCGGCGGCGTGGTCGCCCACGCCGACTCGGCGGGAGACTACCCCACGCTCTGCGTCATGCTCGACGCGGAGATCGTGACCAACAAGCGGCGCATCCCCGCGCACGAGTTCTTCCAGGACCTGTTCACGACGCCGCTGGAGAACGACGAGCTGGTGTGCGAGGTGGTGTTCCCGGTGGCCAACGGGCCGCACAAGTACATCAAGTTCCGCCGGCGGTTGTTCGACTGGGCGATCGTGGCCGCGGCCGCCCAGAAGACCGAGCAGGGCTGGCGGATCGGGCTAACCAACGTGGGACCGACGCCGGTTCGCGCGGTGGCCGTGGAACAGGCATTGGGCCAGGGGGCTTCGCCCTCGGAAGCCGCCGAGCACGCGTCCGACGGTCTCAACCCGAGTGGCGACATCCGGGCCACACCCGACTACAAGAAGCACCTGGCGCGGGTGCTGACCCGGCGGGCGATCGAACAGTCTCAGTAGACAGGTTTCGCGGAGAAGGGCCCAAGTGCCGGCACTTGGGCCCTTTTTCATGCGCCGCAGTCGGCCAGTGCCGGCACTTTTGATACCTCCGCAGCCTCCTCCTGAGACTGCGGGTGATACCGAACTGACCCGACTCTGCTGACCACGGTCACCGACCGGTGATCAGTCAAAGGTCAGCAGGAGGTTCATCCCATGGTCAGCATCAAGTCGAACGGCAAGCTCCTCTTCGCCGCGTTGATGGCCGCCGCCCTGATGGCGGCCTCGGTCATCGCCTGCGGCCAGCCTGCGGCGGCGGGTTCCGGCGGTGCCGCCACCGGCGGCGGCGCCCCCGCCCAGATCGTCCCCTAGCTTCCAGGTGCTGACCCGGCTGGGGTCTCCTCGAGAGGCCCCAGCCGCTCGGCCAGCAGCTCCCAGCCCAGGTGGAGCCGCCTGTAGAAGGTCGGGCGCGTCAGGAAGTGGCGCTCGGCCACGACCTCCTGGCTGCCGATCTTCTTGACGTAATAGTCGCGGAGGACGACGCCCGCCTCGCCCTCGCGGCCGCCCGCTGCGACCAGTGCGGCGACGCCGGTCTCCAGCCGTGCCCTGAGGGTGGGCTCCACCGAGTGCAGTTGCTCGAGCGCGTGGCGAACTTGCTCGGCGGTCGCCAGGTCACTGTCCGCACCCATCGCGTGCAGGCGTTCTCGCGCGACTCGCCGGAGGCGCGGCAGCCTGCCGGCTTTGGCGACCTCGAGCATCCTCCGCATCAGCTCCACCGCGCTCGGGCGGTCGCCGGCCTCCTCAAGCTGCTCGGCGGCCAGGAGGAGGGCGCGGCAAGCGTCGGGTGCGTATCCGGCGCCGGCGAATGCGTCAGCCGCCGCGATGGCCGCGGAGGCGGGGCGCTCGCCGACGCGCGCGAGCATCAGCTCCCAGTACGGGTCGCCCGCCACCGCCAGTGGCCGCAGGGCATCGATGATCCCGAGCGCGACCTCGCGCCGCCCGCAGGACATGGCCGCCTCAACATTCGGCTCGACATAGAAGCGGGTGCCGAAGAAACCCATGCCGGTGGGCGGCTGCGCCACGGCCTCGGCCAGGGCGAGCGCCGGCTCGTCCAGCGCCAGCGCCGTGAGGATGAACAGGCGTGACCGGATCATCCGCTCGGCCACGTGGCCGGGGGGCGGCATCTGAAGCAATGCCTCGCGGGCTTCGTCCCGACGGTCGAGCTCGGCCAGCGCCCTGGGGCGCATCCACCGCAGCCGCAGCTGCAGGCCGAAATCCGCCTCGCCTGGATCCGCCAGCGCCAGCACCTCATCGAACCGGCCGAGGGCTGTGAACAGGTAGCCGCAGATGCGGGCCTTGAGGTTCGAGAAGTTGCCGCCCAGCGGCGGTTGGTCGAACAGCGGCACCCGCTCCTCGAGGGCCTCCCGCGCCCGCAGTACGTGGGCGCGCATGTTGGCGAAGTTGTGGATCCCGACGACGGCCGACGAGAGTTCCCCGATCGCGAGCAGGCGGCGCGAGGCTTCATCTCCCAGCCGGATCGCCTCCTCGACCCGGTCCAGGCTACCCAGAGCGCCGGCGATCAGACCCTGCGCCAGGGCGGCGTCGCGCTCGTCGCCCACCTGCTCCGCGATGCGCAGCGCGCGCTCGGCGTGGATCAGGGCTTCCTCGGGCTCCAGTCGGGTGATCTCGTGGTGGATGCCGAGCATCACCTCGGCATAGGCGAGATCGGCCGACGGCCCAGCGGGTTCCAGTTCGGCCATGGCGGCCCGGCCCGCGGCGTAGGCCTTGTCGGCCAGACCGTTGTTGCCGTACGCGAAGGCCAGGTTCGTCCGGCGCGCGCCGGGCGTGACCCCGGCCCGCTCGAGGAGTGCCACGCCGGCCTCCATGAGCTCGACGGCCCCCGCATTGACGTGGCCCAGGTTCAGCGCGTTGCCGGCGCGGCAGAGGAGGTCGCCCTCGACGGCCGGCTCGCCGGCCGCCTCGGCGGCCAGGCGGTAGAGCGCCGACGCCTCGCGGTGCCCGCCGCGGGACATGGCCTCTTCGGCGGCCGCGCCTAAGACCTCCACCGCCTCGTCGAGCCGTCCCGCGGCGAGAAGGTGCCGGCCCCGCTCGGCGGAGGATGGAGGCTGCGCCCGGGCATCGGCGACCCGTGAGTGCAGCGCGATCCGACGCTCCTCGGGGATCTCGGCGTAGACGGCGTCGCGGATGAGCTGATGGTGGAACCGGTAGGCGCCGCCGGAGCCCTCCTCGTCGAGCAGACGCGCCCCGGCCAGGGCCCGAAGCGCCGCGCCGCTCGCCTCCCTGCCGCTCGCGGTGACCTCCGCGACCGCCGCCGAGGAGATGCGACCGCCGATCACGGCGGCGGCCTCCAGCGCCCGCCGCCGCGGCCCCGTCATCTCGGCGGCGGCGCCCAGCATGGCCTGGCGGACGTCCACCGGCATGCCGCCGGCGGATCCGGCAAGAACCAGCCGCTCCACCAGCAGCGGGTTGCCACGGCTGCGCTCGGTCAGTGCCCGCAGCGCGCTGCCGGAGGGGGGCACGGGCGCGAGCGCACCCGCCAGCTCGGCGACCTCCGCCGCCGACAGCGGCCTGAGCCTAACCAGGGACGCCGTGGGGACCCTCCGCAAGGGCTCGCTGGTGGGCAGCCCCGGCGCGTCCCGCCAGCCGGCCAGCACCGCCACCCCCAAGCGCCCCGCGCGGCGCGCGAGGTACTCGAGGAGCTCCAGGCTCGAGGGGTCGGCCCAGTGCGCGTCGTCGACGAAGAGCGCGAGGCCGCGGCGGTCCCCGGCCAGCGCGAGCAGCCGGGCGACCGCTTCGAAGAGGACCGGCTTCTGCTCGGGGACCAGCCGTTCCAGGCGCGGCGAACCCAGACGGGGCGTGATCCAGCCGAGGACCTCGGCCGACCGCCCGAGCCGCTCTTGCAGACGCTGGGGCTCGCCGGCGTCCAGGAGATCGTTGATGGCCGCCGCCACGGCCAGGTACGGGATGCCGGCCCCCGATTCCCAGGCCGCGCCCCAGGCGGTGGCCATGCCCGCCGTCTCGGCATGCGCGCGCACCTCCCGCAGCAGGCGAGTCTTGCCGCCTCCAGGCTCGGCCTCGACGACCGCAAGGCCGCCCGCACCCCGGCGGGCCGACTCCATCAGCTCGTCCAACTGCCGCAGCTCCTGCTCGCGGCCGACGATCATCTGGGCTCCAGCCGCTCCGCCAGCAGCTCCCAGCCCAGGTGCAGCCTGCGGTAGAAGGTCGGACGGGTGAGGTGGTGGCGCTCGGCAACCACCTCCTGGCTGCCGACCTTCTTGACGTAGTAGTCGCGCAGGATGATGCCCGCCTCGCCAGCGCGGCCGCCCTCTGAGGCGAGAGCCTCCACCGCCGCCAGCAGCGGCTGCCTCTGTTCGGAAGGCAGCCGGTCGAGCCCTTCCAGCAGCTCGCGGATCGCTTGGGCGTCAACCGTGTCCGCTCGGTCTCCCAGGGCGGCCAGCCACTCGCGCGCGAGGCGCATATGGTGCTCTATCCCGTGCTCCTTGGCCGTCGCCAGCACGCTGCGGAGCGCGGTCCGGGCGGCCTCCCGGTCGCCTGCGGCGAGCTCCGCCTCCGCCAGCACGAGGCCCCCCCGGCCGGCCATCCAGGGGTAGCCGGCAGCATCGAACGCGTCGGTCGCCGCCCGCGCCGAGCGCCGCGCTGCCTGCGGGTCGTCGGCGACCTGAGCCCGAGCCCTGGCGAGCTGCCACCAGGCGTTGTCCTCGTCGGCCTCAGACCGCCGCTCGCGCAGCGCCCTCGCCGCCTCTTCCCCGCGGCCCGCCGCTACCAGCGCTTCCACGGCGCACTCGGCGCCCAGGGCCCACTGAGGGAAGCCCAGCGGCAGCGCCAGCGCCTCCCGCCCCACGTCGGCGCCCTCGGCAGCACGGCCCGCGGCCACCAGGGCGGGGACGGCGACATGCCCACGCGAATGGAACGCCCCGGCGTCGACGACCGTCGACTCCAGCAGTTCGATCGCCTCCGCCGCTCGATCCAGCTCCAGTAGGGCGTGCGCCCGCGAGACGCTCAGGCGCCGGAGGTCGCCCGGCGTTGCCGTCAGCGACGCCTCCTCGATCTCGCGCAGCAGCTCGGCGGGGCCGCCGAGGTGGACGAGCAGCGAAGCCTTCACCCTGTGGATCTCGAGGGCGAGCAGCGCCCGGCGCTCCTCGTCCAGCTCTTCCAGGCGCTGCAGCGCCTCGCGCCCGCGCAGCGCGACCATACGCAGCGTGGAGGCGTTCTGGGTCCCCGCCAGCGCCGGCATGTATAGGCGGTGCCGGAAGGCCCACTCGGCAGCCTCGTCGGTCAGGCGGATGCCCTCGTCGAGCCGCCCCAGCACGCCGATGCAGGTCCCGATGACGCCCCGCGCCAGCGCCGCCGACCTCTCATCGCCGGCGACCTCGGCGGCGACCATCGCGCGTTCGGCCAGGCTGATCGCCTCCTCGGGCTGCAGGAGTGCCATCAGCTGGGCCGCCAGCATCATCAGGACGTGCCCAACCTTGGCCGTGGGCGCCCGGCCGAGCTCGGCCAGCGCCAGCCTTCGCTGCTCTTCTGCCTCTTCCGTCCGGGCTCTGCGGGCCAGGGTCTGCGAGTAGGTGGCGCGCGCGCTGGCCGCCGAGCGCCCGGCCTGCTCAAGGCACGCGATCGCCTGCTCGGCCAGCTCGCCCCCGTGTTCGATTTGGAAGGCGACCAGGGCATTGAACGCCGCCCGCTCCAGCAGCTCGCCGCGCTCGCCGCACTCGGCCGTGGCGGCCGCCGCCCGCTCGAAGAGCTGCGACGCTTCCACGTTGGCGCCGGTCGTCTCGGCGGCCTCGGCCGCCTCCAGCGCGAGCGGCAGTGCTTGTGCATCCTCGCCGGCAGCGAACAGGTGATGGGCGAGCTCCGCCTGCGGCGCGCCCAGCTCCCGCAGCGCGCCGGCCGCCGCGCCGTGCGCGGCGCGCATGGCGGCGGCGTCCATTTCGGAGTTCACGGCGGAGGCCACCAGCGCGTGCCGGAACCGGTACTGCCCGCGCTCGGCGCGCTCCATGAGGCCGGCTTCGAGCAGGCGGGCCAGCGTCGCCTGCACCGCCGCGGGCGTCCGCCCGGCGAGGCGCGCCACCAGGCCGGCGTGGAAGTCGCGGCCGAGGACCGACGCCGCCTGCAGGACCGCCAGCTCGGGCGGCCGCAGGCCGTGCGCGCGCCCGAGCACTGCTTCTCGAACGCTGCCCGGCAGCCCCGCCGTGCCCCCTCGCCGGCTGGCCAGCAGCAGCTCGCCGGCCGCGAACGGATTTCCCGCGGAGAGCCGCGCCACCTCGGCCAGGAGCTCGACCCTCGCCGGCGAGCCCAGCAGCGCCTGGGCGAGGCGGGCCAGGTCGGCCTGGCGTAGTGGGCGCGGCCTGATGCCCGCCACTCCAGGCTGCCTGAGCAGCACGGCCAGCATCCGGTCTTCGGCCGACTCGCGCCAGGTGACCAGGAGCGCGAGCCGGAGCCGGCCCACCCGCGCGGCCAGGTGCGACACCAGCTGCTGGGTGGTGGCGTCGGCCCACTGCAGGTCGTCGATGATGAGCACAACTCCCTGGCCGGCGTCCAGCTCGGTGATGACGCCGAGCAGGGCCTCGAAGACGGCCGTCTGGCCGGCCCCGTCGAGGGCCGGCGGGATAGCGTCGGGGAAGAAGGAGGGCACCACCGCCGCCGCCAGCCGGTGGCGCGGCCCCAGCCGCCCCTTCAGCGCCTGCACGTCGATGTCCGAGAGCGCGTTGCTGAGCGCCTGGGAGACCGGCAGCCAGGGGACGCTGGTGGTCGCCTCCGACGCCGTCGCCCAGAGAACCGTCATGCCGGCGGCCGCCGCCTCGGCCGCCGCCGCGCGCGCCAGCGCCGTCTTGCCGCCACCGGCCTCCGCGAACACCACCGCCGACCCGCCCGCGCCCGAGCGCGCGCGGGCCAGCAGAGAACTGAGCTGCGCGAGCTCGGCGTCCCGGCCGATGAGCACCGCATCCCCCACGGCCGCGGGATTTTAGAACTCGGGACCCGGGTAGCCTTAGCTGCTGTGAGCCGCGACGGGACAGCCCCCGCCTCCATCGACGACGTCATGACGCGCCTCGCCGAGCGCCGCTACATCGGCGACCGCCCGCTGGCGACCTCGATCTACCTCTCGCTGCGCCTGGGCAAGCCGCTGTTCATCGAGGGCGAGGCGGGGGTCGGCAAGACCGAGGCCGCCAAGGTCATGGCCGACGTGCTCAATGCCCGCCTGATCCGACTCCAGTGCTATGAGGGCATCGACCTCGCCCACGCGGTCTACGAGTGGAACTACCCGCGCCAGCTGCTGCACATCCGCCTTCTGCACGAGACCTCGGACCGCAGCGCCGCCGAGAAGGAGATCTACAGCCCCGAGTTCCTGCTCCGGCGGCCGCTCCTGGACGCCATCGACAACCACGACCCGGCGCCGCCGGTGCTCCTGATCGACGAGATCGACCGCTCCGACGAGGAGTTCGAGGCCTTCCTCCTGGAGGTGCTGAGCGACTTCCAGATCAGCATCCCCGAGCTGGGCACCATCACCGCCCAGAAGCCGCCCTTCGTGGTGATCACGTCCAATCGCACGCGCGAGGTGCACGACGCCCTCAAGCGGCGCTGCCTCTACCACTGGATCGACTACCCATCGCTGGAGAAGGAGATCGCGATCGTGCGCGCGCGCGCGCCCGAAGCCGCCGAGGGCCTGGCCCGGGAGGTCGCCCAGCTCGTCCAGAACCTGCGCGAGATGGAGCTTTACAAGGTGCCCGGCGTGGCCGAGACGCTGGACTGGGCCCGCTCGCTGGCTGCGCTGGGCGCCACCAGCCTCAATCCCCAGCTGGTCGACGCCACCCTGGGAGCTGCGCTCAAGTACCAGGAGGACCTGGTCAAGGCACGCGAGACGCTGCCCGAGCTGGTCGCCAGGTCGCGTGGCGGCGCGCACTGACCTTCTGCCGCGGCTGGCCACCTTCGCGCGGCTCCTCCATGACGCGGGGCTGGAGGCCGGCCCCGGCCGCCTGACCGACTCCGCTCGCGCGCTCGCGCACGTCGACCTGAGCCACCAGGACGACTTCCGCAGCGCCCTGCGGGCGGTCTTCGTCAGCCGCAAGGAAGAGCTGCCGGTCTTCGAGGCGGCCTTCGACATCTTCTGGGCGCCGCCCGATCCTCGCGTGGTGGCCGGCGGCGCCATCCCGGGCCGTCCCCGGCCGCTGCCGCTGCCGCCCGAGAAGGCCAGGGCCTGGATGCAGCTGCTGGGGCTCAACACCTCCCGCATGCCGCGCGAGGACCGGGCCGACCAGCCCTCCAGCAGCTCGGGCTACAGCGCCCAGGAATTGCTCCGGCGCAAGGACTTCGAGGACATGACCTGGCAGGAGACCGAGGAGGTCAAGCGCCTCCTGCAGCAGTCGCCCTGGCGCATCGCCGAGCGCAAGACGCGCCGCCTGCGGCCCTCCAGCCAGGGCGCCGTCGACCTCCGGCGCAGCGCCCGCCGCTCCATCCGCACCAGCGGTGAGATCGTCTCCCTGCTGCACCGGCAGCCCCGGCTGCGACGGCGGCCGATCGTGCTGCTGTGCGACGTCAGCGGCTCGATGGAGAAGTACAGCCGGCTGCTGCTGATCTTCGCCCACGCCATCGCGCGTCGCGAGGACGTGGAGACGTTCGTCTTCTCGACCCGGCTGACCCGGATCACTCGCATGCTGCGCCACCGCGACCTGGACCGCGCGCTGCAGGACGTGAGCAAGCAGGTCCACGACTTCAGCGGCGGCACCCGCATCGGCCAGGCGCTGGCCGAGTTCAACCGGCGCTGGGCGCGCCGGGTGCTGGGACACGGCGCCGTGGTCATCATCGTCAGCGACGGCTGGGACCGCGGGGATCCCACCCAGCTCGAGCACGAGCTCTCACGGCTGCACCGGACCGCGCATCGCCTGATCTGGCTCAACCCGCTCCTGGGCTCCGAGGGCTATGAGCCGCTGACCCGCGGCATGCAGGCGGCGCTCCCGCACACCGATGACTTCCTGGCCGCCCACAACGTGCAGGCCCTGGATGAATTGGGCCGCCTCCTGGCCGGTTTAGACAGACATCGGAAGAGGCCTACCCTGAGCATGCAGACCTATGCGTGAAGTCCTGGACGAATACCTGGCCTGGCGGCAGCAGATCCCCAAGGTCGACATCGCGATCGCGACCGTGACCGAGACCTGGGGCTCCAGCCCGCGCCCGCTCGGCTCCAAGATGATCGTCAGCTCGGACGGCAAGATGGCCGGCTCGGTCTCCAACGGCTGCATCGAGGGCGCCGTGTACGAGGAGGCGCAGAAGGTCCTGGAGACCGGCGAAGCAAAGCTTGTCGACTACGGCGTGGCCGACGAGACCGCCTTCGAGGTGGGTCTGGCCTGCGGCGGGCACATCCAGGTCCTGATGAGCAAGGCCAACGAGGTGCACGACAGCCTGGCCGAGAAGCTGCGCGAGAACCGGCCGGTTTACATGGAGACCGACCTGCGCAACGGGGAGCCCGCGCTGCTCCTGAGGGCGCCCGACCGCGACCAGCCCTGGCGCGACGGCGACCTCTTCGTGGAGCCCTTCCCGCGCCTGGCGCACATGGTGATCATCGGGGCCATCCACATCGCCATCCCGCTGCACCGGCTGGCCAAGCTGATGGGCTACCGGGTCACCGTGGTCGACGCCCGCGCCAAGTTCGCGACCGCGGAACGGTTCCCCGAGGCCGACGAGGTCATCGTGGCCTGGCCCGACGAGGCGCTGGCCAAGATCCCCATCGACCGCTCGACGGCGGTGGTGATCCTGACCCACGACCCGAAATTCGACATGCCCGCGCTGCGCTCGGTTCTGGGCAAGGGCGCCGGCTACGTCGGCGCTATCGGGTCGAGCAAGACCAACGCCAACCGCTTCGACGCGCTACGGCAGGAGGGCTATTCAGAGGCCGACATCGCCGCCGTGCACGGGCCGATCGGTCTCGACCTGGGCGGCCGGGGGGCCGAGGAGACGGCGCTCGGGATCATGGCCGAGATCACGGCCGCCCGCCACGGCGGCAGCGGCCGCTTCATGCGCGATTTGAAGCCCGTCTCCTCCCCGCCTCGCGGGGAGGTGGCCGGCGCAGCCGGCCGGAGGGGGTCGACCACCTAGCTACTCCGCCAGGCGGCGGAGCTCGTCCATGTTCTCCTTGTCCGGCCCCTCGCCGGCGCCCGGCACCTCCAGGATGAAGGGCTTGCCGGCCAGGCGCGGGTCGTGCAGCAGCGCGCGGAAGCCGGACTCGCCGATCTCCCCCTTCCCGATGTTGGCATGGCGGTCCCGGTTGGAGCCCAGCCCGGTCGCCGAGTCGTTGGCGTGCACGGCCTCCAGGCGGGCGATGCCGACCACCCGCTCCCACTCGTCCAGCGTCTTCTCCGCCGCCTCCACCGAACGCAGGTCGTAGCCGGAGGCGAAGGCGTGGCAGGTGTCGAAGCAGACGCCGGCCCGGGGGTCGTCGACCGCGTCCAGCAGCGCCCGCACCTCCTCGAAGCGCGCCCCCACGCAGCCGCCCATGCCGGCGTTGTTCTCGATCAGCAGATGCGCCGTGCGCGGGTTGGCGCGGTCCATGACCCGCAGCAGGTGCTCCCGGATCTGGGGCAGCACCTTCTCGAAGCCCTGCCCCTTGTGGCTGCCGGTGTGGAAGATCACGCCGGTGATGCCCAACTGGTCGGCGGCGGCCAGGTAGCCGGCCAGCGTCGACTCCGAGCGCTGGCGCAGGGTGGCGTCGTCGCCCGCCAGGTTGATCAGGTAGACGGCGTGGAAGAAGAAGGGGGGGTTGCCGGCGGCGTCGGCGGCCTCGCGGAAGGTGGCGATCCGCTGCTCGTCGAGCTTGGGCGAGCCCCAGAAGCCCGGCGGGGTGGGGTGGCACTGGATGGCGACTGCGCCCGTGGCGGCCGCCCGCGGGAAGGCCAGATGGAGGCCGCCGGAGGATTCCACATGGGCGCCGAGTATGGGCATCCGACCGATTATCGGCAGAGACGACAGCGGGGTCCTGGAGAGTACCCTGCCGGGGTCCCGATGGCCGTCTTCCTGATGAGCGATCTCGACCTGCCGCTCCGCGACCGGACCTATCGCGAGCCCGACGGCCCCCACGTCCTGCTGGTGCGCGGGCGCGAGCTGGACGACGCCCTCGAGCACCTCGACTCCCGCCCCGACTGCCGCGCGCTGGGCATCATCGGCCCCGTCCCCGGCGACGTCCCCGACCTCGCCCTGCTGCAGGGCCGGCGGCTCCTGGTCTGCTGCGAGGACGGGCCCAAGATGCGGGAGCTGGCCGAGTCCGGCATGAACGCGGGCGCCGAGGTCGAGTGGCTGCGCTCCGACAAGCCCGACTTCGACCGCCTGGCCGCGTGGGCGCTGCCGGTGGCCGGCGTGGTGCTGGCCGCGGGCGCGGCCACCCGCATGGGCAGCAACAAGCTGCTGCTGGACGCCGGCGGCCAGCCGCTGGTCTGCCACGTCGTCGAGGCAGCCTCCGAGGGGGGCTGCCACCAGGTGATCGCGGTCTACGCGCAGCAGCCCGTGAAAGAGGCCATCGGCAACTCCGCCATCTGCGTCGAGAACACGCAGGCGGCCAGCGGGCAGGCCTCGTCCCTGCGCACCGGCCTGGCGGCCGTCCCGGAGGACATGGCGGGCGCGCTGGTGCTGCTCGGCGACCAGCCGCTGGTGGGCGCTCGGACGGTGGAGGTGATCCTCAAGGCCTGGCGGCGCGAGGGCGCCCGGCCGGCGGTGGCGACGTCCTACAACGGCCGCCGCGAGGACTGGCGGCCGCCCGTGCTGCTGGACCGCTCGCTGTGGCCTGAGCTGATGAGCCTGGAGGGTGACACCGGCGCCCGGCAGCTGTTCGAGAAGCGTCCGGAGTTGGTCGATACTGTGCATTCGACCGGTCGCCCGGACGACGTCGACACGCCCGAGGACTATGCCAAGATCGTCCACCTCTTCCCTGGAGAGCGTTCGCGCTGAGCAGCTGAAGCGCCTGCGCCAGGGACTGCCGGCGGTCCTGCGCGGCAACCGTTTCTACCGGGAGCGACTGCATGACGTTCGGAGCTGGGACGACTTCGAGCGGCTGCCCTTCACGACCAAGGCGGAGCTGGTGGCCGACCAAGCGGCGGCGCCGCCCTTCGGGACCAACCTCACCTTCGGCCTCGACCACTACGTGCGCCTGCACCAGACCTCCGGCTCCAGCGGCCAGGCGCCGCTGCGCTGGCTCGACACCGCCGAGTCCTGGGCCTGGTGGCGCCGGATCTGGGCCGAGCATGTCTACGAGGCGGCGGGCGTCACCGCGCGCGACCGCGTGCTGCTGGCCTTCTCCTTCGGGCCTTTCATCGGCTTCTGGTCCGCGTTCGCGGGCGCCGAGCAGCTGGGCGCGCTGGTGATCCCGGGCGGCGCCATGACCACCGAGCAGCGGGCGCGGGCGCTCATGGACCTGGGTGTGACGGTGCTCTGCTGCACGCCGACCTACGCCCTGCGCCTGGCCGAGGTGGGCGCGGAGCTTGGTCTCGACCTCTCGGCCTCGCCGCTGCGGGTGACCATCCACGCCGGCGAGCCGGGCGCCAGCATCCCGGCCACGCGCGATGCCATCGACCGCGCCTTCGGCGCCTACGCCATGGACCACAGCGGGATGACCGAGCTGGGGCCGACCGGCTTCAGCTGCGTGATGCGCGACGGTCTCCACCTGGTGGAGTCGGAGTTCATCTTCGAGGAGGTCAATGACGAGCTGATCGCGACCAACCTGGGGCGTTGGGGGTCGCCGGTGATCCGCTACCGAACGGGCGACCGGGTGCAGCTCTCGCGCGAGGCCTGCCCCTGCGGCAGCCCCTTCCCCAAGCTGTTGGGCGGGATCCTGGGCCGCGTCGACGACATGATCACCGTGCGCGGCGTCAACCTCTACCCGTCGCAGATCGAGGGCATCGTGCGCCGCCACCCCGAGGTGGTGGAGTTCGTGATCGAGCATCGCCGGGAGCGGCACCTCGACGAGGTGACGCTGGTGGTGGAGTGCGCCGACGGCGCCGGGCTGGAAGCGGCCCTCGGCTCCGAGCTGCGGGCGGCGTTGGGCGCGCGCATCGGCGTGCGCCAGGTCGCGCCCGGCACCCTGCCGCGCGCGGAGCTCAAGGCCAAGCGGCTGATTAGGATCGAGTCGTGATCGCGAGCGCCTTCCGCCAGGAATTGACGCCGGTGTCATTCCTGGAGCGCGCGGGGACCGTGTACGCGGACCGGCTGGCGGTGATCGACGGCGAGCGCCGCTTCCGTTACCGGGAGTGGCGCGCCCGCGCCCGCCGCTTCGCGCACGCATTGCGCGCGGCGGGGCTGAAGAAGGACGACCGGGTCGCCTTTTTCGCCCTCAACAGCGAGCCGCTGCTGCTCGCGCACCTGGCCGTGCCCCAGGCGGGCGGCGTGCTGGTCGCCATCAACACTCGCCTCAGCGAGCCGGAGGTGAAGTACATCCTGGAGCACAGCGGCGCCCGCTTCGTCTTCTACTCGCCGGAGCTGGGGCCGCGGCCGGGCGGGATAGCGCTGGGCGAGGAGTTCGAGGCCTTCCTGCAGAGCGGATGCGAAGACCCGGTCGAGTCGTGGCTGGACGACGAGTACGACATGATCGCCATCGATTACACCTCAGGCACCACGGGCCGGCCCAAGGGCGTCGTCTACCACCACCGTGGCGCCTATCTGAACGCTGTCGCGCTGGTGCTCGAGAACCGGCTGCGCGCCGACTCGGTCTGCCTGTGGACGCTGCCCATGTTCCACTGCAACGGCTGGTGCCACACCTGGGCGCTGCCGGCGGCGGGCGCCTGTTCGGTATCCATCCCCCGCGTCGATCCCCCTGAGGTCTGGCGGCTGCTGGAAGAGCAGGGCGTGACGCACTTCAACGCCGCGCCGACGGTGCTCATCATGCTGGCCAACGACCCCGCCGCGCACCGCCTGCAGCGGCGCGTGCGCGTGTGCACCGGCGGCGCGCCGCCCTCGCCTACGCTGATCGCACAGATGGAGGAGCTCAATATCGAGATCCAGCACCTGTACGGGCTGACCGAGTCGTACGGTCCCTTCACGCTGAACGTGATGCAGCCGGGCGTCGCGCAGCTCCCGCTCGAAGAGCGCGCGCGCTTCATGGCGCGCCAGGGCGTGGCGCACGTCGCCGCCGGGCGCCAGCGCGTGGTCGACGAAGAGATGCGCGACGTGCCGGCCGATGCGCAGACGCTGGGTGAGATCGTGCTGCAGGGAAACGTGGTCATGAAGGGCTACTACCGCGACCCCGACGCCACCGCGACCGCGTTCGGTGGCGGCTGGTTTCACACCGGCGACGTGGCGGCCATGCATCCCGACGGCTACATCGACATACGTGACCGCAAGAAGGACATCATCATCTCGGGCGGCGAGAACATCTCCACCATCGAGGTGGAGCAGGCGGTGATGTCGCACCCCGATGTCCTGGAGGCGGCGGTGATCGCGGTGCCGGATCAGAAATGGGGCGAGGTGCCGAAGGCGTTCGTCACGCTGAAGCCGGGTCGCTCACTGACTGAGCGCGACGTCATCGAGCACGTGCGCACGCGCATCGCGCACTACAAGGCGCCGCGCACAGTCGAGTTCGGCGAGCTGCCCAAGACGTCCACCGGCAAGATCCAGAAGTACGTGCTGCGCGATCAGGCCTGGGCGGGCCGAGACAGGAGGGTCAACTGAAACCATGGCGGTGACCGAAAAGCTCACACGCAAGACCGGGCAGCAGCTGCCGTACCGCGAGGAGCTGACACCCGTCAGCTTCCTGGAACGCTCCGGCCAGGTGCACGCGAAGCGCGTCGCGGTGGTGGACGGCGAGCGCAGCTGGACTTACGCGGACTGGCGCGCCCGCGCGCGGCGCCTGGCGCACGCGCTGCGCGCGGCGGGGCTGCAGAAGGACGACCGCATCGCGTTTTTGGCAGTCAACTCGGAGCCGCTGCTGCTCGCCCATTTCGGCGTTCCCCAGGCCGGCGGCGTGATCGTGGCCATCAACACCCGGCTCTCGGCCGAGGAGGTCGCCTACATCGTCGAGCACTCGGGCTCGCGGATGGTCTTCTTCTCGCCTGAGCTGGAACCCGCACTGACGCATGTCGGGAAGGAAGTGCGCCGGATCAACCTCGGGACTGAGTTCGAGGCCTTCCTGGAGACGGGGTCGGAGGAGCCGGTCGAGTCCTGGCTGGAGGACGAGTACGAGACCATCGCCATCGACTACACGTCAGGCACCACCGGCCGTCCCAAGGGCGTCATGTACCACCACCGCGGCGCCTACCTGAATGCGCTGGCGATGGCGATCGACCACCGACTGGACGCCGATTCGACCTACCTGTGGACGCTGCCAATGTTCCACTGCAACGGCTGGTGCTTCACGTGGGCCACGATCGCGGTCGGCGCGCGCAACCACTGCATTCCCAAGGTCGATCCCGCGCAGGTCTGGAGCCTGCTGCGTGGTGAGGGCAACTGGCACTTCTGCGGCGCGCCCACGGTGCTGATCATGCTCGTGAACGACCCCGGCGCCGCCCGCCTGGAGCGCCCGGCGCGGCTGTTCACCGCCGGCGCGCCGCCGTCGCCCACCATCATCGCGACGATGCAGGACCTCAACTTCCAGCTCGAGCACGTGTACGGGCTCACCGAGACCTACGGTCCCTTCACCATCAACGTCTCGCCGCCCGACGCCGACGCACAGGCGCGCGCGCGCCAGGGCTACCCAAACCTGGTCGCCGGTGAGGTGCGCGTCGTCGACGAGCAGATGCAGGACGTGCCCGCGGACGCCGAGACGATGGGCGAGGTCGTGATGCGCGGCAACGTGGTGATGAAGGGCTACTTCGAGAACCCGCAGGCCACCGACACCGCGTTCGCGGGTGGCTGGTTCCACAGCGGCGACGTCGGCGTGCTGCACGCCGACGGCCAGATCGAGCTGCGCGACCGCAAGAAGGACATCATCATCTCGGGCGGTGAGAACATCTCG
Organism: Candidatus Dormiibacterota bacterium; assembly: GCA_036378695.1. Classification (GTDB taxonomy): domain Bacteria; phylum Chloroflexota; class Dormibacteria; order Dormibacterales; family Dormibacteraceae; genus CF-28. Next base: position 16,344 of record DASUVY010000093.1, read on the forward strand.
ACCATCGAGGTCGAGCAGGCCGTCGCCGCGCACCCGGCCGTCATGGAGTGCGCGGTGATCGCGATCCCGGACGAGAAGTGGGGCGAGGTGCCCAAGGCCTTCGTCACGCTCAAGCCCGGCCAGACGGCGACCGAGGCCGAGATCATCGAGCACGTGCGCGCCAAGCTCGCCCGCTTCAAGGCGCCCAAGGCGGTCGAGTTTGGTGAGCTGCCCAAGACCTCGACCGGCAAGATCCAGAAGTTCGTGCTCCGCGACCGGGAGTGGGCGGGGCGAGAAAAGCGAATCAACTGACCACGCCTCGACTCGGCCTGTCGATACCGGGCGAGCAGCTGCGGCTGTCGGAGGTGCCGGCGCTGGCGGCCCGGGCCGAGCAGCTGGGCTACACCGACCTCTGGTCCTTCGAGATCAACATGTTCGACGCTTTCACCCCGCTCGCCGCCGCGGCGGCGACCACCGAGCGGCTGCGCGTGGGGACGGCCATCGCACCGGCCTTCTTCCGGCCGTCCGGGGTGCTGGCCATGCACGCGGCGGCCATGGCGGAGCTGGCGCCCGGCCGCTTCGTGCTGGGCGTGGGGTCGTGGTGGTCGAGCAGTGGATGGGCGTCCCCTTCGGCAAGCCGGTGACGGCGGTGCGGGAGACCGTGCAGGCGGTGCGCGCGCTCCTGGCGGGTGAGAAGGTCGGCGGGCTCCGCCTGGCCCGGCCGCCGTCGCTGCCGCCCGCGATCTGGATGGCGGCGCTGGGCGCGCGGATGGCGGCGCTGGCGCGCGAGCTGGCGGACGGCATCTGCCTGTTCATGGTCGGACCCGGCCTGGTGCGCGAGATCGTGGGCGACCAGGACTCCATGTGCCGGATCACGGTGATCCCCGGCGAGCCCGAAGTCGTGCGCCCCCTCGCCCGGCGCCTGATCTCGACCTATGCGCTGGTGCCCTTCTACGCCCGGGTGCTGGCGCGCCAGGGCTTCGGCGAGGAGGTCAAGGCGATCCAGGAGCGCTGGGCCGCCGGGGACCGCGCCGCGGCGCCGGGCCAGGTCTCGGACGCCATGGTGGCCGAGCTGACGCTGACCGGCTCCCTGGACGACATCGGCGCCGGGATCGAGCGCTACCGAGCAGCCGGGCTGGGTTGCCCGGTGCTGGCGGTCGCGGGAGACTACGGGCCGGTTCTGGAAGCCCTGGCCCCGGGGCTTTGACCTCGGACCTGGAGGAGTTCGCCCTCCGCCCCTGGGGCCACCAGCGGCGAGGCATCGTTGTCGATCGCACGCCCGAGCGCCTGCTCGAGGCCCTCCCCAACTTCGCGATCGCCGGCCCCAACCACGTGTGCCTGGTGCGCACCCGGGCTGAGCGCGTGCCGGCGCTGCTGGCCGAAGCCCGTGCCTTCTTCGGCGCCCACCAAGTGCCTTACGCCTGGATCCTGGATCCCGGCGTCGAGCCGCCGGACCTGGAGCAGCTGCTGCTCGCCCACGGCCTGCGCCTGCTCGAGGAGCTGACGGTGATGGTCCTCCCCGCGGCAGTCGATCTGGAAGCGCCGGCTCCGGGAATCACGTTCCTGGACGGCCTGCGCGACTTCGATTCCTTCCGGATCGCCGCGGAGATCCAGGCCGCTGCCTTCGGAGGGGGCGTGCCGCCCGGGCTGGAGGCCCGCTGGGAGGAGATCGAGCCCGGTCAGAACCGCCACCTCGTGATCGCCTGCGCCGGCGGCGTCCCGGCCGCCACCGGCTGGGCCTGGGTCACACCCCGCGGCACGCAGCTGAATGCCGGCGCCAGCCTGCCCGAGTTCCGGGGTCGCGGTCTCTATCGGGCCACGGTCTGGGAGCGCTGGCGCCTGGCGCGCGCGGCGGGTTCTCCCGGCCTCACGGTCCAGGCGGCCTCAGCCTCCCAGCCGATACTGGAGCGGTTGGGCTTTCGCCGCGTCGGCAACTGGAGGCTCTTCGCATGAAGGCGCTGGTCTGGCTGGGCCCGGAGCACCTGCAGTTGCAGGACGTGGGCGAGCCGCGACCGGGCCCGGGCGAGGTCCTGGTCCGGACCGAGGCCGCCGGCATCTGCGGCTCCGAGATCGAGGGCTACCTCGGCCGGATGTCCAACCGGGTGCCCCCGCTGGTCATGGGCCACGAGTACGCCGGGGTCGTCAGTGAGGTGGGGCCGGGCGCCGACCCGGCCTGGCGCGGGCGCCGGGTCGCCGTCAATCCCATCGTCGGCTGCGGCCGCTGCGCGTACTGCCGAGCCGGCGACCGCAACCTCTGTCCGGATCGCCACCTGATCGGGATCGGGTCGCCGGGCGGCTTCGCCGAGGCCAGCGCCGTCCCCGAGCGCTGCCTCTTCGCCTTGCCAGACGGCATGGACGCCCGGCTGGGCGCCCTCGTCGAGCCGCTGGCCAACGGCGTGCACGCCATCCGGCGCGCCGGTGTGGACCGGCCGGCGCGCGTGGTGGTGATCGGTGCCGGCACCATCGGCCTGGGTTGCCTGCAGGCCGCCCTGCTGCACGGCGCGCAGAGCGTGACCATGGTCGAGCGGCATCCGCGGCGGCGACAGCACGCGCTGGAGCTGGGCGCCCACGAGGCCGTCGCCGACGCCGCGGAGGTCAAGCCCAGCGCCGACCTGGTCGTCGACGCGGCCGGCGCGGCCGTCACGCGCCGGGCCGCCATCGAGCTGCTGGGCCCTGCCGGCACCGCGGTTTTCATCGGCCTTCACGAGGACGAGACCGCGCTGCCCTGGCACCGCGTGATCCGCGCCAACCTGCGCGTGCAGGGCGTGTTCGGCTACGCGGACGCGGACTTCCAGCAGGCGCTGGACTGGTTGGCGGAGGGCAAAGCCGCGATCCCGCTCACCGAGATCCGGCCGCTGGCGCATGGCCCCGAGGCCTTCCGCACGCTGGCCGCCGGCCCCACCGACGAGATCAAGGTCTTCCTTGGCTGAGCTGGCCGGCAAGACCGCAGTGGTCACCGGCGGCTCCTCGGGCATCGGCGCCGCCATCGCGGAGCGCCTGCTGGCCGCCGGCGCCGAGGTGCACCGCGTCAGCCGGCGCGGGCCGGTGGAGCTGGACGTCGGTGACCGCGCCGCCGTGGCGGCCTTCCTGGACAGTCTCGAGCGCCTCGACATCCTGGTCTGCGCGGCCGGCGACAACCTTCCCGAGCGCCGCCTTGAGCAGCTGACCGGCGAGGCCTGGGACCGGCTGCTGTCCGTCAACCTGACCGGCGCCTTCAATTTCGTGCTCGGCGGGCTGGAGAAGCTGCGGCGGTCGGAGGGGGACGTCCTCTTGGTGGCCAGCGTGTCCGGACAGTGGCCGGACCTCAGCGGCCCCGCCTACCAGGCGAGCAAGGCCGGGATGATCGCCCTGGCCAGGGCCGCCGGGCTGGAGCTGCACGGCGATGGCGTCCGCTTCTCGGTTCTGAATCCGGGCGCGGTGGACACCCCGATCATGGACAAGCGCCCCACGCCGCCGCCGCCGGAGCTGCGGGCGAGGATGCTGCGCGCGGCGGACGTGGCCGAGGCGGCCCTCTTCATGCTCAGCCTGCCGCGGGAGGCGTGGGTGCCCGAGCTGACGATCCTGCCGACCCGGCTTCAGGCCCTCGGGGACACTTTCACCCAGCCAGCTTCCGGCGCACGCTGACCGCACCCAGGCCGACGAAAAGTGCCGCCAACGCCAGTCCCAGCGGCAGGTTGCCGGACCGCAGCGGGGGCCGCGCCGCATGCGCGGCCAGCACCGCGCCCTGCTGGTCACCCGAGGTGTCGGCCGTGTCGGCGGGCGCTTGGTCGCCCGGGTCCATGGCGCCGGCGCCGGCGTCGAATCCCAGCCCCCCGTAATCACCGAAGGCGCCGAAGCCGTCGAACGCAGCCCCCTGGCCGTAGTCGGTGGGCTGATCGGCCGGCGGGGTGGCGGACTCGTCGATGCCGCAGACCTGGCGCCGGTAGCCGGCCTGGTCCAGGTACCGCGCGGCCGGGTAGTAGGCGCCCATCGCGGTCTCCTGCCCCACCTGCACGTTCTGGACCGAGTAGGGCGAGACGCCGAGCTGGTTGCGGAAGATCAGCAGGCTCTGCGCGGCCGGCCCGAAGGGCAGCCAGGTGGCGCCGCAGAGGTCGGCCGGCTTGTTGGCCGGCGTTGAGACCACGACCGTGTAGCCGCCCAGCTGGGGCGCTGTCCGGAAGTCGGGCGTGCAGGCGTAGTTGCGCTGCGAGACCGGGTCGTAGGAGCAGATCGACCAGTAGCGGACGTCGGTGGGGCCTGGCATGGTCGGCGCGCCGGCGTAGGTGTTCGGGTAGCTCAGCGCCTGGGCCTGGATGACGACCAACGGGCCGGAAGGCGCGTTCAGGAACGTGTAGAGGTACGCGTTCTCCAGGTCCTCCAGGTAGCCGCCGGAGCCGGTCTTCATGGTGTAGGGCGTCACGGTCCCGGCGAAGTTGGTCTTGCCGGTGCTGTCGGCCCCGTTGGCCGCCGAGGTGGCCAGGTTGTAGAACTTGTGCCACTTCGGCTGAGCTGCGCCCGGAACGCTCGGCAGCGGCGCGGGTGACCCGGATTCCGCGATCGCCTGGTTGACCGCCGCCGGCGGCTGATAGCCGGCCGGGCAGGCCGGGAAGGTGGACTGGCCGAGGGCGGTGACCGCGGTGACGCTGGGCAGTGGCTCGCCGCCCGCGGCGTCACGGCCCTGGTCGGGCAGGTAGACGCGATAGACCAGGAAGAAGTCGCTGGCCGGTGCGCCCGAGCCCGTGAATCCGGTCGAGAGCTGGTTGGGAGCCGCGCTGGGCTGCTGGCCGGGGGTCAGGAAGTTGGCGGTGAGGGAAAAGGCGCGGTGCGGGGTGTTGCGATCGGCGCCCGGCTGATAAGGGTTGGCGCTGCCCGGGTCGGGCTGGATCTGGGCGTCGTAGAGGCTGGAAAGCGCGCGCGTGCGGGCGTCGTAGGCGGTCACCGAGAAGTAGCGCGCGTGGGGGTACTGGCCCCGCAGCACGAGCTTCTCGCCGGGCACGTAGGGGACGCGCGTCACCCAGTAGGTCACGGCCTGGTCCAGGTAGAGCGCGTTGGCGCCGTTGGTCTGCAGAGGCAGGAACCAGGCGCAGCTGCCGGCGGGCAGGTCGACGGCTTGGCCGCCGCGTGCCATGAGTGCCGGAGCGATCAGGGCCAGCGCGAGCAGGAGGCGGCCCAGGCGGCGGGGAGACATCTCTCCCGCTCCAAGCTACGTGAGCCGGCGCGGGGAGTACCATCAACACGTTACTAGCAATCGCTCTAGGAGTATTGACTTGCACGATTGGGTGCGCGGCGGCGACTACGAGGACATCCTCTACGAGACCCTCGACGGCACCATCGCCAAGATCACCATCAACCGGCCAGAGGTCCGCAACGCCTTCCGGCCGACCACCCTTTTCGAGCTGAGCCACGCGTTCAACGCTGCACGAGACGACCCCCAGGTCGGCGTCGTCATCCTGACCGGCGCCGGCGACGAGGCCTTCTGCTCGGGCGGCGACCAGCGCGTCCGGGGTGACGACGGCTACCGCGACGCCCACGGCGTCGGCCGCCTCAACGTCCTCGACCTCCAGGTCCAGATCCGGCGCACGCCCAAGCCCGTGATCGCCATGGTGGCCGGCTACGCCATCGGCGGCGGGCACGTGCTGCACGTGGTCTGCGACCTCACGATCGCGGCCGACAACGCGCGCTTCGGGCAGACCGGGCCGCGGGTGGGCAGCTTCGACGGTGGTTATGGCTCGGGCCTGCTGGCCCGGATCGTGGGCCAGAAGAAGGCCCGGGAGATCTGGTTCCTGTGCGAGCAGTACGACGCCCAGGAGGCCTTCCAGATGGGGCTGGTCAACAAGGTGGTGCCGCTGGCCGACCTGGAGAAGGAGACCGTGGCCTGGGCCCGGCGCATGCTGCAGCACAGCCCGCTGGCGCTGCGAATGATCAAGGGGGGCATGAACGCCGCCGACGACGGGCTGGCGGGCATCCAGCAGCTGGCCGGGGACGCCACCCTGCTCTACTACATGAGCGAGGAGGCGCAGGAGGGCCGCGACGCCTACGTCAACAAGCGCAAGCCTGACTTCTCCCGGTTCCCCAAGCGGCCTTAGGCCCCTGACGCCGGCGCGCGTCTGGTGGCTGGCCGCGCGGCCGGCCACGCTGGCGGCGTCGGTCTCGCCGGTGCTCGTGGGGACCTCCGTCGCGGTGCAGCAGGGCGGCGCCCGCTGGCTGCCCAGCCTGGCCGCGCTCGTGGTGGCGCTGGCCATGCAGGTGGGCGTGAACTACGCCAACGACTACTCGGACTTCCAGCGCGGGGCCGACACGCCGCGCCGCCGGGGCCCGGTCCGGGCTGCGGCCTCGGGCCTGGTGCGGCCGGCCGCCGTGCGGACCGCCGCCCTGGCCGCATTCGGCGTGGCGGCGGCCGTGGGGCTGGTCCTCAGCCTCGCGGTTGACTGGCGGCTGCTGATCGTCGGAGTCCTCGCTGTGGCGGCCGGCTGGCTCTACACCGGAGGGCCCCGGCCCTACGGCTACCTGGGCCTGGGCGAGGTCTTCGTCTTCGTCTTCTTCGGTCTCTTCGCGACCTGCGGCACGGTGTACGTGGAGTCGCTGCGCGTCGGCCCGACGGCCTGGGCCGGTGGCGTTGCCACCGGCTGCCTGGCCTGCGCGATCCTGGTGCTCAACAACCTGCGGGACGTGGAGACCGACCTGGTGGCCGGCAAGCGCACGCTGGCCGTGCGCCTGGGCCCCGAGCGCACGCGCGTCCTGTTGGCGGCGCTCCTGGCGGTGGCCTTCGCGGCCGGGCTGGCGGCGCGCGGGCTGCCGCTGCTGGCGTCCCCGCTGGCGCTGTACGTGTGGCGCCTGTCGGGGTCGTACGAAGCGCCCGTCCTGGTGGGTGCCCTCAAGCGCTGCGCGGAGCTGGAGGTCTGGTTCGCACTGCTCTGGACCCTCGGGGTGCTGGCCTGATGCGAGTGGAGACGATCCCGATCCGGATCCCGATGACCGGCGACCGGCGGTACGAGGCCGTCGTCGCGGTGGCGCGCGGCGACGGGGTGACCGGCCTGGGCGAGGCGCCCGCTGCCGAGGCCGCCCTGGCGATGGCCCGCCTGGACCTCGAAGCCAGAGAGCGGGGCATACCGCTGGCGGAGCTTCTGGGCGGGGTGCGCCGGCGCCGCGTGGCGTGCACGGCGCTGATCGAGGACCCTCAGCCGGCCGCGGTGGCCGAGTCGGTCGAGCGGCTCCGCGGGGAGGGCTTCACGGCTTTCAAGCTGAAGGCCGCCAACGGTGGCGGCCAGGTCGACCTCGAGCGCCTAGGCGCCGCCCGCTGGGCGGCCGGACCGGCCGCAGTCCTGCGCCTCGACCTCAACGCTCGGCGCGCCGCCAACGCGCTCAGCACGCTCGGCCACCTGCACATGGAGCTCGTGGAGCAGCCACTGCCGGCCGACGCCGCGCCCGAGGAGTGGTTGCGGCTGGCCGGCGCCTCCGGGGTCGTGCTCGCCGCCGACGAGTCTCTGGCCGATCGCGACCTGGCCTGCCGGCTGGCGCGCCAGGGCACGGCGCTGGCCATCAAGCTGGCGCGCGTCGGGGGCCCGGCGGCGGCGCTGGCGCTGGCCGCGGCAGCGAGCGGCCCGGTGACGATCGGGTCCTCGTACGACACCGGCATCGGCATCGCCGCCGCGCTGCACGTGGCCTGCGCCCTGCCCCGCGAGCCACTGGCCTGCGGCCTTGCCACCCGCCGCCTGCTGGAGGCCGACCTGGTCAGCGGTCTGCCGGAAGGGCCGGCGCTCGAGCTCCAGGACGCACCGGGCCTCGGGGTGGAGCTCGACTGGGAGGCGGTGAACCGCTACCGCGTGGACAGGTGAGCCCGCAGCAGGCGAGCCACCGCGTCCGGCTGCTCCAGGTGCACGGCGTGGCCGGCGTCGGGCACGATTTGGGCGCGCCCGTTGGGCACGGTGTCGGCCAGCCGCCGGGCCAAGTCGGGGTAGCGGCCGTCCTCGGCGCCCGCGATGAAGAGCGCAGGCACCGCGATCGTGTGCACGCGATCCCAGAACGGCTCCACGGCCGCGGGGCCCAGGCCACGCAGGGTGGCGGCCACGGCGCCGGCGTCCAGCGAGCGGCGCATGGCGTCGAGGTCGGCGCGCCCGGCCAGGCGGGCGAACATGGGCTGCGCGGCCCAGTAGCCGGCGAACCAGTCGATGCCCTCGCGCTCGACGCGGTGGGCAAGGGCCTCGTCCGCGACCGCGCGCCGCGTGCGCTCCTCGGGGGCCAGGCCGGCGTGGGCGCCGATGGTGGCCAGCGAGAGGACCAGGTCCGGCCGCTGCACGGCCAGCCAGAGCGCCAGCCGGCCGCCCATCGAATATCCGACCAGGTGGGAGGGCTCCCTCACCGTCGTGGCCGCCGCTTCCAGCGAGGTGCTGCCCATGAGGCTCGGCCGCCGGATCGTCCACTCCGCCGGCAGCCGCGCCGCGAGCTCGTCCCAGGCTCGGCCGTCCTGCATGAACCCGTGCAGCAGCGTGAGGACCATGGACCAGGCGAAGGTTAACCAGCACTTCGCCGTGACCTTCGCCGACCAGCTGGCGCGGTCGGGGGTGACCGAAGTCTGCCTGGCGCCGGGCTCGCGGTCGGCGCCGCTGGCCCTGGCGTTCGCCCGGCATGACGCGCTGCGCACGTTCGTCCTGATCGACGAGCGCTGCTGCTCGTTCTTCGCCGTCGGCCTGGCCAAGGCCAGTGGCCGGCCGGTGGCGATCCTCTGCACGTCGGGGACCGCCGCCGCCGAGTTCCACCCGGCCGTCGTGGAGGCGTCCTACTCCCACACCCCGCTGCTGGTGCTCACCGCGGACCGGCCGCCCGAGCTGATCGGCGTCGGCGCCAACCAGGCCATCGACCAGACTCGCCTCTATGGGACCGCGGTGCGCTGGTTCCACGATCCCGGGCCGCTCCAAGAGGGGGGCGATGGTCAAGCGCTCGCGGCCCGGGCCGTGGCCGAGGCGATGGGACCGCCGGCCGGTCCCATCCACCTCAACCTGCCGTTCCGGGAGCCCCTGGTGTGAAGCTGCAGCCGCTGAGGGAGGCGCTGGCTTCCGCCCGCCGGCCGGTGCTGGTGGCGGGCGAGATGCGCGACGGCAGCCGCTTGCGCGCCGCTGCGGAGGCCGCGGGCCTGCCCGTGCTCGCCGAGCCCTCCTCGCACCTCCGGTTCCAGGACCTGCCCTACGACGCCATGCTGCGGGCGCCCGAGTGGGCCGCCGCGCACCACCCCGACCTGGTCGTGCGCATCGGCGCGCCCCCGACCTCCAAGCCGCTCAACCAGTGGCTGGCCGCGGCGCGAGCACGCACCTTCCTCGTCGCGGAGCACGGCTGGCCGGACCCCGACCGCCTGGCCACCGACCTCCTGCGCTGCGATCCCTTGCCGGTCGTGGAGGAGCTGGCCGGTCCCGCCACGGAGTGGACACGGGAATGGCGGGACGCCGGAGCGCGAGCTTCGGCCGCGCTCACCGCGGCCCTGGAGTCAGGGCCGCTCCACGAGGGGCACGCGGTGCGAGCGCTGGCCCGGGCGGCGGCGCCCGATGCCGCCGTGTTCGTGGGCTCCAGCATGCCCATCCGCGACGTCGACACCTTCTGGCCGGTCAGCGCGCCCGGCCAGTCCTTCCTGGGCAACCGCGGCGCCAGCGGGATCGACGGGCTGGTCTCCAGCGGCCTGGGCATGGCCGCCGCTTGGCCGCACCGTCCGTCGGTGCTCCTGCTCGGCGACCTCAGCCTCTATCACGACATGAACGGCCTCTGGGCGCTGCGCCGGCACGGCCTGCGGGCGACCCTGGTCGTCCTCGACAACGACGGCGGCGGCATTTTCGAGTTCTTGCCCCAGGCCGCCCAGCGCGACGTCTTCGAGGAGGTCTTCGCCACGCCCACGGGACTGCGCCTGGAAGACGTCGCCCGGCTTTATGGCCTGCGCTACGCCTGCGTCGACAGCGCCGAGCAGCTGCCGGCGGCCCTGGCCGACGCTTTGGGCGCGCGCGAGTCAGTGCTGCTGGCCGTGCGATTCACGCGCGCCGGCAGCGTCGAGGGGCACCGCGCTTGCTGGCGGTCGGTCGCCGCAGCGCTAGGCGACCAGCGCGCCCAGTAGGGCGCGCAGCTTCACCTCTGTCTCCTCCAGTTCGGCCGCCGGGTCGGCGCCGGCCAGGATGCCGTTGCCCGCGAAGAGGCGCGCCCCGTCCTCCCAGAGCAGCCCGCAGCGCAACGCCACCGCCAGCTCGCCGTCGCCGCGGCCGTCGATCCAGCCCACGGCGCCCGCGTACCAGCCGCGGTCGAAGCCCTCCAGCTCGTCGATCAGGCGCAGTGCCGGCTCCAGCGGCAGGCCTCCGACGGCGGGGGTGGGGTGCAGGCTGCCGGCCAGCGCCAGCAGGTTGGGCGCCGGCTCTCGCAGGCGGGCGCGGATGGTCGTCGCCAGGTGCTGGATGTTGGTGAAGCGCACCACCTCCGGCCGGCCCGGGTCGTCGACCGAGAGGCTGAGCGGCGCCAGGCGCTCGGCGACCCAGGCCGGGACGACCCGGTGCTCGGCCAGGAAGCGCTCACCGAGCAGGCTGGCCGCCAGCCTCTCGTCCTCCGCCTCGTCGGCGCCGCGCGCCACCGAGCCGGCCATGGGCTGCGCGGTGACCAGGGTCCCCGCCCGGCGCACCAGCAGTTCGGGCGAGGCGCCGATGAAGGCCGTGCCGTCGGCCCCGGTCATCAGGTATGTGAAGCAGGCCGGATAGGCGGCGCGCAGCGCGCGGGCCACCGACGCCGCGGCCACCGCGCCGTCGGCGCGCGCCACCACCTCGCGTGCCAGCACCACCTTCTCGGCCTCACCCGCCGCCAGGCGGCGAGTCGCTGAGGCGACCGCCGCCGTCCATTCATCGGGCGGCCGCGCGGGCGCCACCTCCACCTGGCGCGCGGCCGGGGCACGAAAGCTGGGCGGGATCTCCAGCAGCTCCTCGGCGTCGGGCAGCGCCGACGAGGCGTAGGTGCGGCCCCGCACCCGGGTCACCGCCAGCGCCGGCACCCGGAGCAGCAGCGCCGGAAAGCCGGCCCAGGGCCCGGCCGGCTCGCGGTCGGGCCGGAAGGCGAAGCCGCCGACCGCCGCCAGGCCGGTGCCGGCCGGTCCCACCTCGGCGCCTCCCTGCCGCGCGGCCAGGCGCGTCCAAAGCGCGGCCGCCGCGGCCACCACCGGACCGGGCTCGAAGTCAAGCTGCTCCCCACCGGCGCCCAGCAGGGCGGCGCCGCCGGGCGCCGAGACCAGGTCGAAGGCCCGGCCCAGTGCGGCGATGCTGACGGCATCCGGCATCGGGCGCTCGACCAGCATCACCTCGTGGCCGGCGTCCCGGGCGGCCGCCACCAGCTCGACCAGGTCCGGGCTGCCCGCCAGCTCGCGCGGCGCCTGGGTCAGGACCTTCGTTCGACGTGCTCCCGGGCGGCCCGCAGCAGCGTGCGCTGGAAGTGGTGGCGGACCAGCGTCCCGCTGGCCTCCAGCAGCTGGTTGAAGAGGTCGAGCAGCTGGCGCTCAGCCTCGGCTGGGTCCCGGCCCTCAGCCTGGATGCGCTCGCGCACGTGCCGGTCGAAGAGCTCGACCGCCCGCCGCGAGGTGCGCTCGACCGAGTCCGCGTGCTCGCGGCCCAGCTCCATCAGCTCGCCCAGCGGCACGCCCGCGGCCAGCAGCTGAAGGCCGGCGCCGATCGCCTCCAGGTCGGCGGCGGGATAGCGAGCGTCGGCGCCATCCGAGACCGGCACCAGGAGTCCCGCCTGCTCCAGCGACCGGAGCAGGGGAACGGCTACGCCGCTACGGGCGGCCAGCTCCTCCAGGCTGAGCGTCTCGGGCGCCGCGGGATGGGTGATGGCCGCGACCAGCGCCTCGTCGGACGACTCCAGCTCCCCCTCCAGGAAGCGCCGGATGACCGTGAGCGTGAAACCACGCTGCTGCAGCGCGCGGATGCGGGCCAGCCGCTCTCGGTGCTGGTCCGAGTACCAGGTGACCCGTCCCTGGCGGCGCGGCGGTGCCAGCAGGCCCTTGCCCTGGTAGAAGCGGATCGTGTCGACGGCCACGCCGGCGGCGCGCGCCAACTCCTCGATCCGATACTCCATGAGTGATCACTCTAATGAACAAGGCGTGTCAGGCCGGGCTTGACCGGCCGGCCCTAGCGTCGCTGCCCGCTCCTCCCGACCCAGAGCGCGCGAGCGTCAGGAGGGAGGGTCAGCGGGGGGATCCTGGGTTCCCTCCGCTTGTAGCGAGGCGTGTCAGGCCGGGCCTTGACCGGCCGGCCCTAAGCGTCGCTGCCCGCCGCTCTCGACCCGAAGCGCGCGAGCGTCGGGCTTGACCGGCCGGCCCTAAGCGTCGCTGCCCGCTCCTCCCGACCCAGAGCGCGCGAGCGTCAGGAGGGAGGGTCAGCGGGGGGAACCTGGGTTCCCTCCGCTTTTCAGCAGGAGCCGGGGGAGGCCGGCCGGTCGCCCAGCGTGACCTGGAGGGTGGTCTGGTCCGAGCCCCGGACCACGCCGAAGGGCACGACGTCGCCGGGCTTGTGCAGCTGGAGGACGCCGCCCAGCGTCTCGCCGTTGTTGAGGTCCGTGCCATCGATCTTCTCCACCACGTCGTTGGCTTTCAGACCGGCCCGCTCGGCGGGGCTGCCCGAGACCACGCAGCTGACCACGATCCCAAAGCCGTGCACCGAGGAGCTGCTGTGGCCGGCCAGGTAGCTGGCGAGGTCCTGGTAGCTGACACCGACGTAGGGATGCCCGGGCTTGCGGCCCGCGATCAGGTCCTCGCCGATGCGCTTGGCGACCAGGCTGGGGATCGCGAAGCCGATGCTGTTGGCCGAGGTGTCGCCGGCGGTGTTGATGCCGATCACCCGCCCGTCGGCGTCGGCCAGCGGGCCGCCAGAGTTGCCGGGGTTGATAGGCGCGTCGGTCTGGATCACGTCGGGCAGGTTCTCGCCGGCGGTGCCGCGGCCAGAGCCCACGCCGGTCAGCGTGCGGTGGGCGGCCGAGATCACGCCCACGGTGATCGACCCGAAGCCCTGCGAGCCTTCGGGGCTGCCGATCGCCGCCACCGGCTGGCCGGGCTTGACCTTGGTCGAATCGCCGAACTCCGCCAGCGGCAGCCCGGCGTCCGGGAGCTTGAGGACCGCCAGGTCCTCCAGGCTGTCGGTGCCCTGCACCTGCGCCGTGTAGTGGCGGCCGTCGGGGAGCAGGACCTCGGCGGTGGTGGCGCCGGCCACCACATGGTTGTTGGTGAGCATGAAGCTGGAGCCGCCCTCGTGGCTGACCACGAAGCCGCTGCCCTCGGCCACGCCACTGCGGGTATTGACGATGATCAGGCCCACCGCGGGGGCCAGGACCGAATAGACGTGGACCGCGTCGAAGGTCGTGGTGGTGCCCGAGCTGCCCGGCGTGGGGGTGGCCAGCGGGATCACTCCCGCGCCGGCGCTCACGCTGGCGTGTGGGGTGGGCGCGGTGGCGCTGGGGCTGCTCAGGCTGCACCCAGCCAGCAGAAGGGCGGCTGGGGCCAGGCGCAAGAAAAGCAGGGCCCTCACGTCAGTAACCCTAAACACTGACTCTCTCCTCTCTCCAAGGGGGCCCGGACCGCATGGATCGGGCCTCCCTATTTTTTCTAGAGAGGCTTCGCGGGGAAGGCCCGGCTGGCCGGGCCGTTTGAGTCAGTGATCCAGACGTTGGGAACGCTGCGCGGCACCAAAGGGAGGTAGGGTCCGGGGGAGGAACCGCAGGTTCTTCCCACGAAGGTGTTTAGCCCGCGGTGGACCAGTAGTAGAGGCGGTCCAGCCAGCCTGGATCCTCGCGCAGCGCCGCCGCGAAATCCTCGACCGACGCCACGTAGTCGGAGTCGTTGTTGTAGCGGTAGATCGCTCGGTCCATGTTGCCGGGACCACCCATCGCATGCAGGTAGCGCGCCGCGGCCTCGATCGAGTCGTGCGGGCTCATGATGTCGCCCACTCCGTAGTCGGCCCAGGTGCCCGGCATGAACTGCATGGGGCCCATGGCGCCGGCGCTGGACGGCCCGTTGACGCGGCCGAAGTCGCTCTCGATGAAGTTGATCGAGGCCAGGAAGGACCAGTCGATGCCGTAGCGCGCGCCCGACGCGTGGTAGAAGCCGACCAGCTGGGCGATGGGCGCCGAGTCCTGGAAGCGGCGATTGTGGCGGACCTGGACCTGAGTGAAGTCGTCGATGCGGGCCGCCCGCCATAGGGCGCGCAGGGCCTCGATGGCGTCGCGCAGGGGCGGCAGGTCGGCGCTCGGCAACAGGCCCGTGACCTGGTCCTCCAGGTTTTGGTCGATGGCCAGCGCGTAGATCACCTGCTGCTGGCTGCGGATGGCCAGGCGGTAGTCGTACTGGGCGGCCTCCAGCTGGAGGTCGTGGCGGAGGACGCCGAGGAGGTCGGGCGGTTCCGCCTGGGCCTTGAGGGCGGCCATGCGGGCAGCGGCGCCGCCGAGGTCGGTCTGCTCGGCGCGCCAGGCCTTGGCGTACTGGATCTGGACCGGGACCAGCTCCTGGTTGACCATCGCTTGGGCTGGCAGTGCCGGCAGCAGTGCCGCGATCGACAGCGTCAGTGAGAGCAGGGCGCGCCGCACCCAATGGGTTATAGGACCGAACTACGAAGACTCGACTACGGACCTGTTAAGCGGTTTCGAGAGCCCGCACGGCCGGGCGGTCCGCCTCGTCGGGCGGAATCATCGGGAGCTCCTCGGGGTAGGGGTCGGCCTCCTTGGGCATCCGCAGCGTCACCGAGGAGAGCAGCGCGCCGACCTCGTCGCCGACCAGCTCGCCCTGCGCCATGAGGGCCTCGGCGGCCTGGTCGATGGCCTCCTGGTTGACGTACATCAGGCGCCAGGCGTCCATGAAGGCGGCGCCCATGACCTGCGCGACGACCCGGCGCGCCGGCCCGTGCAGAACCGCGCCGGTGATGCTGCCGCCACCCATCAGCGGGTTGGGGGCGGCGGCGGCCTCCTCGGCACGCGAGATCAGGGCCTCGCCGATGTTGGCGGCTTTGCGCGAGAGCACGGGGTCCAGCGCGTCGGGCCCCATGCCCCAGACCCCGACCATGTGGCAGGCCACGTTGGTGGACTGGATGAGGTCCATGCTCACGCCGGACGAGTTCTCGCCGTAGAAGACGCGCTCGGCGGCGAGGGCGCCCAGACCGGCGCGCAGCCGGCCCGCGTAGTGCGAGCGGAAGTAGGTGAAGGTCTCTTCC
Organism: Candidatus Dormiibacterota bacterium; assembly: GCA_036378695.1. Classification (GTDB taxonomy): domain Bacteria; phylum Chloroflexota; class Dormibacteria; order Dormibacterales; family Dormibacteraceae; genus CF-28. The sequence continues at coordinate 31,505 of DASUVY010000093.1, forward strand.
TTGTCGATGTTGTAGTGGTGGCCCAGAGAGCCTCCGCGCATGCGGATGGAGAGGCGCACCGACGACTTCTCCGGCTCGTAGAAGTAGGAGGCCACCGCATGGCCCAGCTCGTGGCGGGCGGTGGCCAGCTTGTCGCGCTCGTTGTACTCGACAGGCTCGGCCAGGCCGGCCTCCACGTTGCCCATCGCCTCCCGGAGGTCGCGCCAGGTGAAGAACTGGCGGCCCTCCTCGAAGGAGTACATCAGGGCCAGGGAGAGGACCTGGTCGATCATGGCCGGCGAGTAGCCCTCGGTGACGCGCGCGAACTCGTCGCGGCGGGAGGGAGTGTCCAGCTCGGGGTCGTGCTGCTTCTTGTCGAAGTAGAGCGCCGCGATGTCCTTGCGGTCCTCGCGGGTCGGCATCCGGAAGGTGATCGTGCGCCCGAAGCGGCCCGGCCGCGTCACCGCCTCGTCCAGCACCGCCGGGCGGTTGGTGGCGCCCATGAAGAAGAGGTTGTAGCGAGGCGCGCGCAGGGGCGGGATGCGCAGCGAGAGGCGACTCCCGTTGGCCCGGAGCTCGCGCGGGATGAAGAGGCCGTCCAGGGTCAGGTTGACGCCGCGCCGGAAGGTGCGCTTGACGAATCCGGGGTTGTCGACGCCGTCCATCAGCACGAGCAGGGTGTTGAGGCCCAGCTGACCGCCGCCGAACATGCCGCCCAGGCCGCCCATGCCGCCGCCGCCCATGCCGGAGCGGCGTGTGCCCAGAGCGTCGAACTCGTCGATGAAGATCGCGCAGCCGCCCCAGCGCTTGGCCTTCTTCTTGGCGGCCCGGACCATCATGAAAACGGACACCATGTCCATGCCCAGGAACATCCCGGAGAAGGCAGAGCCCGAGGTGATGATGATGGGCATCTGCAGGCTGGTGGCGATGCCCTTGGCGAGCATCGTCTTGCCAGTTCCCGGCGGTCCCACGAAGAGGACCCCGCGCTCGCGCTTACCGCCCGCCCGGACGTAGTTGCGGCCCTGCTCCATCAGCTTCAGGATCCGCACCATCTCGTTGATGGCCGATTTCTGGCCGCGCACGTCCTCGATCTGGACGTCGTAGTTGGCGTCACCGGGTGAGAGGGTCTGGCGGCCCATCTTCCCGAAGAGCAGGAAGGGACCGAAGAAGATGGCGAAGTTGGCCAGCATCAGGACGAGCAGCTGGCCCACCGTTAGCACCACCTGCAGCAGCAGGCTGGGCAGCAGGATCAGCGCCTCGACCGGGCTGAGCCCGAACAGCATGCCGGCGCCGGCCAGGTAGATCGCGATCAGGCCCAGGGGGATCAGCAGCCGCCGCCAGAAGATGTAGCGGTTGGTCTCCAGCGTCCGCTTGTCGGCGTTGTCCTCTTCGCCCAGGCGCTCGCTGAGCACCAGGTAGCGCTTGACCCAGCTGGCCAGCCCGCGGACCACGAGCATCGCGAAGAGGCCGGCCAGGACGGCGCCGACCACGCCGTACCCGAGCAGGAAGTAGGACCAGACGCCGGTCAGCAGACCGAACAGGAACGCGAAAAACCAGACCAGGATCACGGCGGTGAGGCCACTATACCTTCGGGTTCAGAAGGCCGAGTTCAACGAATTGCAAGCACCCGGCGGCGGCTGCTCCAGAAGAGGGTGAGGCCCATGCCCACGATCGCGATCAGGTCACCCGGGCTGTAGGCCTGCGGGAAGACCCGATTGACCGGCGGCGGCAGCTCGATCCAGTCGCCCAGGAAGTCGAGCCGGGTGTCGGGTCCCATCAGCACGTAGTAGCCCAGCACGCCGCGGTGCAGCAGCTCGATCGGGCCCCGGTCGGCCAGGGCCAGTGACACCGGCATGTGGCCCAGGTTGGCGCCGATCACCACCAGGTTGAGGAGCATGCCCACGGCCACGATGACCAGGCCCGGGACGCGGTTGCGGTGCCAGAGCGCCCAGCCCAGGAGAAGGCTGAGGCCGGTTATGTAGAGGAGGGGCGCCCAGGGCGTGTAGGCGAGGGGGGTGTTGACGCCGATGTCGCGCATGATCAGGGCGAAGAGCGGGATCAGCGGCCAGCGAAAACGGATCGCACCCAGGTTGTTGAGGCTGCCGCCGAGGGCCAGCCCGCAGCCCAGGCCGACCAGCGCGGCGACCAGGAAGAGCATGCCGGCGGCAGTCTAGCCGGTCAGCTCCCGGATTCAGCCGCGATACGGGCCGCACTGCCCGCCAGCACCCGCACCCCGGTGGCAAGGGCACCCTCGTCGATCCGGAAGGTGGGCGAGTGGTGGGCGGGCGGCGTCTCGGCGTCCGGCGGCCGGCAGCCGAGCATGAAGTAGCAGCCGGGGATGCGGGTCAGGAACTCCGCCATGTCGTCGCTTACGGTCAGCGGCCGTCCCAGGTGCTGCGCCTTCTCGCCGATCAGCTCGGCGCCCACCTCCAGCACCGTGCGGGTGACGTTGGGGTCGTTCCAGAGCGGGATCGTGCCGTGCACCAGCTTCAACTCGGAGCGGATCTCGAACTCGGTGTCGGTCTCCAGCAGCAGGTCGCGCAGCCGCTGCAGGCTCTCTTCCCGCATCTCTGGCGTGAAGCAGCGCAGGCTGCCCTTGACGGTGACCCGCCGGGGAACCACGTTCCAGGCACCGTCGGTCTGGATGTCGCCGACCGTGGTGTGGCATTCGACGCCTTCGAACTGCAGGCCCTCGACGACCGAATGCAGCCGCTCCAGCACGAAGGCCTGGGCCGCGATCACGTTGCCGGCCCGTTTGATCACGCCACCGTGGCCGCCCGGACCGGTCAGCTGGATGTCGTAGGCGTCGGACCCCGACCACTGCAGCCCGGGCCGCGCCAGAACGAAGCCGCTGTCACCCGGCGCCCAGGTATGCAGTCCCAGCGAAGCGGCCAGCTGATAGCGCTCGAGGAAACCTTTGGCGATCATCTCGCGCGCGCCCGCGACGATCTCCTCCGCGGGCTGGAACACGAACAGGAAGGAGCCGGAAAGTCCTGCCGCCGATTCGGCCAGCGTGCGCGCGACGCCCAGCAGGATCGCCGAATGGGCGTCGTGCCCACAGGCGTGCATGCGGCCCTGGGCTTCCGATTCGAACGCCACGCCCGACTCCTCCAGGATGGGCAGCGCGTCGATGTCGGCCCGGAGCAGCACCGTTTTGCCGGGCCGCCCGGTGTCTAGGAAGCCGACGGCGCCGGTCTCCGTCGGACACTCGTCCAGGCGCAGTCCCAGATCCTTCAGCCGGTCGCGGATGAACTGGGTGGTGGAGGTCTCCGACCAGCTCACCTCGGGGTGCCGGTGGAAGTGGCGGCGGTTCTCTATGACCTCGTCGAGCGTCGCGGCCGACGGTTGGGGAATTCCCAAGGGCGTCAGACGATGGTTCCGAGGCTGTAGCCCCGGGCCGTCGAGAGCAGGAAGCGCGACCCCAGGTGCGGCTCCAGCTCGTCCAGCTTGCGGCGCAGCGTGAGCAGCGCGCTGTGGACCGTCGAGCGGGCGGCGTCGGGCCGGAAGAGGCCGGCGTTGATGAGGTCGCCGGCGGTGGCCGGCTTGGACCCCTGCGCCAGGTGCACGACCAGCGCCGTCTGCTGCGGCGTCAGGCGCGTGTTGCGCGCGCCCACGCTCATCGTGCGCTTGGTGGGATCGAACTCCAGGCGCCCGAAGATGTAGCTCCCGCTGCGCCCCGTGCCGGTCTCCACCAGGCGCGCTGCCAGGTCGGAGTAGATGTGAGCCATGGGCACGTTGCCCTTGACGAAATACGAGCTTGCGCCGTGTTCGTAGGCCTTGCGGATCGCGGCCGAGCTGACCTGAGCCGCCGAGAGCACGATCACGGGCAGGCCGGGGTGGTGCTGGCGGATCCAGCGCAGCAGCTCGAACCCGGAGTCCTCGCCCTCGTCCAGGACCAGGTCGAGGAGCACGCCCGACATCCGCTCGCGCGTCAAGAGGTCCTTGGCGGCGTCGGCGCTGCCCGCCACCTTGGGCTGGTAGCCGAGGTCGTTGAGGTCGAGCTGCAGCTGCATCTGCATGGGCACCTCGTCGTCCACGACCAGCACGCGCGAGCCCAGCACGTCGGCCGGTCGGTAGACCTCGAGGCCCGGGGGCAGGGGCGGTAGCACCGGAGCGCGGTTGCGAAGCATCAATTGGGCAGTCTGACGGCTAGAATGCTTCTCGCGGGGAACAGGCGCAACGGCCTTGGAAAAACCAAGCGAGGCAACAAGAATTTACCGGATCTTAACTAGTCCGGAGTTGGGGGCCCTCATACTCCGCAGCAGACATCGAGGTCTCAATGGGGATGGGATCAAACCGAGCGCTTGCTCGGCGCCCTCTACCGGGGGCTAAATCAAGATAAGGAGAGTTCAGATGACCTGGAAGTCCCGCCTGATCAGCGCCGCGCTGGCCGTCGGCATCCTGGCCGCTTTCGCGCTGTCGGCCGGTACCGACTTCTACTGGTAAGCGGCCGGCTCGTCTAGAGCTGGTTCACCCCCGGCGATCCCGCCACCGGCGGATCGCCGGGGGCAGTAGTGCATAGAGGTCGGCCCTGTCGACCGCTTTGCTCATGTAGCCCACCACATCCGGATCCTCGGTTCCTGACGGGAACACGGGGTATGCCGTGTAGAAGATGACAGGAAGCGGCATGCCCCTAGCCCTCAACTCCGCCAGCAGCGCCCAGCCGTCCATCGGCTCGGGCAGCATGAGGTCGATGATGGCGACCTCCGGCTTCGAGCTTTTCGCCACTTCGAGAGCTTCCGTGGCATCCTGCGCGACCGAAACCTTGTATCCCAGCATGCGCAGGTCGGTCTCCAGGATCACGCGCCAGGCGCGCTCGTCGTCGACCACCAGGACTGAGGAGCCTCTCAGGTCCCCCGGCGGTGGCTCGAGTGGCTTGGGGGGCGTGAAGGGCACAGCTTTGCGGCAGTATATCGGCGCCGATGGCTGACACCCTGCAGCGGGTAACCCAGCCCGGGACCGCCAACCGCCAAGGCCTGGTGGCTGCGCTGCGCAGCTGCGCGACCGAGGCCGACATCGTCCAGGTCCTCTACCAGTACCTGCGCTCCGCCTACGGCTACGACGTGGTCGTGCTCACCGTCCTCGAGCGCGAGGGCTGGTACCACGCCTTCGCCATCGACCAGGGCATCCTGCAGGACGTCCAGCGCCGGCGCCTGGTGGAGTCGCTCTTCGCGCCGCTCTATGCCGCGGGCAAGACCGAGATCATCCACCCGCCGGTCGAAGCCGCCGACCGCTCCCGCGGGCCGGGCGCCCGCAAGACGCCGCGCACCATCATCTTCTCGCCCCTCAAGCAGGGCGACACGATCATGGGCGCGGTCCTCTACCAGTCCCACGAGGACCGGGTCGTACCGCCCTCCGAGATCGAGTTCCTGGAGGAGATCGCCCGCGACCTGGGCGTCCTCACCGCCAACGCCTACCTCAACGAGGTCACCCGCAACCAGGCCATCCGCGTCACCGTCCTCAACGCCGTGGCCCGGGCGCTGGCCTCGACCCTGGACGAGGGCGGCATCGTGGCCGCGCTCCACGAGACGCTCAGCCAGCTGCTGCCCGTCCAGGTGGTGGAGCTGGTGGTCCCCGACGAGGACACGCCTTCGGTGCTCCGGGTCCTGCGCAGCGGCGACGGCCAGCCGGCCCTGCAGCGCATCCCGCGCCGCTCGCCGCGAGTAGCCGTGGCGCGCTCCTTGCTCGAGGATCCCCGCACCCACCTGAAGGCCGACGCCGACGCCACGGGCTACCGCTCGGGGGCCTGGGTGCCGGTGCGCGAGGGCGGCGCCACCCGCGCCGTGCTCTCGATCCACAGCCGTCAGCAGGAGGCCTACGAGGACTCGACCGTCACCTTCTTGGCCCAGGTCGCCGACGAAGTGGCGCTGGCCCTGCGCAACGCCCACAGCTACGCGGCCCTCGAGGCCCAGCGCCGCCGCCTGGAGGTCGTCAACGCGGTCGGCCGCCGCCTGGCCTCCAGCCTCGACCGCTGGTCGATCATGCGCACCCTGCGCGAGGAGCTCTCGCGCCACCTCAAGTTCGAGTTCTTCGGCCTGGCCACCATCCACCAGGGCGACGAGGGCCCGATGGCCGACGGCTACAGCTGGATCGACGGCAACGA
>DASUVY010000094.1:0-12401 GCA_036378695.1 Candidatus Dormiibacterota bacterium
GGCATGAAGGTGCCCGAGGTGCTGCTGTCCGGCGACCACCGGCGCATCCGCGAGTGGCGGATGGCCGCCGCCCGCCGGCGTGCGGGACAGATGGAGAGAAAGACATGAACGTGATCGACGTGCTCGAACAGGAGCAGCAGAAGGAATCCGTGCCGGCCCTCCGGCCGGGCGACACCGTGCGCGTGCACGCCAAGGTCGTGGAGGGCACCCGGGAGCGGATCCAGGTCTTCGAGGGGCTGGTGATCCGCGTCACCGGCGGCGGCCTGCGCCGCAACTTCACGGTCCGCCGCGTGACCCACGGGGTCGGCGTGGAGCGCACCTTCCTGATCCACTCGCCGCGCATCGACAAGATCGACGTGGTCCGCCATGGCGAGGTGCGCCAGGCGCGCCTGTACTACCTGCGCGGCAAGGTGGGCAAGGAAGCCCGGATCCGCGAGCGCCGCGCCAAGGAGTCGGCCCCCGCCGCGCCGGCGGCCGAGGAAACCCCAGCGGCGGCCAAGCCGGCCGGACGCCGGGGCCGAGCCCGGGCCAAGGCCGCCGAAGAGTCTTAACCGCCGCCGTTGCCGGCCCTGGCAGCGGCTCGCTAGGCTCGTCGCGGTGGCGGTCAAGGTCAGGGCCAAGGGCAAGCGGACGCGGCGCCCGCAGCTGTGGGCGTCCGAGCGCATGGTCCGCGGCATGGGTTACGCGGTGGTGGCGGGCATCGACGAGGTGGGACTGGGCCCGCTGGCCGGCCCGGCCGTGGCGGCCGCCTGCGTGCTGCCGGTCGGCGCCCGGCTGCCCGGTCTCGACGATTCCAAGAAGCTGACGCCCGAGCAGCGGCGGCGCCTCGATCGCCAGATCCGGCGCCAGGCCGTGGCCTATGCGGTGGCCGAGGTGCCGCCCGCCGACATCGACAGCAAGGGCCTCACCTATGCGCGCCAGCGCGCGATGGAGCTGGCGGTCAACTCGCTCAGCCCGGCCGCCGAGTACCTGCTGATCGACGCCTGGGACGTGCCCGAGCTGCCGCTGCCGCAGATGGCGGTGATCAAGGGCGACGGGCTCTGCGCGTCGATCATGGCCGCCTCCATCCTGGCCAAGGTCCACCGCGACACCCTGATGATCGAGTTCGACTCCGTTTACCCCGGATATGGCTTCGCGCTGCACAAGGGCTACGCCACGGCCGCCCACCGGGCGGCGCTCATGCGGCTGGGTCCGAGCCCCATCCACCGCATGTCCTGGCGGCCCGTGCGCAAGGCGCTGGGGCTGTCGGGCGGGGTCGACCCTTCCGCGGTGGTCTCGGCCGATGCCCTCGACGCTTAGCAAGCAAGAGGTCGGCCGGCGCGGCGAGCGGCTGGCGGCCGCTTACCTGGAGGAGCGCGGCTGGACGGTGCTGGGCACCGGCTTCCTGGCCCGGCGGGGCGAGGTCGACCTGGTCTGCCGCCGCGCTGACAGCCTGGTCCTGGTCGAGGTCAAGACACGCTCCGGCCTCGGCTTCGGGACGCCGGCCGAGGCCGTGGGCGCGCGCAAGCGGCGGGCGCTGGGCGCGGCCGCGGCCGAATACCGGGCACTGGCCGGCTGGCGCGGCGAGATTCGCTTCGCTGTGGTCTCGCTGCTGCTCGACCAAACCGGCGACGTGCGCTCGATCGAACTGCTAGAAGACCCTTTCTAAGCTTTCGGTTCGAGCTTGATCGAGGCCGAGTTGATGCAGTAGCGCAGCCCGGTCGGCTGCGGCCCGTCGTCGAAGACGTGGCCCAGGTGCCCGCCGCAGTCCGCGCACAGCACCTCGGTGCGCCGCATGAAGAAGCTGCGGTCCTCGTGCTCCTCGATGGGCGCTCCCTCGGCGGGCGCGTAGAAGCTGGGCCAGCCGCAGTGGGCGTCGAACTTGGTGTCCGACTCGAAGAGCTGGGCGCCACAGCCCGCACAAACGTAGGTGCCTTCTGTCTTGGTGTCCCAGTACTCGCCGGTGAAGGGCCGCTCGGTGCCCTTCTCCCGCAGCACGTGGTACTGCATGGGGGTCAGCTCGGTCTTCCACTCACGCTCGGTCTTTTGAACTTTGCTCGCCACGCGGCATATATACCCCGTGGGCGTCGATTTCAGCCGGATCGCCGATCGCTACGACGAGAGCCGCGGCGGTGCCGAGCGCGGCGAGCGCTTTGCGGCCGAGCTGCGGCCCTTGCTGCCGGTGGGCGGGCTGCTGGAGGTGGGCGTGGGCACCGGCGTGGTGGCGGCGGCGCTGGGCGGCTCCGTCATCGGCGCCGACATCGCGCCCGGCATGCTGGCCATCGCCCGCAAACGTTTGGGCGCGCGCGTCGTCCGCTATGACGGCCGCCGGCTGCCCTTCCAGGACGCCTGCTTCGCGGGTGGCTATGCGGTCTGGGTGCTGCACCTCGTGGAGGACCAGGCCGGTCTGTTGTCCGAGATCAGCCGCGTCCTGGCACCGGGCGGAAGGTTCGTCGTGGCCAGCGTGAACCGGCCCGAGCCGGATGAGCTGGACGGCATTCTGAAGCCGATGTACATGGAGCTGCTGGGCGACCGCGACGGTCGTGATCTGCCCGAGCGCCTGGCACCCCTGGCCGTCGGCGCCGGCCTGCAGGTCAGGGAGGTGGCGCCGGGGCAGCCGTATCACGCCGAGGTCGCAGGCCCGGATGAGGCCGAGCGCATGGAGCGCCGGGAAGCGGCGATCTTCTGGGATCTGGACGAGAACCGGTGGCAGGAGGTGGTGGTGCCGGTGCTGGGCCGGCTGCGCGCGCTAGGCGATCGTCCAGTTGCCCGGGTCTATCACCACCAACTCCTCGTACTAGAACGGAAAGCGGGTTAGGTCGTGCACCGGGCTGCCAGGCGCGGCCCGGCCACCGATCACCACCCGCGGCCGGTGGCGCACGCACTCGGCGGGGTGCACCTCGGTCCGGATGCCGTTGAAGATCGGGAAGCGCAGGGTGCCGTCGGCGGACCACTCCGAGTAGCGCACGCTGATCACCAGCTCCGGCTGCACCCAGAGCACCGGCGCCGTCAGCACGGGCGGCGGCTCCAGCGGGCACTCCCCGGTGGCCAGCTCGGCCAGGCGCTCGCCCAGCGCGGCGTAGGCCTCGTGGTCGAAGCCGCCCGACACCGACCCGCAGGGCAGCAGCCGCCCGCGCTCGTAGTAGCCGACCAGGAGCGCGCCGAAGGGCGTACCCGGCGTCCAGCCCGTGACCACGAAGTCATCGCTCTTGACCGCCTTGACCTTCAGCCAGAAGGGCGAGCGCTGGCCGGGCACGTAGGTGCTCTCCACGTGCTTGGCCATCACGCCCTCCAGGCCGCGCTCCAGGCAGGCCTCGAACAGCTCGACCCCCTCCGCGGCGATGTAGTCGGGGACGAAGAGCACGCCTCCGCTCTCGACCACCTTGCGCAGGCGCGTCTTGCGCCGCAGCAGGGGCTGGCGGAGCAGCGGCTTGCCCTCCAGGTAGAGCAGGTCGAACGCCAGGTAGGCGAGCGGCGTGTCCGGGCCCGGTTGCGCGGCAAGCCGCTCGCGCAGGGTCAGGTAGTCGGGCCGCCCCTCGGGGTCCGTGGCCACCAGCTCGCCGTCCAGAACCGTGCCGGGTGGCACCTGACCGGCGATCTTCTTTAGCTCGGGCAGGCGGTCGGTGATGTCGTTGAGCCCGCGGTCGTGCACGTGGACCGCGCCGTCGGGGCCGACGAAGACGAGCGCCCGCAGGCCGTCCCACTTGACCTCGAAGATGTAGTCCTCGGCCGAGAACGGCGCCTCCGCCGAGACGGCCTGCATGGGCCGCACGGCGTTGGGGAAGCCGGCGTCCTCGAAGAGCAGCGGGTCGGCGGCCTGCATGTGCAGGCCGAGGCTAGCTCGCCTTGCGCGCCCTCTGCTTGGCCGGCTTGGATGCGGTCGCCGCCGCCGGCTTCGACTTCTTGGCGGCCTCAACGGAAGCCTTGAGGGCTTCCATCAGGTCCATGACCCTGGGCGCTGCCTCGGGCTCGGGCGCTGTGACCGTCTCCTGGCCCTCGACCTTGGCCTGCACGACCTGCATCAGCGCTTCCTTGTAGTTGTCCTGGTAGCGCTCGGGGTCGAAGGTGTCGGCCAGGCTTTCGACCAGCGTCTTGGCCATCTGCAGCTCGCGGTCGGAGACCTTGGCGCTGCCGTCCACGCCCTTGATGCCCTCGACCGAGCGGATCTCGTCCGGCCAGTGCAGGGTGTTCATGAGCATGTGCCCGTCCAGCGGGCTGAGCGCGGCCAGGTGCTCGCGGTCGCGGAAGGCGATCTTGGCCACGGCCACCTTCTTGGTCTCCTCCAGCGCCTGCTTCAGGAGGGCGTACGGCTTCTTGCCGACCTCCTCGGGCTCCATGTAGTAGGCGGACTTGAAGTAGAGGCCGCCGTTGATCTCGTTCTGCTCCACGAACTCCGTGATCTCGATGGCGTGCGCGGTGGGCAGCGGCAGGTTGTCGAGGTCCTTGTCCTCGATCACGACGTAGTTGTCGCTGGAGACCTCGTAGCCCTTGACGATGTCGTCGTAGGAAACCTCGTGGTCTCCCTCCGCGCACCAACGCTTGTACTTGATGGGGGAGAGGTGCTCCGCGCACAGCTGGCGGAAGGAGATGCCCTGCGAATCGGTGGCCACATAGAGACGGACGGGGATGCTGACCATCCCGAAGGTGATGACGCCTTTCCACATCGAGCGCGGCATGGCTGTGAATCCTAAGTTACGTCAGCCAGCCCGTGGCTACCAAAAGTAAGCTGCGGGGGTGCAGCTGGGCGATTTCGAGATCCACCTTCTGGTCGCGGGCGGCTGGCGGCCGGACGGCGGGACCATGTACGGGGTCGTGCCCAAGGTGCTCTGGGAGCGCCAGAAGCCGCCCAACGAACGGAACCAGGTCACGGCCGCCTGCGTGGGCGCCGTCGTCCGCCACCACGGCCGCGTCATCGTCTGCGAGACCGGCATCGGGACCAAGCTGGACGAGAAGCGCGCGCAGCGCGACGGGGTCTGGGAGCCGGACGGCCTGCTCATGGCGCTGCGGCGGCTGGGGGTGCGGCCGGACGAGGTCGACGTGGTGGTCAGCACCCACCTGCACTGGGACCACGCCGGCGGCTTCACCCGCCGCGGCGCTGCCGGGTCGCTGGAGCTGACCTTCCCCAAGGCCAGGCATTTCGTGCAGAAGAGCGAGTGGGACTTCGCGCTGGCGCCGGACGTGCGCTCGCGGGCGGGCTACATCGCCGACGACTTCACGCCGGTCGCCGACGCCGGCCTGGTCGAGTTCGTGGAGGGCGAGGCCGAGGTGATCCCAGGGCTGACGCTGCGGCTGACCGGCGGCCACACGCCCGGCCACCAGCTGGTCGTCTTCCGCGCCTCCGACGACCTGGCCTGCGTGGTGACCGGCGACCTGGTGGGCACCGTGCCGCACCTGCGCGTGCCCTGGACGATGGCCGCCGACCTCGACGTGCTGCGCGTGCTGGAGCAGAAGACAAAGCTGCTGGAGGAGGCCTCCCGGCACCGCTGGCTGCTGATCCTGTCGCACGAGAACGAGCAGCCCGCCGGCTACCTGCAGCCGGACGGGTCCTGGACGCCTGAGCCGGCCCTGACGGGCTGATTCCGTCAGGCCGGCCGGCCGCCGCCGGTTGGTCCACCAATCCGGCCCCGGAGAAGCCCGGGGTGCCTGATTGGTCCACCAATCCGGCCGGCGTGGTCTGATAGCGCCGTGACCCTGGCCGTCGAGCACTTCAACCGCCGCCTGCTGCGGGCGCGCGACGTGATGGACGGCGCCTACGCCCAGCCGCTCGACATCCCGCGCCTGGCCGCCATTGCGCACGTCTCCGAAGACCACTTCATCCGCGCTTTTCGCGAGACCTTCGGAGAGACGCCGCACCGCTACCTGCAGCGACGGCGTGTCGAGCGGGCCATGTTCCTGCTCCGCGAAACCAGCCGCGAGGTCACCGGGATCTGCCTGGACGTGGGCTTCAACAGCCTGGGCACCTTCAGCCGGACCTTTCGCGACATCGTGGGCGAATCGCCCACCGCCTACCGGGCGCGCGCCGAGGCCAAGGTGGCGCCCACCTGCTTCACGAAAGCCTGGACCAGACCCGCCGGTTTTGGAGAAGCCGCGGCCAAAAACGGTCACTAGGATCGACCCCATGCTCAACTCGATCCGCATCTCACACGTCTTCGTTTTCGACCAGGACCAGGCGCTCGACTTTTACGTCAACAAGCTGGGCCTGGAGGTCAGCCAGGACCAGGATCTCGGCTTCATGCGCTGGCTGACCGTGCGCGTCCCCGGCGACGCGGACCGCGAGATCCTGCTCGAGAAGCCGGGCCCGCCGGGCATGGACGAGAAGGCCGGCGAGCAGATCCGCGAGCTGGTCAGCAAGGGCGCGACCGGCTTCACCGTCGGCTTCACGACCGACGACTGCTGGAAGACCTACCGGGAGCTGAAGGCCAAGGGCGTCGAGTTCACCGAGGAGCCGACCGACCGCGACTACGGCACCGACGTCGGGCTCCGCGACCCCTTCGGCAACCAGCTTCGGATCGTTCAGTTCGCCCGGCAGCCGGCGACCTCGGCCAGCTGAACTAGCCACCTACCTCGGCCTCGGGCGCGCGCCGCGCCCGAGGCTGTCGTGGTCTGATGGGGCGGTGAGCCAGGCCGTCGAGCAGTTCAACCGCCGCCTGCTGCGCGCGCGCGACGCCATGGACCGCAGCTACGCCGAGCCGCTCGACATCCCCAGCCTGGCGCGGGTGGCGCACGTGTCCCAGGCCCACTTCATCCGAGCTTTCCGCGCGACCTTCGGGGAGACCCCGCACCGCTACCTGCAGCGGCGGCGGGTGGAACGCTCGATGTTCCTGCTGCGGGAAACCGACCAGAGCGTCACCGACGTCTGCCTGACCGTCGGCTTCACCAGCCTGGGAACCTTCAGCCGCACCTTCCGGGAGATCGTCGGCGAGACGCCCTCGGAGTACCGCCGGGGCAACGGCCCGGTGGTGGCGCCGAGCTGCATCCAGATGGCGAGCATGCGGCCGGTGGCGGCGGCTCTGGGCGCCGCCCGATCGAGCAGTTTTGGAGAAGCCGCCGGCGCGGGGGCTTCCTAGCATGTGCCCATGATCACGAAGCTCAGCGTCACATCGATCAAGGTCCTCGACCAGGAGCAGGCTCTCGACTTCTACGTCAACAAGCTCGGCCTGGAGAAGGGCCAGGACTTCAAGCAGGGCGATTTCCGGTGGCTGACCGTGCGCGTGCCGGGCGCGGGCGGCACCGAGATCTTCCTGGAGCAGCCGGGGCCGCCGGCGCAGGACGAGGCCACCGCTGCCGCGGTTCGGGAGCTGGTCACCAAGGGCGCCATGGGGTTCACCGTGGCCCTGGAGACCGACGACTGCCGCGGCCTCTACGAGACCCTGAAGTCGAGGGGCGTCACCGACTTCAACCAGGAGCCGACCGAGCACGGCTACGGGATCGACATGGGCGTTCGCGACCCGTTCGGCAACCACATCCGGATCCTGCAGCCGGCGCGCCAGGCGGCCGCCGCGGGGCGCTAGCTCCCCGCTCTTAACAACCGCCGTTGCCTCGGGTGCCGGCCGCGCCCGAGGCTTTCGGCGTGGCCACCCGTGTCCGCTCCGTGCTGCTTCGGGGTCTCGACGTTCTGCCCATAGACGTCGAGGTCGACATCGCGACCGGGCAGCCGGGCTTTTTCATGGTCGGCCTGGCGGGCGGTTCCGTGCGCGAGGCCCGCGAGCGCGTGCGCTCCGCCGTGCGCAACTCGGATCTGCCCTGGCCGCCGCAGCGTGCCCGGATGACCGTCAACCTGGCGCCGGCCGAGGCGCGCAAGGACAGCGGCGGCCTCGACCTGGCGATCGCGGTGGCGATCTGCCTCGGCCAGGCCGGAGCCGAAGGGCCGGCCGACGCGGCCTTCCTGGGCGAGCTCTCGCTCGATGGCGGCGTCCGCCATGTCGACGGTGTGCTGGTGGCGGCCCGCGGGCTGGCGCGACGGGCCACGCGCAGGCTGTTCGTGCCGGCCGGAGACGCGGCCGAGGCGGCGCTGGTCCCCGGCCTGGAGGTGGTCGGCTGCCGGACGCTGCGCGAGGTCACCGACCATCTCCTGGAGGGCTTGCCACTACCCGCCCATGAGGGCGGAGCCTCTGAGGTTGAGGAAACGCCGACTGCCGACGACCTCTCCGAGGTGCACGGCCAGGGGGCCGCGCGCCGGGCCCTGGAGATCGCCGCCGCCGGCGGCCATCACCTGCTGATGACCGGCCCGCCGGGATCGGGCAAGACCATGCTGGCCCGCTGTCTGCCTGGCATCCTGCCGCCGCTCACTCGCGACGAGGCGATCGACCTGGCCCAGGTGCGGAGTGTGCTCGGCGAGCTGGAACCAGGCCGGCCCCTCAGCTCCCGGCGTCCTTTCCGCGCGCCCCACCACACCATCTCGATGGCGGGCCTGGTGGGCGGCGGGTCGGGTTTGGCGCGGCCCGGCGAGGTGTCGCGCGCTCACCACGGCGTCCTGTTTCTGGACGAGCTGGCCGAGTTCGATCCCGGCAGCCTGCAGGCGCTCCGCCAGCCACTCGAGGAAGGCCGGGTCTCGATCACGCGCAGCGGCGGGTCGGTCAGCTACCCGGCGCGCTTCATGCTGGTGGGCGCCACCAACCCGTGCCCCTGCGGCTGGGAGGGCGACGCGGTCAAGGCCTGCCGCTGCACGCCGGCCGCGGTCGACGCCTACCAGAGGGCGCTCTCGGGCCCGCTGCTGGACCGGATCGACCTCCAGGTGCGGGTCTCGCGAGCGCCGCTGGAGGCGCTGTCCGAAGAGCCGACCGGCGAATCCTCCAGTGTGGTCCGAGAGCGGGTGGCGACCGCGCGCTTGCGCCAGCTGGCGCGGCAGGGACACCTGAACGCCGGTCTCACCCGGGCCGAGCTTCGGCGCTTGACCCGAATCCGGCCAGAGGCGCGGCGGGCGTTGGAACGCTGGTCATCCGCGCGCGGGTTGACGGCGCGCGGCTTCCAGCGGGCCTGGCGTGTGGCGCGCACCATCGCCGACCTCCAGGGTTCCGAAGAGATCCTCGAGGAGCACGTTCTCGAAGCACTCGGCTACCGGGTGGCGGATGCCGCGGCCGCCTGAGCCGGAGGAGCTGCGCGCCCGCGGTCGCTGGCCTCCGCCGCCGGGGCCGCGCGTGGCGATCGTCGGCTCCCGTCGCCCGAGCCCCTATGGCGAGGCCGTGGCCGAGCGGCTGGCGGCCGACCTGGCCGCGGCCGGCGCCGGCGTGGTCAGCGGCCTCGCGTTGGGCGTCGACGCCGCCGCCCACGAGGGGGCGCTGGCCGCGGGTGGGTGCACGATCGCGGTCCTGGGCACCGGAGTCGACGTCATCTACCCGCGCGCCAACGCCGACCTGGCGGCCCGCATCCTGGTGAGCGGCGGAGCGCTGGTCAGCCAGTTCGCCGACGGCACGCCTCCCCAGCGCACCAACTTCCCCCGCCGCAACTGGACGATCGCCGCCCTCAGCGACGTGGTGGTGGTGGTGGAGGCGGCCGAAGGCTCGGGCGCCCTGATCACCGCCGAGGCGGCGCTATCGCTCGACCGCGAGGTGATGGCGGTGCCGGGCAGCGTCTTCTCACCGCTCAGCGTCGGCTGCCATCAGCTGCTTCGCGACGGGGCGGGCCTGGTTCAGAACGCGCGCGACGTGCTGGCCCTGCTGGGCGCGCGCCAAGAGGTTCTCGACGACCCGCTGCGACCGCCGGCCAGCCTCGGCGTGGAAGCCCCGCGGGCCGGTCGAGACCCGCTGCTGAAGCACCTCAGCGATGCGCTGCCGGTAGAGCCCGGCCAGCTCGCCCGTAAGCTCGAAGTCCCGCTCCCGGAGATAATGGCGCGCCTCACCGCGCTGGAGCTGGCCGGCCAGGTCGGCCGCCGCGGAGCGGGGTTCGTAAGGTTGGCACCCGGTGGAATCAGCGGGGCCGGCGTTGGGTAGATAAGGGGTCCATGCCTCAGGGTTTGATCATCGTCGAGTCCCCGGCCAAGGCCAGGACTCTCAAGCGCTTCCTCGGCGACCGCTACGACGTGCGCGCCTCGATGGGCCACGTCCGCGATCTGCCGGAGCGCGAGCTGGCGGTCGACGTCGAGCACGACTTCGAGCCCAGCTACGTGGTGGTCGAGGACCGCGAGAAGACCATCCGCGACCTGCGTTCGGCGGTGAGCAAACCGGCCGCGCGGCAGGAGGTGATCCTGGCCTCCGACCCCGACCGCGAAGGCGAGGCCATCGCCTGGCACCTGGCCGAGGTCCTGAAGCTCAAGGACCCCAAGCGCATCGAGTTCCACGAGATCACCGCCGAGGCGGTGCGCCGGGCCCTGGACGCGCCGCGCGAGATCGACATGCGCCTGGTCAACGCCCAGCAGGCGCGCCGCATCGTCGACCGCCTGGTCGGCTACCGGCTCAGCCCCTTCCTCTGGAGCAAGGTCCAGAAGGGGATCGGGGCAGGCCGGGTGCAGTCGGTGGCGCTGCGGCTGGTGGTCGACCGCGAGGAGGAGATCCGCGCCTTCGTCCCGGTCGAGTCCTGGACCGTCGACGCGCTCCTCAGCAAGCTCGATGACGAGCGGCAGTTCAAGGCGCGGCTGAAGGAAGACCTCGGGACCGAGGCCGAGGCGCAGGAAGCGATCGCGAAGCTCCAGGGCGCCGAGTACCGCGTCCTCGGCGTCGAGCGCAAGCAGCGCAGCAAGAGCGCGCCGCCGCCCTACATCACCTCCACCCTGCAGCAGGACGCCTCCAGCCGCCTCCGGTTCGCGCCCCGCCGCACCATGCGGCTGGCGCAGGACCTTTACGAGGGCATCGAGCTGGGCGCCGAGGGGAGCACCGGCCTGATCACCTACATGCGCACCGACTCCACGCGCATCAGCGCCGAGGCCGAGGGCAAGGTCACCGCCTGGATCAAGCGCCAGTTCGGCGACCGCTACCTGGGCGGCCGGCGCAGCGACAAGTCCCGCGTCGGGGCCCAGGAAGCCCACGAGGCGATCCGCCCCACAGATCCGACCCGACGGCCGGAGGACATCCGGCGCTACCTGAGCGGCGAGCAGTTCCGGCTCTACGAGCTGATCTGGCGCCGCTTCGTGGCCAGCCGGATGGCGCCCGCCCAGTACGCGAACACCGTGGCCGAGATCCAGGGCGGGGATTACGTCTTCCGAGCCACGGGCTCGGTGCTGACCTTCGACGGCTTCTACAGGGTCTGGGAGCGCGGTGAGGACGACGACGAGGACGGCCGCCTGCCCGACCTGCAGGAGGGCGAGGCGCTGCGCTTCCACGAGCTGGTGCCCGAGCAGCACTTCACGCAGCCGCCGCCGCGCTACTCCGAAGCGACCCTGATCAAGGAGCTCGAGGAGCGCGGGATCGGGCGCCCAAGCACCTACGCCGCGATCGTCGACCAGATCCAGCACCACGGCTACGTCGAGCAGAAGGAGCGCCGCCTGCACCCGACCCTGCTCGGCGAGGGCGTCAACAAGATCATGGTTGATCACTTCACGGACATCGCGGACTACCAGTACACGGCGGCCCTGGAGGAGAAGCTCGACCGCGTCGAACAGGGCCAGGTCGAGTGGGTGCCTGTGGTCGGCGACTTCTACCAGCCGTTGGAACGGATGCTGAGCGCGGCCGAAGAGGCGATCCCGGCCGAGACCGGGGAGATCTGCCCGGAGTGTGGCGAGGGCCAGCTGGTGCTCAAGGCCAGCCGCTTCGGGCCCTTCAAGGGCTGCAGCCGTTATCCCAAGTGCAAGTACCGCCAGGCCGTCAGTCCTACGGGCGCGCCCGCCGAGCCGAAGAACCTGGACGAGGCCTGTCCGCAGTGCGGCAAGCCGCTGCAGGTCAAGCACGGCCGCTACGGCGAATTCATCGGCTGCTCCGGTTACCCGGAGTGCCGGTACATCCGGCGCGAGAACCAGCCCGAGGCCAAGCCGACCGGGCAGCAGTGCCCGGAGTGCCAGCAAGGCGAGCTCTTGGAGCGGCAGGGCCGATATGGACCGTTCCTGTCCTGCAGCCGATATCCCGACTGCAAGTACCGGGCCAACAAGAGAAAGGACGGGAGCGTGGCGCCGCCGCGTGAGGTCAAGCAGCTGGACGAGCCCTGCCCGGTCTGCGGCAAGCCCATGGTCGAGCGGCAGGGCCGCTACGGCAGCTTCAAGAGCTGCTCGGACTACCCACGCTGCCCGGGCCCCAAGGGCGCGGGGAAGGGCGGCGCCAAGCCGACCCGCGGCCGCCGGACCACCGCCAGGCGATAGGGGCGTTGCACCTTGGGCCCGGCTCGGCGGGCCGTTTGGGTCCGTGATCCAGGCGTTGGGGACGTGGCGCGGCGACGTGGGGCGGGAAGGGGGCACGCGGGGAGAACCTGCAAGGTTCCAGCCCGCGCAGTGAAGCGCCCGATGGGGCGCCAGCGTCCCTGGGTATACTCCGACTCGCCAGCCCTCGCGCTGAGTAACG
>DASUVY010000095.1:0-9116 GCA_036378695.1 Candidatus Dormiibacterota bacterium
GAACGGCTTGTAGGCGAACTGGTACCAGCCCACCTCCTTGAAGGGCTTGAAGTGCTGGAGGATCGGCACGTCCACCCGGAAATAGAGGTTGGTGAGCAGGAAGCCGACCGCGAAGGGAAAGGCGGTGCGCAGCCAGCCCCATAGAAACGCCCAGTCGAAGGCGAGCTTGATGCCGGCCAGGCCGAAGAAACGGATGACGACCACGCTGTAGCCCGCGGTGGCGGCCGCCGAGGCGGCGTAGACCCACATGAAGAAGGGCGTGTCCAGGCCCAGCCGGGCGCCCCCGATGATGCCCGCAGCCTGGATGGCGATCTCGCCCAGGATGGCGACCGCCTCGAACTCCAGCCGGCCCAGCGCATAGAAGCTGTTGCGCAGGAGCGCCGAGTAGGTCGTGAGCACCAGGAGCACGCCGCCCGGCACCGCCAGTTCGCCGACGCCCACCACGGCCATGGCGATGGCGAAGACGACGAATGCCACCAGCCCCAGCAGGGCCTTGCCCGTCAGCAGGTTGGCCAGGTAGGAGGTCAGGCGCTGAGGGTCGCGGGCGGCCTCGCGCGTGTAGAGGGTGTTGAGGCCGAGGTCGGCCAGCACGGAGACCAGCGCGCTGTAGGCGACCATCGTCACGTAGCGCCCGTATCGGGTGTCGCCGAGGTGGTTGGCAAGGATCACCACCGTGAACAGGGCGACCAACCGCGAGACCACGCGGGCGCCCAGGACCAGGACGCTGTTGCGCACGGCGCGTGACCCCAGCCGGGCGTAGGTGGGGGCTGCGTCCGTGGACACCGCGGCTATCGTACGGGTGTGCCAAAGCACCTTTCGGCGGTCGCCTTCGCCGCCATTGCGCTCCTCGCGGGCGGCGCCTCCGTGGGCCTGGCGGTGTACCACGCCCGCCATGCGGCGGCGGTCGTGCAGCCGGTCCCCAAAGTCGCCCAGGTGATCACTGCGCCGCCCACGGCCACCCCCACGCCAGCGCCTTCGGCGAGCATGCCCACCCTGCCGGTGCCCATCCCCGACTCGGTGTTCATCAAGGGCGTGCCCTACACGGTGCAGGCGCCCACCGGCAACTGGGATGCGGCGCACGAGGAGTACTGCGAAGCGGCCGCCGTGCTCATGGTGGGGCGCTACTACAAGGGCGCCAAGTACCCCGGCGACCGCATCCCGCCGGCCGAAGCCGACGCCGCGATGAGCCAGATCGTGCAGTACGAGCGCCAGACCTGGCCCGGCGTCCTCGATCTCTCACTGGACAAGGTCGGGAAGGACGGCCAGCAGTTCTACAACCTGCAGCCGACCATCACCCCGGCCACGCTGGACAACGTCAAGCAGGCGATCGCGGCCGGCAAGCCGGTGATCATCCCGGTGATGACGCACGGCGGTCCGGGCGGCACCAAGATCAGCCCTTACTACAGCGCGGGGAACGTGTACCACGTGATCGTCTTGATCGGCTACGACACCAAGCAGCTGTACTCCGATGACGCGGGTATTTCGCAGGGTCAGAATTACCCCTACACGTGGGACGTCCTGAGCGCGGCCATGCAGGCGCAGCAGCAGCACATGGGGCAGGGCAGCGTCATGCTGACGTTCTCGCAGAGCACCGCCTGACCCCGGATCCGCGGCGCGCGCTGATGGCGCTGATCGTCGCCTACCGCGCGAGCGCCTGCGTGCACGTCGCGGCCGAGCTGGGGCTGCCCGACCTGCTGGCGCCGCGGCCGCAGACCGCCGACGAGCTGGCCGCGGCGACCGGCGCCAACCGGAACGCGCTGCACCGCCTGCTGCGGGCATTGGTGGCGCTGGAGGTGCTGGCCCAGGACGGCGACCGGTTCCAGCTGACGCCCATGGGCGAGGAGCTGCGCGAGGGCCGGCTGGGCGGCGCCGCCCGCTTCTTCGGCCGCGAACCGGTCTGGGGCACCTGGGGCGCGCTGAAGCACTCGGTGCTGACCGGCGGGCGCGCATTTGACCACGTCCACGGCATGCGCAACTGGGAGTACTACAAGAGCCACCCGGAGGCGGCCGCCCGGTTCGACGGCGCCATGCGGGCGATGACGTCGGGCATCGCGCCGGCCGTCGCGCGCGCCTATGACTTCTCGCGCTTCCGGGTGGTGGTGGACGTGGGCGGTGGTGACGGGACCCTGCTGGCGGAGATCCTGCGCGCGCATTCTGGCGTGCGGGGGATCCTCTTCGACCGCCCGGACGTGGTCGCGCGCGCCCAGCAGCCGGCGCTCGAGAAGATCGGCGGCAACTTCATGGAGAAGGTTCCCGAGGGCGGCGATGCCTACCTGATGAAGTCGATCATCCACGACTGGGACGATGCCGAGGCCGTGCAGATCCTCCGCCGCTGCCGGGAGGCGATGCGCGACGACGCCATGCTGCTGGTGGTCGAGCGGGTGCTGCCCGAGACGATCGGGCCCGCCGACCTGGAGGCCCTGCTGGGCGATCTCAACATGCTCACGGGACCGGGCGGCCTCGAGCGCACTGAGACCGAGTTTCGTGACCTGTTCCAGGGCGCCGGCCTGCGCCTGCAGCGGGTGGTGCCGACGGGCACCCCCTGGAACATCCTGGAGGCCGCTCCGAGCTAGCGCGCGGCCTCGCCGAGCAGCCGCTCGACGATGACGCAATCGCGCCACTCCCCGTCGAGCTGGCCGTGGCGGACGTAGGTGCCGACCTCGCGGAAGCCGACCGCGCGGCACAGCGCGCGGCTGGCGGTGTTCTCGGGAAAAACGCGCGAAACCAGCTTGTGCAGGCCCGCCGCCTCGGCCGCCTCGATCAACGCGCTGAGTACCTCGCGTCCGCAGCCGGTGCCGCGCGCCTCGCGGCCGACGTACACCGAGAACTCCGCGATCAGGTCGTAGCAGGCGCGCGGGCGGTACGTGGAAGTCCACGCGAATGCGACGACGCGTCCGTCGTGCTCGACCACCACTGCGGGATGCCGCACATCCAGGTTGCGCAGCACCTTCTCCACGTCCGCGCGCGTGCGTGGCTGCGTTTCGAAGGTGGCGACCCTATCGGCGATTCCCTCCGAGTAGATGCGGGCGATGTCGCCCGCGTCGCTCAGTTGAGCGCGACGGCTCGCTGTCGCTTGAGCCATTCGGCGGAGATCTTGACTTCGAAGCGTCCGACGCAGCGCGCGCACCAGATCCGCTCGCACCGTTCGCAGAACAGGTGCTGGTGGTCGAGCGTCAGGTCGAGCTCCATGGTGAAGGTGCCGCACTCGAAGCAGGGGACCGGCGCCTTCACCCGGACATCGCCTTGTCGAACTCCGGGAAGTAGTTCGAGATGTCCGCCAGCTCGAAGCTCTTGAGTATCTCGTGCGACGGTTCCCTCTCCAGCAGGAACTGGAAGGCGCGCCGCACCAGCGCATCCGGCTCCTGCGCGCCCTTGCCCCAGCGCGCCATGTCATCGTGCAGGACGCGCACCCGGTGCCGACTGGCCTGCTCGGTCCTGGGGTCGACCTCCACGTCGCATTCCCAGCCCGACTTGGTGGGCGCACTCTCCACGCTGATCTCGGCCATCAGGTTGCGATGCTACCCCGCGCCCAGCAGCCCGGCGACTGTCTCGGCCGTGATCGGCGCCAGCAGGATCCCGTTGCGGTTGTGGCCGGTGGCCACGATCACCCGCTCGCCGGCGCGTTCGATGATCGGCTGGCCGTCTGCCGTCGCCGGGCGCAGCGCCGCCCACACCTCCTCGACCGTCGCTTCGCCCAGCGCCGGGACCGTG
This sequence comes from Candidatus Dormiibacterota bacterium, assembly GCA_036378695.1. GTDB lineage: Bacteria > Chloroflexota > Dormibacteria > Dormibacterales > Dormibacteraceae > CF-28. The sequence continues at coordinate 3,712 of DASUVY010000095.1, forward strand.
CGGCGCGCGAACTCGAGCAGCCCGCGCACCCCGTCGGCGGTGGGCCGGGCGTCGAAGCCGGCCTCCTCCTCCGTGCTCCCGGCCACGATGGCGCCGTCGGGCTTGGGCACCAGGTACCGGCCACGATGGGTGAGCATCCGGGTGAGCGGCTGGGGCCGGCCGGGCGCGGGGCGGAGCCGCACCAGCTGGCCGCGGCTGGGCCAGACCGGAACCTCGAGCCCGAAGGCGGTAGCCAGGTCGGCGGTCCAGGGGCCGGCGGCGAGGACCACGGCATCGGCGTCTGCGACGTCTTCCGGTGAGCGCACCGTGCTGCCCTCGCGGATCTCAGCGCCCTGGGCGCGCGCCCCCGCCGCCAGGGCCCGCGTCAGCAGCGGCGGTGTGACCTGGCTTTCGGGGAAGAGCGCCGCCCCGCGGCAGTCGGGATGGAGCCCGGGCTCAAGCTTGCGGACCTCGAAGGCGTCCAGCCAGCGCCCGCCCGATCGCTTCAGGAGGGCCTCGTCGGCGGGATCGAAGGCGGGCGTCAGGCTGTCCATGTCGTGGAACTGGACGTCGATGCCGGTCAGCTCCAGCAGGCGCCGGGCCAGCTCCGGGAAGAGGCGCAGGCTGCGCGCGCCGGCGTCGCGCTCGTCCTCCGAATAGGGCGCCAGCAGGCCGGCGGCGGCGCCCGAGGCGTGGGCGCCGACCTGGTCGCGCTCGTGGAGGATGACGTGGTGGCCGGCGCCCTGCAGGCGCTCGGCGATGGCGCACCCGATGACGCCGCCGCCGACCACGGCCACCCGCACTTGGTCCGGGCTACTCCGCCGCGACTACGGCTTTGGGGACGCCTTCGGGCTCGTAGAGCGGGGGTGGCTCGATGCCGAAGGCGTCGGCCAGGCGGACGAAGAGGTTGAAGAGCGCTGCGTCGTAGACCGCTTCGGCGATCTGCTCGTCGGTCCAGCCCAGGTCGCGCAGCTCCTGGACCTGCTCGTCGGTGACCTTGTAGGCGTGGCGGGTGATGGTCTCGACGAATTCGAGGAGCTTGCGGTGGGCGGTGTCGAGGTTGGCCGCGTCCAGGTCACCGGCACGCAGCGCGCTGGCCGCCTCGCTGTACTGCTCGCCCTGCAACTGCAGGAACCAGGTGTGCGAGCTGAGTCAATACCGGCAGCGGTTGAGCGCCGAGACGTACGACGCCACCATCTCGTGCTGGGCGCGACTGAGGGCGCCGTCCCGAAAGTGCAGGGTGTTGACCGCCTCGCGGATGCCCTTCATGAAGTCCGGCCGCAGGCTCATGGTCTGGATGATCGGCGGCACCCTCTTGAGGACACTGTCGGCGGTGGCCTCGTCGTATTGCTCCCGCAGGAGGCCAGTGGCTTCTTCGTCCGGAATGCTCTTGATGCGCATGGTGGGAAATGGTGGACCAATCAGGCAGGGCCGGCCTTGGGACAGCCTGAATAGTCCACCAATCAGAGCCACATAAGCCGCTTGTCTTCGAACATCTGTTCGATATAATGGCCTAGGCCTCCACCCCACCCCTCGCGTCTTTCCCCGGAGGCAAGCCCAGGAAAGATGCGAGAGAGCACAGCCCAGCTTCAGCACGCCATCGACAAGGTGCACCTGCGCTTCGGCGAGCAGGCGCTGCTGCGGGCCACCCGCCTGCCTCCCGCCGATCCCTGGCCCAGCGGCCTGGCCGAGATCGACCGCCTCACCGGCATCCACGGCCTCCCCAAAGGCCGACTCAGCGTCCTCCAGGGCGCCACCGGCAGCGGCAAGCTCACCCTCGCACTGGCTTTTCTGGCCCGGGCCACGCGGGAGCTCGCCCAATCGGTGGTCATCGACCACCGGGTCGGCTTCGACCCCTGGGCGCTGCAGCCGCTCCACCCCGATCTGCGATCGCTGGCGGTGGTCAGGCCGCCCAACGCCGAGGTCGCCGGCGAGGCGGCGGTGGCCCTGGCCCGGGCGGGGGCGGGTTTCCTCCTCCTGCTCGGCGAGCTGCCCGAGAGCGCGCTCACCCCGCTGGAATCTGCAGCCGCCCGCTCGGGCTCGCTGGTGGTCGCCTGCGCCAATGCCCGAGATGCCGCGCTGGCGCACGCCTCCAGCCTCACCTTCGGCCTGGAGCGCAGCGGCTGGATCTACGAGGGCGACCAGCTGGTCGGCCTGCGCACCTCCGTGACCTGCCTCAAGAACAAGCTGGCGCCCCCCGGCGCCGGCACCGAGCTCGACATCCGCTACCCGCTCGGCGCCGAAACCTTCCCCGAGAAGCCGCTACTCGGGGCCCCCGCGAAATCAGAGATTTCGTGGGGTGAGCTGGCACTCGTGTTCCACGAAGGAGTGAAGCCATGGGTGGTCCGTACTGCTGTGGGCTGATCCCCCACCTCGAGCTGGCCCATCACCAGCAGCTGATCGGGCAGCCCCTGGTGATCGGCTACTGGGGCTCCGGGGAGCGGGTGCTCGCCTGCTCCGAGCCGGCCGCCGAGGCCGGGGTGCGGCCGGGCATGACCATGCGCAACGCCGAGCACCTCTGCCCCGCCGCCTTCATCGCCGAGCCCCGCCCGGGCGCCACCGTCCGTCTCCGCGAGCGGCTGGCCGCCGCCCTCTACGACCTGGCGCCCGAGGTCGAGGTCCGCGACGATGGCCGCTGCTGGATCGGCCTCGAGGGCCTGCCGGCCGAGCAGAAGTCGCTGGCCGTGCGCGAGCTGCGTGCGCGGCTCCTGCAGGCCACCGGCAGCGAGCCCCGATTGGGCGTGGCGCCCGGGCCCTTCAGCGCCCGGCTGGCCGCCCAGCGGGCCCAGCCCGGCCGCGTGCTCCGGGTCGAGGACGCTCCCCGCTTCCTGGCACCGCTCCCCGCCGAGGAGCTCGACCTCGACCCCGAGCTGATGGATCGCCTCGACCTGCTCGGGCTGCGCACCCTGGGCGCGGTGGCCGAGATCGGCCCCCGCCGCCTGGAGTCACAGCTGGGCCCGCCCGGCCGCCTGGCCGTCCTGCTGGCCCGGGGCGAGGAGCCGCAGCCGCTCAACGCCTGGCAGCCGCCGCGCTGCATGAGCGCCGCGCGCCAGCTGGAGCCGCCAGTCGAGGATCGCGAAGCGTTGCTCTTCATCGCCCGCGCCCTCTGCGGCGACCTGGCCGCCGAGCTGGGCCTGCGCGGCGCCGGCGCCAAGAAGGTGCGGATGCTGCTGGCCATCGAGGGGCAGGCGGTCCCAGAGGAGCGCTCCTCGCTGGTCCGCAACCCGCTCTCAAGCCAGGCCGAGCTCTTCGGGCTGGCCGGCGGCTGGCTGCGCGAGTGGCAGCCGGCGGGCCCGGTCTGCGGCCTCACCCTCGAGATTCCCGAGCTGGAGGCTGCCGGCCGCCGCCAGCTGCGGCTGTGGGTGGGCGGCGACGCGGTCGCCGAGGAGGTGCAGGCCGCGCTGGAGCGCCTGCAGGAGCGCCACGGAGAGACCGTCGCGGTGCGCCTGGTCCCGGCGCTGACGCGCTCTGGGGTGCCCACCCAGCGCTACGTGGCCGAGCCCGCTTGACGCGACTCATCGACCCGCCGCCCGAGCTGATGGTCGAGCTCGACCCCCAGGGCGCGCCCGGCCGCATCACCGGCGGCGCCCTGCACGGCGACGCCGTGCCGCTCAACCGCTGGGTGGTCGACCAGGACTGGTGGGACAAGCCCATCCGCCGGGAGTACTGGAAGGTCCTGGTCAGCGAGTCGCTGCTGGCCGAGATCTACCACGACCTGGCCAGCGATCGCTGGTACCTGGAGCGGCTCTACGACTAACCCCTTCGTCGAGCTCCACTGCCACTCCAACTTCTCCTTCCTGGACGGCGCCTCCCACCCCCACGAGCTGGTCGAGCGCGCCGCACAGCTGGAGATGCCGGCGCTGGCGATCACCGACACCGCCGGCGTTTACGGCGCCGTGCGCTTCATGCAGGCGGCCCGCCGGCTGGGCGTGCGCCCGCTCATCGGCTGCGAGCTCGAGGTCGACGGCGAACCCATTCGCATCCTCGCCCGCAGCAAGAGCGGCTACTCGCAGATGACGCGGCTGCTCAGCCACGCCCACCGCGACCAGCCCAATGGCGAGGCCCGCTCCGACCTGGCGACCGTCACCCGGCATAACCAGGACCTCTTCTTCTTCACCGACACCGACCGGGAGCATCGCCTGCAGGAGCTTCAGGATGCGCTGGGGCGCGCCAACGTCTTCGTCGAGCTGGTCCACCACCTGCGCCCCCAGGACGGCTGGGTTATGTCGCAAAGGGCCGCCATGGCCCGCCGCTGCCAGGCGCAGGTGATCGCGACCAACCAGGTCCGCTACCACGTCCCGTCGAGAAGGCCGCTGCACGACGTCCTGGTGGCCATCAAGCACAAGGCTTCACTCGACGAGGTGCGGGGCATGCTGCACCCCAACGCCGAGCGCTGCCTGAAGGCGGGGGACCAGCTGCGGCCGCTCTTCAAGGACTACCCCGAAGCCCTCGCGCTCCCCGCGGAGCTGGCGCAGGACTGCGACTTCGACCTCGACTTCCGGGGCGTCCGCTTCCCCGGCTTCACAGTCCCCGACGGCGAGACGCCTTTCAGCTACCTCTACCGCCTCACCCAGGAGGGCGCGCGCCAGAAGTACCACCCGATCACCCCGGCGGTGGCGCGCCGCCTGCAGCGCGAGCTGGACGTGATCGAGAAGACCGGCCTGGCCGAGTTCTTCCTCATCAACTGGGACCTCATGCGCTTCGCCCGTGAGAACGGCGTGCCCGGCCAGGGTCGCGGGTCGGCGGCCGACTCGATCGTGGCCTATGTGCTGGGCATCACCCGCGTCGACCCCATCGAGCACAACCTGCTCTTCGAGCGCTTCCTGCACGAGGAGATGACGTCGACGCCCGACATCGACATCGACTTCTCGACGGCGCACCGCGAGCAGGTCATCCAGTACATCTACGAGAAGTACGGCTGGGAGCGGACCGGCATGGTCTGCAACGTCGTCACCTACCGGCCGCGGCTGGCCATCCGCCAGGTCGGCAAGGCCCTGGCTTTTCCGCCCGACCTGCTCGACCGCCTGGCCAAGTCGGTCGACCGCTGGTTCAGCGAGGGCATCGAGGACTCGATGGGCTTCGAGCTGCCGAAAGACGTGATCGGGTCTCAAACTTGGCTGCAGTTCATCAAGCTCTGCTCGGAGATCCAGGGGTTCCCGCGCCACCTCTCCATCCACGTGGGCGGGATGCTGGTCACCGGCGAGCCGCTGGTCGACATCGTGCCCGTGGAGCCGGCGACGATGGACGGCCGCATCGTGGTCCAGTTCGACAAGAACGACGTCGAAGACCTGGGCCTGATCAAGATGGACATGCTCGGCCTGCGCACGCTTTCGGTGGTCGCCGAAACGCTGGAGATGGTGGAGCGCGAAACCGGCGTCCGCCCCTACCTGGACGCGCTGCCGCTGAACGACCCCGAGGTCTTCGCG
>DASUVY010000096.1:0-32277 GCA_036378695.1 Candidatus Dormiibacterota bacterium
CGCGAGACAAGCAGGAATCGGCCAGATGGGGTCAGCTTCGCCCTACGATGCGCCATGAGAGCCTCCTGTCGGTTCGAGATTCAGCACCCGAAACCGAACTCGGAGGCTCTCAGCCTGTCAACAACCTCTCTGGGAACTACACCTAGTCGGGGAGGAGGCAGGGCCTCGCTCAGACCGTCGTGCACCTGCGCGGCATCCTCCGCCGGGCTCTCAACTGGGCGATCCGGCTTGGTCTCTTAAGTCGCAACGTGGCCGCTCTGGCTCGCCCACCTAGGCTGGAGCGGCACGAGATCGAGCCGTTCACTCCGGATGAGGCGCGGTCGTTCCTTACGGCCATTGAGGGCGACCGGCTGGAGGGCCTGTACATCGCTGCCCTGTTCTCTGGGCTGCGCCAAGGCGAGCTGCTAGGCCTCCGCTGGCAGGATGTGGATCTCGAGGCTCAGGAGCTCCGCGTGGTCCACGCACTGCAACGGTTCGACGGCAAGCTCAGGTTGGTTCCACCGAAGACCGCCCGAAGCCGGCGTTCAGTGTCTCTGCCGCCGCTGGTTGTCGATGCCCTGCGCCGCGACAAGGCGAGGCAGCTCGAAGACCGGCTGCTGGCGGGATCTCGCTGGGTGGAGTCCGGCTTAGTCTACACGACCCGCTGGGGCACACCGATCGAACCTCGCGACGCGACACGATCCTTCAAGCGGTTACTGGCTCGTGCGCAACTGCGGGAGATTCGTTTCCACGACCTGCGACACTCGTGCGCGACCCTGCTGCTGGTTCAGGGAGTGGCGCCACGGGTCGTGATGGAGATGCTCGGCCATTCCCAGATCAGCGTAACGATGAACACCTACAGCCACGTGCTGCCGGCCCTTCAACGCGACGCCGCGCAACGTCTAGAGGCACTGCTGAGACCCTCGTAAGCGCCGCCTGGCGGCTGGCTGAGACGTTTTACCTGGGTGGGGAAGTCTGATTAGCGAATGGTGCGACTAGCACTCCACACTCACGCGGCCGACCGGGGTGAGTTCGAGACGGCGATTTCACCGCTGCTGGAACCGGGTTTTCGCCTGGCGGTCTCGCTCTCGGGCGATCGCGCCGAGGCCGAGGACGTTCTCCAGGAGGCCACGCTGCGGGCGTGGCGGGGTTGGGGACAGGTGCGGGACAGATCCGCGCTGCGGGCCTGGTACCTGCGAATCGTTGCTAATCAATGCCGCACGGCGCGCAGACGCCGATGGGCGTCCGTGCTCCGCCTGGAGCGCCCACCAATCGGCAGCACCATGGCCGATCCCGAAGAACTCGCCGACCTCCGGGCGGCGCTCAGTCGGCTGGCGCCAGGTGAGCGCGCGGTCCTGGTCCTCCACTACCTGCTCGATATGCCGCTCGTGGAGGTGGCTGCGGTGCTAGGCCTCCGCCCCGCAGGCGCCAAGTCGCGCCTCTATCGCGGGCTGGAAAAGCTCAGGAAGGAGATGGCATGACGATTGACCCTGATCGCCTGAGGCGAGCCCTCGAACTCGAAACGCAGCCACCACGAGGCCTGTCCGCGAGAGCGTTCAGTCCACCTGACAGGGCTCCCCGCCCAGTGGTGGCCTGGCTGGCAGGGTCGATCGCCGTGATCTTGGCCGCAGCGGCCGTCCTGGTCGTGTACTCGGCCGCCCACCAGCGATCGAGCCCCATCGCGCAACCCGCCGAGCCAGCGACCCGAGTCGGAACGCCGGCCTTGCTGGATTCCCAGTGGTGGGTGACTCCCATGGACGGATGGAGGGTCAACGACCAGGCTGGGAAGCCGGTCCTCGAACACACGACCGACGGTGGCGCCCACTGGTCAGTCGATTTCGTCTTTGGCTCGGCCCGCCTGCCTCGAGCGCGCGACCTAGCCTTTCTTGATTCGGCACACGGCTACTTGCGGAACGTCACGACGACATCGGGGGCTGGACGAACCACAGCTGTCGAGATTTGGGCGACCACTGACGGGCGGCATTGGGTGCGCCGCAACGTTCCACCCGGTACTCAGGGGGAGCTCGGCATCTCGTTCATCTCAGCGGGCGACGGATGGGGGATCTTCCAGGTCGCCGACTTCGATACCTCCATCTGGCACACATCTGACGGGGCCGTATCGTGGACCCGCGTCTCGTCATTGGGTGTCGATCCCACGCCCTCCACCGCGATCGAGGGGGTTCGTTTTTGGGATGCCCGCCGCGGCTATGTTCTCTGGACCTCGTTTGCCGCGAGCACCCCCGGCTCCACGTCCACCAAGGCCACGCCTCATCTCCTTGCCACGGTGAACGGTGGCGCCAGTTGGCGGGAGACGGCGCTGCCGCTGCCGAGCGGAATGCAGTGGCCCCTGGAGATTTCGAATGTCGACTTGCCGCACTTCTTCAATGCCGCGGACGCCGCCATCGACTACGTGACGCCGCAGGGGGTCCTCGTCTGGACCACGACCAACGGTGGCATGTCGTGGAAGGGGCCCAAGCGCCTGCCGTTCGGAACAACCGTGGCCTTCGCCGCCGTGGACCTTTCCCACTGGTGGGTCGCCAACGACTTGGGTGTTACCCGCACCATCGATGGTGGGCGCGGCTGGAGCAAGATCGTGTCGCCGTCAGGCTTGCCCCAGTTCGGGTACCTCGACTTCGTCGACACCGACCATGGCTTCGCGGAGCCGGCTGGCGGTCGGGGCGGGCTGTACATCACGACCGACGGCGGACGCACCTGGAGGGAAGCAGGCTCCGCCGCGTCCTAGGCACGGTTGTGCCGGCGGCTGCGGCCGGTCCACTGGCTCCGAGCTTCATGATGGTGCTGGCCCGTTGTCGGGACCAATTGGCCGTCAAATTGGCCGTCAAACCCCTCGCAATGCCGGTTAGCTCAGGGTTTGAGACGCCCGATTTGAATACAGAATGACCACCGTGCCGGTGTAGCTCAGCCTGGCAGAGCAGCGGCCTTTTAAGCCGAGGGTCCGGGGTTCGAATCCCCGCGCCGGCACCACCTGCGCGAGTTCTAGATGTCAGCTATGAGTTGACAGGCTGGGCGGCTTGACCACCAAGTTGACCACCAAAGTCCTCAACTCCTGGGCCGCAGCAGCGCATCCAGGCGTGCCGCCGCCTCCCGCTGCATGGCAGGAATGACGTGGCTGTAGGTGTTCATGGTCAGCGCGATCTGGGAGTGGCCCAGCATCTCCATCACGACCCGGGGCGACGCGCCCTGGATCAGGAGCAGGGTGGCGAACGAGTGGCGCAGGTCGTGGAAGCGGATGTTGGGCAGACGTGCCCGCCTGAGGAGTCGCTTGAAGCCCCGGGTGGCGTTCCGCGGCTCCAGCGGGGTGCCTCGCCGGGTCGTGAACACGAGATCGGACTCCTTCCAGTCGGATCCCGCCAGCAGCCTGTCTTCGGCCTGCCGAGCGCGATGACCCCTCAGCGCGTCCAGCGCTATCTCCGGCAGAGTGACGCTGCGGCGGCTCTTGGCCGTCTTGGGCGCGACAAACCGGAGCTCACCGTGGACGCGTTGGAGGGCCTGGCTCACGCGGACCTCGCCGGTCACGGCGTCAAGGCCCGACCAGGTCAGGCCGAGCAGCTCCCCCTGTCGGAGGCCGGTGGTGAGGGCGAGCACGTAGAGCGCCTCCATCCGGTCGCCGCGGACCGCCTCGAGGAAGGCACGGGCCTGGTCAGGCTCCAGCGGCGCCACCTGCTTCCGATCGAGCCTGGGCGGATCCGTGAGGGTGACCACGTTGCGTCCGACCAGGCCGAACCGCAGAGCTCGGTTGAGCGCCCGACGCAGGATGCCGCGAATGTGGACCACGGTCTGCGGCGAAAGTCCCTCGGCCAGCTTGCGGTCGATCAGGCCCTGGACATGCTCCGGGCGAAGCCTGTCCAGCCTCAGGTGCCCCAGCTCGGGGATGATGTGGCGCCTCGCGTACAGCTCGTACGCGATGTAGCTCTTTGCCGCCAGGCCGGGCCGGGCGGACGTCAGCCAGCCCTCCAGGAAGTCCGCAAGCCTCGGCTGTTCGCCGGCTCGTAGGGTGCCCAACTCGCGCTCCCGCAAGGCTTGTTGCAGCTTCCTGGAGACCTCTTGTCGGGTCGCGCCGTAGATGGACTTGCGAGCGCGGTGGCCACCCTGCCATCCCAGGTCGACGCGAGCCTCCCAACGCCCGTCCGGGCGCCTATGTATCGAGCCCTCGCCGTGCCCGCGCCGACCGCTCATCGCGTGGTTCTCAGCTTGAGGCGGGTTTGCGCGTTGTCAATCCCACCTGTGAAGACTCGATCATTTGTGGTGAGAGTCCTCCCGGCGATCCAATCAGCCAGTGCCGCTCGAGGCACTCGCACCGAACGGCCGATGTGGATGACGGGGAGCTCGCCGGCGGCGAGCATCTCGTAGACCTTGGTGCGGCCCAGGCCCAGCAGCCTGGCGGTTTCTTCAGCGTTGAGCAGCAGTGTTTCCACGACGTTCTCCTTCAGACGAGTTGCAGGCGTTTCTCAGCGACGACCTTGGGAAAGCTCCGCCCCTGCTGCTCCAGGTAGGCCTCCACCGCCCGGGCAGCGAGCTCTTGAGCCGGCGCGAGGTCCCAGACGCCCCTGAGGGCGGCGTAGGACGTCAGGCAGCCGGCCAGGGCACGGACGACCAACAGCTCCTGGTGATCACGCAGCCGGCGCCGGAGCACACCCGCCAGCTGGGGCCGAAACTCGATCTCGGCCAGCTCCTTCCACTCCTCGGCGACCCTCCAGTGGCTGCGCTGCCGGTCGAAGCTGGGCTCGCGCAGCGACAGCCAGTCCAACCCGTAGCGCCAGAGGTCTTGAAGCGAGGCGAAGAGCTCGGCGACGTTGTCCAGATGGAAGCCGGCCAGGGCCTCGCGACGGAACTGGAACTCCAGGCGCCATACGGGCTCGTCGGTCCCGCGGCGAGCGCCCCAGACGTCGAGCAGCCAGTCCTTGCCGCTGACCTGGAGCTCACGGGTCTTGTCGTAGAGACGCCCGACCAGCTGGTCCTTGCCGAACCGGAACCCGGTGAGCCTCAGGCCGGCGTGCGCTTCTTCCGTGGGTTCGTAGAAGAGGTGATTGCGGACGCCGCGAGTAACCAGGCGCTTGAGGTCGTCCGGCTCGGGCAACCAGCCCTGGAAGTCGGCATAGACATCGACGCGGGAGGGCCGGGCCGGCTGCGGGCCTGGCATTACGTTGCGGCGAACGAAGAGTTCGGCGTCCGCGGCTGCGGCCTCAGCGCCGGCCGCGTGCAGGAAGAAGCTGCTGAGGCGGACGTAGACCGGCGGGACATGCTCCCCTGCCGCCAGGAAGAGGTCGAAGTCGGTCGAGTGCAGCGCGTAGCGGTAGAAGGTCCAGCCGTGCGGTAGGACGACCATCGGCCGGGCGTCCTCCAAGGCCAACGGGACCGGCTTGGACCGCGCCTGCGCCTCCGCGCGGAGGCGTTCAATGGCTTCGAGCAGCCCCTGCTCAAGCCGACCCTTGAACGACACGTACAGGCTGTCGACGCCGTGGCTTAGGACGCTCAGAGGCATCTGTCAGGCTGTCCCGCAGTCGTCCAAGCTCTCCCGCCGAGTCCGAGTCGCGCGGTTGAGGGGCCCGTGATACGTGTTCCGGGCCCGCCAGCCGCGCCGGCAGCTTGGGCGGGGGACCCCGATGCGCCGCGCGGTCCCCCGCGCCCCTCCGGCGGCGATTCGTGGAACTCCATCACTAAGAAAGAGCGATTTCCGCGCCCAAAACCGCCACAGTGATAGCGCCACTATCAGGATCGACGCAGTGCCAATGACGCCCATCAGTAGTAATGAGCCTTTCGGCAGGCAGAATCCCCCACTGTTACAGCGGTGCTATCAAATTCGGATCAATGTCGACGCCCCCGCCAGTGGTCAGGCCATTTCGTCCCGCGACCCGACGGCGCAACGAGCGCCGTGCGAATCGTCAACTGCCCTGCGAGTAGCGGCCGACCCATCCGCGGACTGCAGCCTGGCCACAACGTCAGCCCGCCAGAGCCGGCGACCCGAGGCCCACGCCGAAGTAGCCGTGCACCAATCACAGTGACGACCAGGTTGGCGTGCGCTGCCAGACGGCGCGCCCGCCAGCTGTCAGCAACCTGATCGCGACCGGTTTACCTCCGGCAGGGCTCGGGTCGCCGTCTGGCGATCGCCGATTGGCCCGAGCTCCCGTAGATGGTGGTCCGTCCTCTTGGCCACCCGAGATCGCGTCGACGTCGCTGGCCGTCAGTGCGTCGGCTGGTCGACCACGAGACTCACCGTCGTTGACTGCGATTTCGGCCAGGTCGCGGCGGACGCTAGGAGTGCCTGTCGGAAACAGGCCCGAAAATCCTCGAGAGGACGTCGGGCGCGATCGGGTCACGGCGGAAGGCCAGCCACGAGCCGGTGTGAGGCGCAGACTGCTCGCCGAGGGCGCGGAGACAGCTCTCTAGAGCGTCGGCGAGTTCAGCTTTAGTAAAGCCTTTGGCGAGCCACTCCCGCCGGAAGCGCTCCGCGGCACCGTGATGCTCTAGGGGAAGCTGCGGCCTGCTGAAGCCGCGCGCGGCATTAGCCACTCCTGACTCACCGACCATGATCCCGAGCGGACCGAATCGGTCCTGCGGCTTGTACTTCACAGCAGCGGGCGCCGTTCGAAGGATGGCGACAAGTTGCCGAGCACCGTCCGGATTCAAACCGACCGCTGTTTCCAGTACCCGCCGGGCAGAATCGGACAGCGGCACCGGCCAAGCCTACTCGGCGTTCGATAAAAAGATCTCCGTGGATGGCGCCGCGAAGGCCCTGGCCAGCTCGCTAGCCCTTATGGGAGAGTTACCCAGAGCGGAGCCATGGTTCGCAAACGGCTTGTCCGACGGCTAGGGGTAGCCATTAAGGACGGACACGAGGACAGAAGAAGTGGCGCGATCCTCGTCGGGTACTTGACCATAGCTCTGTTCGGTCTGACATGCGGTGCGACTGCCCCGGAATCACCGTCCACTCCCGCGGAAGTCGTGGCGGAGATGTACAAAGCCGCGAATCAAGGTCGATATGGCACTGCGGATGCTTTCCTCGCCGCTGAGCTGCGGATGATCGAAGATCAAGACGGTGGGAGCCAGGTCGTCTGGGACGCGAACACTCGGAACCGATCCCTGACGAAGATTGACGTCGAGAGTACCGTCCAGCATTCCAATTCTGCGGAGGTGCAATCACGACTCAGTTTCGCGGATGGATGTGTTGAAGCGTCAACTGTTGATCTAACGCGATCGGGCCGCCGATGGCTCGTATCGCGATTAGCGACGGATCCGGTCAATGTCGCCTGCGGCCACTGACGACAACCGTGAGACAACGCCGGCGAACGAGGGCACTACCAGGCGATGGGCCAGCGAAGGCTTCCGAATAGCGAGACGTTTCGGGACCTCCCTGGAGGAGTTCGTTAAACCTGAATGCCGCAGGTTTCCCGGTGCCGTCCCAACCAGGACTCACTGACGGCCAAACTGACGGCCAAACCGATGCATCCAGGCAGTCGGCGGTGGACTTGAGGCGACTGAACGGCTCCGGACTCCATCTTGGGAGAGCCGCGACGGACGGCAGCGGACTGCCGGCACCGAACTTGAAACTAGCCGGCCAACCCTAGTGGGTACGACCCTCTATTGCATCGTCGAGTTCCTTCACGAGTTCGGCGCTTAGCTCCGCTGCAGCAGCGGTACGGAACGACATAAGGGCATCGCGGGCGGCCTCATCTCCACGATCTCCGACTAAATGGCCCAATCCATGGACTGCCGATGCGACCACCGAAGCCTTCCGAGATGCCAGCATGGTGAGCATTGCCTTTCTCATCTCCGGCAATAGCTCGGGGGTTTTGGGCGGGCGGTCGAAGAAGCGCAGACAATCCCACCACATGAAGGCCGTGTAGCACGTGTCGCACGCCACATCACCTAGGCTCTCCTCGAACATCGTCGGAACAAGCCCGACTGTTTCGAGTCGAAGTCCGAGTCCAAGATGCGGTGAGTTCAGCCAATCGGAAAGGAAGTGAACAATTCGCCAGAAGCCCTCGTCCATTTGCTTTGTGGAGAATCGGCCGACGAGCTCAGAGCTGGAGCCAAAGAGTCGATGCACGTTTACGAGGGTTCGTGATGCTGCCGGGATGAGTTGCTGTTCGTAGTCGCCGCCCCAGAACCAGTATTCGGGCTCGATCGGCGGGGGGTCGAAAACGTACGCGAGCCAACCCTCGTAGTCGGCCGGCAGCCTAAGCAACACGCTGCCGTTCTCGTCCAAGAGCCGCGAGTCTACGGCAAGCCCTTAGGGTCTGGCGCCAGCAATGCTGTCGCGGGAGACCCGGATGGCCCGGCTATGGGCATGACCGATACTCAGACACCCAGAGACGGATCCATACATGAGCGGAGGCTGGCAGGACTTCTCGCAGCAACGCCGGCGCACCCAGCTATCGTGTCGCGACCTCAAACGGACCCCAGGCGGGCTTTTCGAACTCACTTGGACGCCAGTGACGCCGCACGAACGGCTGTTCGCCAAACTGTTAAGTACATGGTCTTTCGATGCTTCTAGTGATCGCCACGCCGGCAGCCGGCTACCGCAGTAGGAGGGCCGCCAGCAGGAAGACAAGGCCAATCGTCAGGGCGCTGTAGCGGATCACCCGAATCCGCCGGTCCAGAGGTTCCTCCGGCTGGCCAACACGACGGACCTTCATTCCCCGCCATGTGTTGCCGCCGATCGATAAGGACGTCAAGCCCGCGATCAGCAATGCCATGCGTAGGAAGTCCATTCGTCGATCATGACGGTGTCGACCAGGCGATCGACCGTTGAACTTCGCACCCGGTTCGCAGTGTGCGGGACCTTCGAGCTGGCAATGCAACAAGTCCGCGTCGCCATCCTTATAGGGGCCGATGACGGCCCAACTGACGGCCAAAACGATGCATCACCGTGGTCGGCGGTGGACTGGAGGATTACGGCGTGACAATGTCATGGCCCACACCGCACATGGCCCCCTTCCCAGTTTCTGGACCAGCTCCAGGGATTCTTGATTCTTCTTCTGGAGTCATCGCCGTCACCGTGGTTGCCGCCTTGCTGACAATGATCGTGTGGCGATATTTCGTTCGCCGGCGTAAATAGCCTGAAACAGATCATCGGTCTGCGAGCGGAAGTCACGTCTGGCTCTGGTACCGCAGACGGTCTGGTAAACCCTCGTCTGTCCAAACCGCACGCCTACCATACGCGGCGTGGGCGCAGGCTGGAAGGTCACCGCCGCCGCGGCGCTGCTGGTGACGGCCGTAGCTCTCGCGTACCTGGGCGGCACGTGGCTGACGACTCCGCGCGAGCTGAGCCGCCAAGAGGCCGTGGCCAAAGCAGTAGACGCGGCAAACGCCATGGGCATGGCCCCGGTCGGAACAGTGTGGACGCCGACCTTCGTCGAGAAGGAGCCGGGCCGCGAGTTCACGCCGCACTATCCAGGTGTCCAGCAGCCGATGCGAGCTCCGTGCATGCGGCCGCTCAACCTGTCGTTCCAGCCCTGCTCGGAGGCGGGCATCTGGTACGTGCACTTGGATGGCGCGCGCGGATACTACGGCGTCGATGTTGTCGTCGATTCCCGGCTGGGCACGGCAGCCGTAGTGATGGGCGGTTCGGGCGGACTCAAGCCGCTGCCCTCGGGCATTACTCCGTTTCCCGGTGCGTCGCCCTGACGGATGCCTCGGCCCCGTGATTGAGCCTGCCTGTCAGCTGGGCTCTCCGACCTGGGGTGGCCAGACCGCAGGAGTTTGACCACCTAACTGACCACCAAAGTGGTGGCAGACCGCGTCCCGAGGCGGCCCTCGGCGGACTTGCGGATGTCGATTTCGTATTCAGATGGGCCGCGGAGATACTCCGCGGACGCGACTCGGGCCAGCTTTTAAGCCGAGGGTCCGGGGTTCGAATCCCCGCGCCGGCACCATTCAGGTTGTCCTACTTCGGCTGATGTACCTCAAAAGGTCTTCGGCTGATGAACACCGGCACCATTCAGTTGTCCTACTTCGGCTGATGTACCTCAAAAGGTCTTCGGCTGATGTGCACCTGCACCATTCAGCTTGGCTTAGGTGTAGATGAGGCGAGTTCGACGCGGCGCACTCGTTGGAACGCTCATCCTCGCCGGCCTCACCCTAATTGCTGGGCTTTTGGTACTGGGCTTCTTCATCAGCCCTAGCTACCTGCGTCGCCTCCTTCCTTAGTCCCCGGAACCTCGGTGGCGGTCCGCCAGAGCCTTGAGCCGAGCAAGGTCGGCCCTCAGCTCCGGAGTCAGCGATTCAAGCGTTTCCATGAACGCGATCGCCTCCAGGACGATCGCCCGGTCGTCATCCTCCTCCGGCCCAGGCGGATCCGGCGGCCTCGATGAGGTGATTTCGCTCAGGGCTCCGGGCCGGGATCAGTGGCCAAGTCAGGCGGCGACTCGCTCGGCATCCGCGCGGGTCCTTTCTCCTCGTGACGAGCTGACGCTAAGCCGCTGGATTCGTAGACGGTGCGGAGGAGTCACGACGGGGCCTGGAAGGCAGCGGTGGCCGCCTACACCGTACTCGCTTCCGGCTGCCCGTGACGGCAGCTGGGACTTCTTGGTCAAATGAGCGCAAGCAGGCGGTTCGGTCCCTGGGTGCAGGGAAAGGAGCGATCGCGATGAAAAGGCTGTCGATAGGCTTGCTGGCGCTGGCCATCGCGCTGTTGACGGGTGGTGGTGCCGCCCAGGCAGCCGGACCAGGCGGTGGGACCGTGCAGTTCGGACCCTTCGCCAGCGGTTCGCCGGACGGCGGCACGTGTGCGCCGTGGGCGATGGACACCTTCAACCGATCCTTCAGCGTGCACGACAACGGCGACGGCACCTTCCGGGTGACCGAAGACTTCAAGGACGGCACCTTCGTGACGACCGGTCCGGCCAGCCCCGGTGGCTGCGAAACCTCCAATCACCACGGCTCGACGGTATCTCCGGGCATCACCGGCAGCCTGCGCGGGTACCTGACGGGGACCGTTTCCAGCAACACGTTCAACCCCTCGGGCTGCGCCGCGGGCGACTGCACCACCGCCGCCGGCTTCATCCTGGCCGTGTTCGGCCCGGCGGCCAGGTTCACATGCTTCGTCGGCCCCGCCGATTGCGACTTCAACTTCGAATACGACTCGAGCGACCCGTCGCTCGTCTACCGCCACTGGCAGGACAAGTCCAGCCCGGACGGCGAGCAGTTCATCGGGGACATCGCGACGGCCTAACGGTCTTCCCGCAGCCAGACCTGCATGCGGCCGGCATCGCGGTTGGCCCAGGCGAAATAGGGGATGGCGGTGAGCTCCAGGGGCTCACCGCCAGCCTCGACGCCGCTCCCGGCCTCGCGGTAGAGCCGCCCGTCCCACGCCGGCTCGGGCGGGGCTGAGCGCCCGGCGGCTTCCAGAACCGTCACGCCGCCGAGCAGGTCCGACCGCACTCGAGCGCGAACTTCCGACTCCGCCGGTAGCGAGACCCAGCGCGGGTCGGCGCCACCCACGTCCCCTTGCTCGACGCAGTAGACGAGCGGTCCCCGAGCCAGCGCCACCCGGCCCGTGTTCTCGAGCAGGCCGGGATGCGAGGCCAGCCGCCGCACCGGCGTCGGCATCGAGAGCGCGACCACGTCGCCCGGCTGCCACTCGCGGTCGAGCAGCGCATACGCGCCCGGCTCGGCGGCCACGTCGGGCTCCTGGCCGTTGAGCGAGAGCCGCGTACCCTGCGCCCAGCCAGGGATCCGCAAGCGCAGCGGAAAGCGGCCGGCCGAGCGCACCTCGACCGCCACCTCGCCTGTCCACGGGAGCTCGGTCGAAACCGCCAGCGCCACGCCATCGACCGCCACCCCGCAAGACGCGTACTGGTGGATCCAGATCCCGTCGCCGGAGCCGAATAGGTAGCCGGGCAGCGCGGCCAGCGTGCGCGCCACGTTGGGCGGACAGCAGGCGACCAGGTACCAGGGCCGCCGCCGGAGGCCGCCATTGCAGGCCAGCGGGTTGGCATAGAAGTACTCGCGGCCGTCCAGGGACACGCCCGACAGCATCCCGTTGTAAAGGCCGGTCTCGAAGAGGTCGGCATAGCGCGCATCGCCGGTCAGCTGCAGCAGCCGCCAGTTCCACATCATCAGCGCGACCGCCGCGCAGGTTTCGGCGTAGGCCGTCTCATTCGGTAGCTCGTAGTCGCGGCCGAAGGCCTCCGAGACGTCGCGCACTCCCACCGCGCCGGTGACGTAGACCTGGCCCCGCGCCAGTGACTCCCAGATCCGCAGCACCGCCGCCTCCAGGTCGGGATCGGCCGCTTCCAAAAGCCGGTCGGTCACGCCGCTCATCAAGTAGAGGTCGCGCACCGCATGGCCCTCCGGCCGCTCGCGCTCGCGCACCGGGCGGTGGTCCTGGTTGTAATCGGCGGAGGTCCAGCCCGCGTAGGGCTCGCCCAGCCGCTTGTGGCCGCGTGCGTCGATCAGAAAAGAGGCCTGCTCGAGATACCGCGGCTCGCCCGTCTCTCGGTACAGCTCGACCAGAGCCATCTCCACCATGGGATGGCCGTCCGGGCGATCGAGCTTGCCGCGGCCCTCCCCGAAGGTGGCGCAGATCAGGTCGGCGAAGCGGCGCGACATCTGCAGCGCGCGGTCCGAGCCGGTCACCCGGTGATGGGCCACCGCGGCCTGGAAAAGGTGGCCCGCGCAGTAGAGCTCGTGGGCCTCGCCGTCGCTCCAGCGCTGCCCGCGCAGGCCGCGCACGAAGGGCGAAAACAGGTAACCGTCCGGCTCCTGCGCCTGCTCCAACAGGTCGAGGATGGCGTCGATCCGCTCGGCCAGCCAGGGATCGTTGTCAGTGGCCAGCTGCCAGCAGGCGGCCTCCATCCACTTGTGGACGTCGCTGTCGTTGAAGATCTTCCCGGTGTTGGAGCCGCGCTCCAGGCCCGCGGCCACGCGCAGGTTGTGGAAGCGGCCGGTCTCCTCCAGCATCCGGTGCTGCTCGGGCAGGCTCACCGTTCGGTTCAGCTGCCGTCGCCGTTCCCAGAACCCATCGCGCATGCGCACGGCGCGAATTGGCACCGGCCGCAGCGCGGCGCGGGGGCTGCGCGAGGTGTCGACGACCGCCGTCATGCTCGCCAATGGTGGCACGCTGAAGTCTCATGGCTGAACGCATGCGGGCGGTGATTCACGGCGACGTGCAGGGGGTCGGGTTTCGCGACTTCGTGGAGCGCCGTGCCCGCGGGCTGGGGCTGACCGGGACCGTCCGCAACCGTGGCGACGGCGCTGTCGAGGTGGTCGCTGAGGGAGATAAAGCTGCGCTTGAGAATCTCAAGCAGCACTTGCGAGAGGGACCGCGGATGGCCATCGTTTCCCAGGTCGAGCTGAACGAGGAAGCGGCTACCGGCGAGTTCGACCGCTTTGAAATTGCCTGGTAAGGGCTTGACTTTGCTGATAGCCCGACTGTTAAGGTGGCTCGCGACATAGTCCGTTAGCTGGGCGGTATCACTCTCACGTCACCGCTCCGAGCCCAGCACTTGAAGGCGCACGGGGGTAGGCGCCGGCAAGGGGGAGCGTGGTCACCCTCGGGTGCGCTTCGGCGCGCCCGGAGTGCGGTCTGCGCCCTTCAGGTCACTGGAGGAACGCTTTGGTCAAGTTCACAATCATGGTCACCGGCTTGCTGGTCGCCGCCTTCGGGGCGCTGACCACCAACCTGCCTGGACACCAGCAAAGTCGGGTCACGCCGGCCGCGGCCCACCGCCAGGTCGAGGCGCAGAACTCCGAACGGTGGACCGAGATCTCGATCCAGCTCGACGCTCAGCAGATCGCCCTCCAGGCCATGGCCGACGCCCGCGAGGCCGAGGCGGCCCGCCAGGCTGAGGCCGCCGCCGAGCAGGCCCGCCAGGATGAGCTGGCGCGCCAGCAGGGCGCGGCGGCCGCCGCGGCGGCCGTCAAGCCGAAGCCGGCTGCGCCGCCCGCCGCCGCACCGGCACCAGCCCCGGCCCCGCCCGCGGGCTCGATCCAGGCCATCATCGTCAGCGCCTGCTCGCCCTACGGCCAGGCCACCGTGGACTGGTGCCTGCGCGTCGCCAAATGCGAATCCGGCTACAACCCGAACGCCGTCAACGGCGCCGGTCCCTACTACGGGCTCTTCCAGTTCCTCACCTCGACCTTTAGCCACACGCCCTACGGGAACCAGAACATCTTCGACCCGTACTACAACGCGGCCGCGGCCGCCTGGAAGTACTCGGTCTCCGGCGGAGGCGCCTGGGGCTGTAAGTAGGGGAGGGGCTCGCCCCTCCCGAGTTAGCCCGGCGGAGGGGTGGCCGCCTTCAGGTCGGCGGTCACCTGCTCCTCGGGCTCCAGGGCGTAGATCGGGATCTCGTGGAAGGCGCCCTTGAGGATCATGGGCTGCTGGGCCACCACCGGCGCTGCGCCGCCCAGCGCGCGGAACGTGTTCTGCGACATCAGCACCGCCGCCGGGCGCTGCTTGGAGAGGAAGGCGGCGTTGTTGACGGGCACTCCGATCAGCGTGTATTCGAGGCGCCGCTCCGAGCCCACGTTGCCGGCCACCACGTAGCCCGTGTCCAGGCCGATCCCGACCTCGAACGGGGAGTCGCCGACCCGCTGGCGCTCCTTGTTCATGCGCTGGATCTCTTTGAGCATGTCGCGGGCGGCCGCGACCGCGCGCTGGGCGGAGTCGTCCATGGCCACCGGCGCGCCGAAGGCGACCAGCAGGCCGTCGCCCTGGAACTTGTCCACGTTGCCGCCGTGCTCGAGCACGATGTCGACCATCCGGCTGAAGTAGTGGTTTAGGAAGTCGACCAGCTCCTCGGCCTCCAGCTCTTGGGAGAGCGTGGAGAAGCCCGCGATGTCGGAGGCGAGCATGGTCACCCGGAGGCGCTCGCCGGGTAGGAAGACGCGGTCGCGGTTGGGATCGGCCAGCACCCAGTCGGTCACCGACTTGTTGACGTAGCGCTCGAATGTCTTCCGCAGGTGCTGCGAGTGCTGGTAGGTGATGGCGTTGTCGATGGCGATCGCAGCCAGGTCGGCGATGGCCTGCAGGAATTCCTTGTCGGGTTCCTCGAAGATGCCGGCCCGGAAGGGGTTGTCGACGTAGACGGCGCCGATCGTCTTGCCGCGCACGTTGAGCGGCACGGCGATGATGGAGCGCAGGTTCTGCAGGATCACCGACTGCTGGCCCTTGAAGCGCTCGTCCAGCGAGGCGTCGGTCGAGAGCACCGGCTTGCTCTCGCGCACCACCTGCTCGATCACGGTCCGCGAGCCCAGGAACTGCTTGGACTTCTCCTCGTCGGCCTCGCCCCGTGCCGAGCGCACCTCCAGCTCTCCGGTCTGGCGGTCGACCAGCACCACGAAGCCGCGCGAAGCGTGCATGAGCTCGATCACGCGGTCCATCACGCGGCCCAGGACTTCGTCCAGGTCGAGTGAGGAGGTGAGCTCGGCGGCCACCTGGTAGAGGAGCCGGTCGCGGCTGAGACCGGGGTCGCTGGCCATCCACCGGGGAGTGTAAGGACTGGGGTGGATAGACTCGACTGTCTTGCCGGATCTGGACCAGCTGTTGGAGCGCCTCAACCCCCAGCAGCGGGAGGCGGCCGAGCACGCCGAGGGTCCGCTCCTCATCTTCGCCGGCGCCGGCAGCGGCAAGACCCGCGTCCTCACCACCCGGATCGCGCTCATGATCGCCCGCCGCAAGGTCTGGCCGGACCGCCTGCTGGCCGTCACCTTCACCAACAAGGCGGCCCGCGAGATGCGCTCTCGAGTGGCCGCGCTGGTCGGCGACGACCAGGAGCCGGAGACCATCGGCCGGATGTGGGTGGGCACCTTCCACCACACCGCGGTGCGCATGCTGCGCCGCGACGCCGAGCGCTTGAACCTGCCCCGGTCCTTCGTGATCTTCGACGAGGACGACACCCGCGCCGCCATCCGGCGCGTGCTCGAGGAGCTGGGGCTGGACCAGAAGCGCTACCCGCCCAGCCTCATCTCCTCCCAGATCAGCAACGCCAAGAACGAGCTCATGGGCCCCGACCGCTATCCCAGCCGCAACTACTTCGACGAGGTGGTGCGTCGGGTCTATGTGCGCTACGACGAGCTGCTGCGGCGCTCGGGCGGGCTCGACTTCGACGACCTGATCGGAGAAGTGGTCCGTCTGCTCAGCACCGACGAGGAGGCGCGGGAGAAGTGGCGCGACCGCTTTCGATACGTGCTGGTCGACGAGTATCAGGACACCAACCACGCCCAGTACGTGCTGGTCAAGCTGCTCGCCGAGGGCCATCGCAACCTCGCCGTGGTGGGCGACGACGACCAGTCGATCTACTCCTTCCGGGGCGCCGACATCCGCAACATCCTCGACTTCAAGAAGGACTACCCGGAGGCCACGGTGGTGCACCTGGAGCAGAACTACCGCTCCTCCCAGCAGATCCTGGACGCGGCCTTCCACGTCATCCGCCACAACCCGGAGCGCGCGCCGAAGAAGCTGTGGACCGATCGCGTGGGGGGCGAGAAGGTCACCGCCGTACAGGCCTACAACGAGGTCGAAGAGGCCGAGTTCGTGGCCGACGAGATCGAGAGGCTGCGCCGCCGCGAGGACCGCCGCTACGCAGACTTCGCCGTCCTCTACCGGATCAACGCCCAGTCCCGCGCCTTCGAGGACGTCTTCGGGCGCCGCCGCATCCCCTACCGCCTGGTGGGCGGGGTGCGCTTCTGGGAGCGCCGTGAGGTCAAGGACCTGCTGGCCTACCTGCGCTTTGTCTTCAACCCCGCCGACACCGTCAGCTTCGGCCGCATCGTCAACGTGCCCCGGCGCAAGGTCGGCCCGGTGACCGTGGACAAGGTGGTCGCGCACGCGCGCACGCGAGAGAGCACGCCGCTGGCGGTCCTTGCCGCACCCGAGGAGATCCCGGGTGTCAACAAGGCCGCGGTGGCGCCGCTCCTGCGCTTTCGCGACCAGCTGGAGTCGCTGCGCGCAACTCTGGGCGTGATCCGGCCCAGCGAGCTGGTGCAGCAGGTGGTCGAGGTGATGGGCCTCGAGCCCTACTACGACGACGGCACCCCGCAGGGCGAGGCCCGACTTCAGAACCTGACCGAGGTGCGCGGCCTGGCCGAGGAGTTCGACACCCGCGAGGACCCGCTGGTCGGCCTCGAAGAGTTCCTGACCGAGGTGGCCTTGGTCTCCGATGTCGACGCCTACGCCGAGGACGACGAGGGCGTCACCCTGATCACGCTGCACATGGTCAAGGGCCTGGAGTTCCCGGTCGTCTTCATCGCCGGGTTGGAGGAGGGGCTGCTGCCCCACCAGCGAGCCCTGGACGACACCTCGGGCAAGGAGATGGCGGAGGAGCGGCGCTTGGCCTACGTCGGGATCACGCGGGCGCGCGACCGGCTTTACCTGAGCTGCGCGTTCCGGCGCCACCTCTTCGGCCAGTCCCGGGCCGCCTTCGCCAGCCGCTTCCTGGGGGACATCCCGCAGGCCCTGATCGCCCAGCCCGCCAAGGGCGCGGCCCCGGCGCCGCCGCCCCGGCCCGGCTCGGGCGGTCCCTCCTACCGCGAGCGCATGCTGGAGCGCCAGATCGAGGAGGCGCCCGCCCGGCCCCTGGTGCAGCGCTTCCGGGAGGGCGACCTCGTCTCGCATCCGGCCTTCGGGGCCGGGACGATCATGAAGAGCACCCTCACCCGCAGCGACGAGGAGCTGGTGGTGAAGTTCGACAAGGCCGGTGTCAAGATCCTGAGCGGGACGCTGGCGCCCCTGAACAAGCGGTGAAGGCCAAGTCGCGGCGGGCCGAGGAGCTGCGCGAGCAGATCCGCCGCCACGAGTACGCCTACCACGTACTCGACCAGCCTGAGATCACCGACGCGCAGTACGACGCCCTCTACCTGGAGCTGCGCCGGCTGGAGGAGGAGCACCCGGAGCTGGTCACGCCCGATTCCCCGACCCAGCGGGTGGGCGGCGAGGCGGGCGAGCAGTTCTCCAAGGTCAGGCACCGCTCGCCCATGCTCAGCCTCCAGAACGCCTTCGAGGAGGCCGAGATCCGGGCCTGGGACAAGCGCGTGCATGGCGTGGTCGGCGAGGCCGCCACCTACGTCTGCGAGCTCAAGATCGACGGCCTGGCGATCAGCCTGACCTACGCGGACGGCCGCCTGCAGCGCGCCGCCACCCGCGGCGATGGCGCGGTGGGGGAGGACGTGACCGCAAACCTGCGGACGCTGCGCTCGGTGCCGCTATCGGTGCGCCCGCTCCGCGGGCTGCCGGCGGAGTTCGAGGTGCGGGGCGAGGTCTACTTTCCGATCAAGGGCTTCGAGAAGCTGAACCGCGACATGGAGGCGGCCGGCCGCCAGCCCTACATGAACCCGCGCAATGCCGCCGCCGGCTCGGTGCGCCAGCTCGATCCCAGGGTCACCGCCGGCCGCGACCTGCAGACCTTCATGTACGCCCTAGACCCCGCCGGCCCGGCGCGCTCCCAGTGGGACGTGCTGGAGGGGCTGCAGGAGATGGGCTTCCGCGTCAACCCCAATCGCGCCCGCTTCGACTCCATCGAGGGCGTGGTCGAGTACCACCGCCATTGGCAGGAGCAGCGGGAGGCGCTCGACCACGAGATCGACGGCGTGGTGGTCAAGGTCGACCGCCATGACCAGCAGCTGGAGCTGGGCTTCGTGGCCCGCTCGCCGCGCTGGGCCATCGCCTTCAAGTACGCCGCCCAGCAGGCCGAGACCGTGGTCGAGGAGATCGTCTGCTACGTCGGCCGCACCGGCGTGCTGACGCCGGTCGCGCACCTGCGGCCGGTGATCGTGGGCGGCGTGACAGTGCGCAACGCCAGCCTCCACAACGAGGACCTGGTGAACGAGAAGGGCGTCTATGTCGGGGCCACAGTGATCGTGCAGCGGGCCGGCGACGTGATCCCCGAGGTGGTCTCGGTCAAGGACCCGCGCCCGGGTTGGCGGATGCCAGAGCGCTGTCCGGTCTGCGGCGGCGACGTGGTGCGCGAGGAGCCCTACGTCGCGCATCGGTGCATCAACCCCTTCTGCCCAGCCCAGCGGCTGCAGAACCTGCTCCTTTACGCGAGCCGTGGGGGGCTCGACATTGCCGGGCTTGGTTATTCGACGCTGACCCAGCTGATCGATCGAGGTCTCGTCGAGGACCCCTCTGACTTCTACCGGCTCACCGTGGAGCAGGTGGAGGGGCTGGATCGGTTTGCCCGCACGTCCGCGGAGAACCTGATCAAGGCCATCGAAGGGTCCCGCACGCCAGCCCTGGCACGGCTGCTCGCCGCGCTCGGGATTCCCCAGGTGGGCGAGGCCACCGCCCAGCTGCTGGCGACTGAGTTCGGGTCGCTGGAGCGGGTGCGGGACGCCGGCGAGGACGAGCTGCGCGCGGTGGAGGGGATCGGGCCCAACATGGCCCGCGAGATCCGCAGCTTCTTCGAGGGCCAGGGCGCCGAGCTGGTCGCCAGGCTGCTGGCCGTGGGCGTGCGCCCGGAGGCGGTCGAGGCGCCGGACGCCGATGGACCGCTGGCCGGCAAGACGGTGGTCTTCACGGGCGGCCTGGAGCGGATGTCGCGGCCGGAGGCCGAGGCGCTGGTGCGCTCGCTGGGCGGCAAGGCCGCCGGCAGCGTCAGCGCCCGTACCGACTACGTCGTGGCGGGCCCCGGCGCGGGCTCCAAATTGGAGCGCGCCCTGAAGCTGAAGGTCGCGGTCCTCAGCGAGGATGAGTTCTTCGAGCTCGCCGGCAGCAGCTGAACTGGCTGCCTGCCCGGCCTGCGGGCTGCTGCTGCCGGCCTACGCCCGCTTCTGCGCGCGCTGCGGGACGCCGCAGCCGCACCCGGTGGGACGGCCGCCGTTGCCCGGCCGCCTGCGCTACCCGGTCTGGCTGATCGCGCTGCTGGCGGGCGGCGCGGCCCTGGCGCTGCTGGTGGCCTCGGTGTACGGCGGGGTGGCCGTGTCGCCGGCATCGATCTCAGGAGTTCCTACGAACATGGACTCGGGTCAGCTGCGCCTGACCGCGCTGGGGATCGCCGCCGCGGCGGCGGCGTTCTTTGCGCTGCAGGCCGTGGCC
Organism: Candidatus Dormiibacterota bacterium; assembly: GCA_036378695.1. GTDB lineage: Bacteria > Chloroflexota > Dormibacteria > Dormibacterales > Dormibacteraceae > CF-28. Next base: position 19,979 of record DASUVY010000096.1, read on the forward strand.
GTGGTGGGGCTGGTGCGCGGCCGGGCCTGGGCGCGGGTGCCGGCCACGCTGGCCTGCGTGGCCTGGACGTTGACCTGCATCGGCGCGCCCCTGGCGCTGCTCGGCCTCAACGCCCTCTGGCGGCCCGGCAATCGCTGATTTCCCGGGAAACCGCGAGCCCGGCGCCCCGGCAAATTCGTGGTTCCCCGGGAAACGTGAGGTCAGTCGGCCAGGGCGGCCTCGATCGAGCCCTGGTGCATCTTGATGTGGCCGATCAGCACCCGCTCCAAGCGCTGGGCGACCGACATCGGGCCGACCGGCGTCTCCCGCTCCTGGTCCAGCTGATCGTCGGGAATGGCGCGCACCGCGGCCGCGATCCGCGGCTTGGAGTCGCGCAGCATGCGCACGACCTCGTCCCGCGTGCACTCGCGGTGCTGGGTCGCGTGCTCGGCGTTGAGGGCCCGGCGGTCGCCCGGCGGCGGCAGCTGCTCACCGCGCGACATCTTCTCGATGCGATCGATGATGAAAGGCCCGGACTCGGCGACGTGGTGTGCGATCACGCCGACCGTGCGCCCCTCGTCCTCTTCATTGATCCGCTGCGGATAGTTCTTGCCGACCAGCGTCCACTTCTGGTCGTCGAGCGATTCCACCAGGCGAATGAATCCGTCCTGGGCAGCCTCAAAGTCTTCCGCGAACTTGGCTGAGCGCATCCCGATATTCTCGGCGTCGTGACCCTCTCCCGCGAACAGGTGCGCCACGTCGCCTTCCTGGCCCGCCTCGGCCTGGCGGAGGGCGAGGAGGATTTCTACGCCCAGCAGCTGAGCGGGATCCTGGCCCACATCGACCGTCTGCAGCAGCTCGACACCGAGGACATCCCGCCGACCGCGCAGGTGGTGGAGGTCATCAACCCGCTGCGGGACGACGTGCCCGAGCCCGGGCTCAGCCAGGCCGAGGCGCTGGCCGGCGCGCCCGCCCAGCAGGACGGCTACTTCCTCGTGAAGGCGATACAGGAGGCCGAGCCATAGAGGGCACGGCCACCGAGCTGCACGAGCGGATGCGGCGGCGGGAGACCACTCCGTCCGAGCTTGTGGAACGCCAGCTGGCGGACATCGAAGCTCGGGACGGCGAGGTTCACGCCTATCTCCGCCTCACGCCCAAGCTGGCGCGCGCCCAGGCCGCGGCGGCCGACGAGCGCTACGCGCGGGGCGAGCCGCTGGGCCCGCTCGACGGGATCCCGATCGCCATCAAGGACGTGCTCTGCGTGGATGGGGTGGAGGTCACGGCCGGCTCCAAGATCCTGGCCGGCTTTCATCCGCCCTACGACGCGACGGCGATCGCCCGGCTGCGTGCGGCGGGCTCCGTCTTCCTGGGCATGACCAACTGCGACGAGTTCGCCATGGGCAGCTCGACCGAGAACTCCGGGTACTTCCCGACCCGCAACCCCTGGGGCCTGGACCGGGTGCCGGGCGGCTCCTCCGGCGGCAGCGCGGCGGCGGTCGCGGCCGGCCTGGCCGTGCTCGGATTGGGCACCGACACCGGCGGTTCGATCCGGCAGCCGGCCGCCCTCTGCGGGGTCGTGGGCATGAAGCCGACCTACTGCCGCGTCAGCCGCTACGGGCTGATCGCCTTCGCCTCTTCGCTCGACCAGATCGGTCCCTTCGCACGCTCGGTCACGGACGCCGCGCAGGTCATGCAGGTGATGTCGGGACGCGATCCGCGCGACGCCACCAGCGCCGAGCAGCCGGTAGACATGCTGTCGTCGCTGGAGGCGGGGGTCGAAGGCTTGCGCATCGGCGTGGCCCGGGAGTACAGCGAGGTCGAGGGCATCGAGGACGGCGTGCGCGCGCGCGTCGACGCGGCGCTCCTCGAGCTAGAGTCGGCGGGCGCCGAGCTGGTCGATGTTGCCTTGCCGCACACCGATTACGGATTGGCCGCGTACTACATCGTGGCGCCGGCGGAGGCGTCCTCCAATCTCGCGCGCTTCGATGGCATCAAGTACGGCGCCAGCGACGCCACAGCCGGGACGCTCGCCGAGACCTACTTGCGGACGCGGCGCCATGGCTTCGGGCCGGAGGTCAGGCGCCGGATCATGCTCGGCACCTACGCGCTCTCCAGCGGCTACTACGACGCGTACTACCTGAAGGCGCAGAAGGTGCGCACGCTGGTGGCGCGCGACTTCGCCGACGCGTTCCGCGACTGCGATGCCATCGTCAGCGCGACCAGTCCGACCGTCGCCTTCGAGCTGGGCGCCAAGACCGGCGACCCGCTGGCCATGTATCTCTGCGACGTGCTGACGCTGGGCGGCAACCTGGCCGGCCTGCCCGGCCTAAGCCTGCCCTGCGGCGACTCACAGGGTTTGCCGGTGGGGCTGCAGGTGCTGGCCCCGCAGTGGCGCGAAGACGTCGCGCTGCGGGTCGCGCGCGCCTACGAGATGGCAAGCGGTTTCACCGCGCAGGTGGCGCCGGCGTGATCGACAACAACTGGGAAGCCGTGATCGGGATGGAGGTGCACGTGCAGCTGAGCACGGCCTCCAAGATGTTCTGCGCCTGCTCCACCGACTACCTGGGCGCGGCGCCCAACAGCAACGTGTGCCCGGTCTGCATGGGCATGCCCGGCGTGCTGCCGGTCGCCAACCGCACGGCCGTCGAGAAGGTGCTGAAGACGGCGCTCGCGCTCAACTGCGCGATCCCCGAGAAATCGAAGTTCGACCGCAAGAACTACTTCTATCCAGACCTGCCCAAGGGCTACCAGATCAGCCAGTACGACCTACCGCTGTCGCGCCACGGCTGGCTCGACATCGGCGACCGCCGCGTGCGCGTCACGCGCGCGCACCTCGAGGAGGACACCGGCAGCCTGAAGCACGCCGGTGACGCGCTGCACACGGCGCAGGAATCACTCGTCGACCTCAACCGCAGCGGCATGCCGCTGATGGAGATCGTGTCCGAGCCCGACCTGCGCTCCGCGGAAGAAACGCGTGATTACGCGGTCGCGCTGCGCCAGCTGCTGCGCTACGTGGGCGCTTCCGAAGCCGACATGGAAAAGGGCCAGCTGCGCGTGGAGCCCAACATCTCGGTGCGCCGGCGCGGCGACGAGCAGCTGGGCGTCAAGACCGAGCTCAAGAATCTCAACTCCTTCCGAGCGCTGTACCGGGGGGTGGAATACGAGATCCGTCGCCAGGTCGAGGTCCTCGAGAAGGGCGGCGAGGTCGTGCAGGAGACACGCGGCTGGTCCGAGGCGGAGCAGCGCACCTTCAGCCAGCGCACCAAGGAGTACGCGCAGGACTACCGGTATTTCCCCGAGCCCGACCTGCCGCCGATCGTGATCGATCCTGGCTGGCTGGAGCGGCTGCGTGGGGAGCTGCCGGAGCTGCCTGGGCCGCGCCGCCGGCGCCTGGCGCAGCAGTACGGCCTGTCCGAGCAGGACGCGCGCGAGCTGACCGCCGAGCGCGCCACGGCCGACTACTTCGAGGCGGTGGTGGCGGCGGGCGCCGAGGCCAAGCCGGCGGCCAACTGGGTCATCCAGGAGTCGCCGACAGCCCGGCCGGAGCACCTGGCGGCGGTGATCCGGCTGGTCGGCGCGGGGACCATCAACCGCGAGCAGGCGCGCGAAGTGCTGGCCACGGGCCGCGAACCCCAAGAGGTCGTGAGCGAGCGCGGGCTGGCGCAGCTCAGCGACGAGGCGGAACTGGGGGCGATCGTCGACGCGGTGCTGGCTGAGAACCCGGGCGCGGTCGCGGATTACCGGGCCGGCAAACAGCAGGCGATCCAGAGGTTGATCGGCGAAGTGATCAAGGCGTCGGAGCGGCGGGCGAACGCACAGGTGGCCCGGCACCTGCTCGAGGAACGGCTTAATATATAGCGCCTAGCCGCTATAAACATGGCAGAGTCGAGGACCGACCGCTTCGTTCGCTCCCAGGGCTGGCTGGAACCGGTGGGCGACTTCATCCAGAAGGTCGTCGGCGCCGTCTACGCGCCGCTGGGCGCCCCCGGCCGCTACCTCAAGGACCTTCTGCACGGCACCCGCGTGCTGGGCCACCCGCTGCACCCTGCGCTGACCGACGTGCCGTTGGGGGCCTGGGTGGTCGGCGTAACCGCCGATCTACTGCACTACCCGATCCCCTCGCTGCCGACGGCGGTCGGCGATGTGGGGATTGGGTTCGGCCTCATCGCGGGCCTGGGTTCGGCGATCAGCGGCTACACGGACCACCACGAGACCTTCGGACAAGAGCGACGGGTGGCGACGCTGCACGGCCTCCTGATGACGCTCGTCCTGGTCGTCATGACGGTGTCAGTCGCTCTGCGTTGGAAGGGCGGAGCGGGCGGCCACGGACTGGCGGTACTGCTGGCGCTGGTCGGCGTGCTGCTGGCGGTGACGGGCGCCTACTTCGGTGGCCACCTGGTGTTCGGCATCGGCACCATGGTCAACCACAACGCTTTCGCGGTCGGTCCCGAGGAGACCGTGGTGGTGGGCAAGGCCACCGACTTCGGCGAAGGGATGCTGAAACTGGTCCAGGCCGGCGACATGCCGGTGCTGATCACCCGGGTGTCGGGCAAGCTCTACGCGATCGCCAACACCTGCTCGCACGCGGGCGGGCCGCTCAACGAGGGCTCGCTGGACGGCGACGTGGTCACCTGTCCCTGGCACAGCTCGAAGTTCTGCGTGCGCGATGGCGCGGTGCGGGGTGGACCCGCCACCTTCGCGCAGCCGGCGCTGACCGTCGAGGAGGCGCACGGCCAGGTCAAGGTCAAGCTCGCCCAGCCCCTCCACTAGGCCGCGTCCCTTATCGGGCGTTTTCATGGAATCGCACCCCGTACGGCTGGGGGAGGCGGACGTTTTCGTGAAATCGGTCGCTTAGGGGCGCTCTAGCAGCTCGCGCGTTCGGGGGATGACCTCCGAGGCCAGCCGGCGCAGCTGGTCTGCCGGCTCATCACCCTGCGCGAACACGAACGTGTCCATGCCCCGCTCCAACGCCAGCTCGGCCAGCAGTCCCGGTTCGGGGCTGTCCATCACGTTAAGAACCCGGCGGATGCGGGCAGGATCGCGGCCGGCCTCCACGGCCGCCTCGTCGATGCGCCGGTTGCCCTCGCTCAGCGCTTCAGGCGTCGCGTAGCCCAGCGAGGGCACCCAGCCGTCGGCCTGCCGGCCGACCAGGGCCAGCGCCCGCGGCTTGTACACGCCCAGCCAGATCCCGATCGGGTGCGCCGGCTGCGGCCCCGGCCGCACCCCACCCAATTGATAGAACTCGCCGCTGAAGCGAACCGCGGGCTGGTCGCTCCACATCAGGCGGATGACCTGGATCGCCTCTTCGAGAGCCCGAATGGACTCGCCCGGGCTGCGGCGCGGCCCGCCCATGGCCTCGATCGCGTCCCAGAAGGCTCCCGCGCCCAGTCCCAGCTCCAGGCGGCCGCCGCTCAGGAGGTCGAGCGTGGCCGCGGCCTTGCCCAACACCGCCGGCGGGCGCAGCGGGAGCGACGCCACGTCGGGGAAGAAGGAGACCCGGCGGGTGCTCATGGCGATCGCCGCGAGCAAGGTCCAGGTGTCGTGGAACCGGCGCTGGTAGGGATGATCCTGGACGCCGATCAGGTCGAAGCCGAGCTCGTCGGCCAGCCGCGCCAGCTCCAGCGGGCGGGTGGGATCGGCCTCCGGCGTCAGGAAGTACCCGAAGCGAACCATCCAATCAAGGTACGTTCGTGCCCACAGTGTTGATTCCCGACGGCCACGTGCACACGGAGTGGTCGTGGGATGCGCCCCGCGGCGACATGGAGGCCACCTGCCGCCGCGCGCAGGAGCTCGGCCTGCCCTCGATCGCCTTCACCGACCACGCCGACTTCACCGACTACGTGAGAGCGCGCGACGGCCTCCTCGACATTGCCGGCTATCACGAGTGCATCGAGCGCTGCCGAACCGCCTTTCCCGGGCTGCGCATCCTGAGCGGGGTGGAGCTCGGCGAGCCCCACCGCTTCCAGGCCGAAGCCGCGGCGATCGTGGGCGCCGGCCCCCTGGATCGCGTCCTCGGCTCGGTGCACTGCCTGCCCTGGCAGGGCAAGCTGGTCGACGCGTCCTCGCCCGGCCTGCTCACCGCCGAGCTGGTGGGCGCCCAATTTCGGGCCTACCTGCAGGAGACGGTGGCGCTCTTGGAGAGCCGCGAGAAGTTCGAGGTACTGGCCCACCTCGACTACCCGAAGCGCTACTGGCCCGCGGACTCGCCGTATCAGCCAGGTGACTTCGAGGCGGAGATCCGCGCAGTGCTGCGGGCCGCCGCGGCGCGAGGCGCGGTGGTCGAGGTCAACACCACCCGCGGCGGCGACCCCAGTCGCTTCCTGGTGCCGGGTCCCGAGGTCCTGCGCTGGTGGCATCAGGAGGGCGGCCGGGCGGTGTGCTTCGGCAGCGACGCCCACGACCCGACGAAGATCGCCGCCGGCTTCGAGCTGGCGGCCCGGGCGGTGGAGGCCGCCGGCTTCCGGCCCCAGGACGACCCCACCGGCCACTGGCTGCGATGATCCTGCGCACCGACAACCCGGCCCACGGCGGCGCCGTGTTCGCCCAGCACGAGGACCGCCCTGTGCTCGTCTACTACGCCCTGCCCGGCGAGCTGGTGGAGGCCGAGCCGCGCGGCCGCCAGGGCGGCGTGACCTACGCGCGCGCCGAGCGGGTGCTGGAGCCGGGAGCCGGTCGGGTCGAGCCGCGCTGCCCGCACTTCGGAGCCTGCGGCGGCTGCCAGTGGCAGCACGCGGCCTACGAGCTGCAGCTGGAGATCAAGCGCCGCGTGGTCGCCGAGGCCTGGCGCAAGGCCGGGCTGCGGCTGCCGCGGGAGACCCCGGTATTGGGCATGGACGATCCCTGGCGGTACCGGATCCGCGGCGAGTTCGAAGCCGTGTATGGGCCGGAGGGACCGCGCTTCGGCTTCCATCGCCTGCGCTCGCACGCGCTGCTGCCCATCGAGACCTGTCCCATCCACGACCTGCGGATCGAGCGCGCCATGCTGGCCTTCGGCCAGGCCACCCGCGAGCACGGGCTGACCGGGCTCCAGAACCTTCTACTCACCGTCGAGCCGCAGGGCCCGGGGCTGCTGTGGACCGCCCGCTTCCGCGGCGCGCCGGGGCGCCGCCTGCCCGACGCCGTGCTGGCGCGCGCCGCCGAGCTGCTGCCCGACCTGGTCCTCCTGGACGACGCCCTGACTCTGGACGTGCTGGGGCTGACCTTCCGGGTGCGCAACGACACCTTCGTCCAGACCAACCACCGTCAGACCCCCGTTCTCTACCAGACGGCGCTGGAGATGCTGGAGCCTGGCGGGAGCGACCGCGTCCTCGACCTCTATGCGGGCGTGGGCACGATCGGCCTTCAGGCGGCCGCGCGGGTGGAGTCGGTGACGGAGGTCGAGGAGAACCCGCGCGCGGTGCGCCTGGGCCGGCTTGCCGCCCGCATCAACGGCCTGGGCAACGCCGTCTTCCTGGCCGGGCGGGTGGAGGAGGTGCTACGAGGTGTGCGGGCGGCCGAGCACACGGCCGCGCTCCTCGACCCCCCGCGCGCCGGCTGCGATCCCCGCGCTCTGGCCGAGCTGCTGCGCCTGCAGCCGGGCCGCATCGTGTACGTGTCCTGCGAGCCCTCGACGCACGCCCGCGACCTGGCGCTGCTGGTTCAGGGCGGCTACCGGCTGCGCCGGGCCGCCATCGTGGATATGTTCCCGCAGACCTACCACATCGAGTCGGTAGCGCTTTTGGAGCGCTAGGGGCGCGGCCGGAAGGTGGGCTGATGGATTTCGTGATCCCGAAGCTCCGAGGCGTCAGCCGGCGCCGAGGAGCGGAAGGAGCGCAGCCATAGCTGCGTGACCGAGCACCGCAGAAGCCGGCGTCCGCATCGGACGTCTGGTCGCGAAAGACACAGCCTACTTTCCGGCGGCGCCCCTTAGATGCGGTACTGGATGCGCTCGACCCGCTCCGCGATGGGCGCGACCAGGTCGCGCCGGATCCGGTTGTGCTCGGGGTCCTCGTCGTAGGCCTGGTAGGCCGCCTCGTCATCGAGGTCGACGACGATCACGAGGTCGAGGTTGCCCTCGCGCAGGCCGGCGTCGGTGCCCACGGAGAGGTGGGCCATGCCGGGGATCTGCATGCCCTGCAGCTCCGTGATCATGCGCTCGACCTTCTCCGACGGCGTGCCCGGCTTGAGCTTGACCATGGCGATGTTGCGGATCACCGGCTGCCCAGCTCCTCCACGAACTCGGCGAGCCGGCCGATGCCCTCGCGCAAGTCCTGGTCGGAGCTGGCCAGGCTGATGCGCACCGCCCGCGCGGCCACACCGCCGAAGGCCGTTCCCGGCGCCACCCCGACCTGGCGCTCGCGGAGCAGGCGCAGGGCGAACTCGCGGGCCCCGAGGCCGCTGCGGGAGACGTCCGCCATCACGTAGAACGCCCCCATCGGCTCCGCGACCAGCAGACCGGCCTCGCGCAGGAGGTCGACCGAGAGGTCGCGGCGGCGGCGGTAGGCGGTGACCATCTCGGCCACGCAGTCCTGGGGCCCGTCCAGCGCCGCCGCGCCCGCCTTCTGCGTGATCGCCGAGACGCAGGAGGAGGTCGACTCCAGGAACTTGATGACGCCGTCCACGACGTCGGGCGCCGCAGCCGCGTAGCCCAGCCGCCAGCCGGTCATGGCGTAGCTCTTGGAGAAGGTGAAGACCGAGATCACACGCCCGTCGTCGAGGTGCGCGGCCAGGCTCGGAGCGACCTCGCGGCCGTCGAGCATGATCTGGTCGTAGCACTCGTCGGAGATCAGCCAGAGGTTGTGGCGCCGGGCCAGGTCGGCGATCCGCGCCAGGGTCTCGGCCGGGTAGACGGCGCCGGTCGGGTTGTTGGGGCTGTTGACCAGGAGCAGCTTCGTGCGGGGCGTGATCAGCCGCTCCAGGGCCTCCAGGTCGGGCTGGAAGCCGAGCTCCGGAGGGCACGGGTAGCGCACCTCGCGACCGTGAGCCCAGGCCACCATGATCGAGGTGTTGGGCCAGCCGGGGTCGGGCGTCAGGACCTCGTCGCCGGGCTCGACCAGCGTGGCCATGGTGGCCGAGATCACGCCGACGCCGCCCGGGCCGCAGACGATCTGCGAGGCGGGGACGCGTATGCCGTTGACGCGCTCCAGCTTGCGGGCCAGGGCCTCGCGCAGGGGCGGGATGCCGGCGGTCGGCGTGTAGAAGGTGAACCCCTCGTCGATGGCCTGTTTGGCGGCCGCCGCGATGTGGGCAGGGGTGCGGAAGTCGGGCTGGCCGGCCTCAAGCCTGATGGCGCCGGCCATCCCAAAGGCCTCGTTGGCGATCTCCCGGATGCCGCTGTGGTGGGCCTCCAAAAGATCGGAGGACAGCGGCGGCAGGGAGGTGGTGGCCATCAGGCCACTGAGTCTATTTGGTCATCAAAGACCGGAGCGGCCGTAAGAGCCGGTTATACCGGCTCGTGTGAGTCCGTGATCCAGGCGCCGAGGACGGTGCGAGGTGAAGGAGGGGGCACGTGGGGGAGGACAACCTCCCCCGCGACTCTAGTCCCCGACGTGGACGACCGCGCCCAGCTGAGCCCAGGCGTAGAGCTTCACCAGCGGACCGGACTGAACATGCACGCAGCCATGGCTGGCATAAGGGCCGTATTCGGACCCGGGACCGTAGGTGTCGTCGGGCTGCCAGTCGGCGCCGTGGATGAACGTCCCGTCGCCGACGAACTCCATCGCGTACTCGACCCAGGTAGTCGGGTACCAGAAGGGCGACCCCGGCGGCCAGGGCGAGACCATCTTGTACCAGGGCGTCTTGTAGAAGATCCGGAAGGTGCCCCGGTCCGTGGGCAGCGCCGGGCGACCCGTGGTCACCGGCAGCGCCATCACCGGACAGCCGTCCTGGTAGGCGACCAGCTGCTGGGTGACCAGGTGGATCCAGATGTACTGGCCGCCGCCGCCGCCAGGCAGGCAGGGCGGTAGGGGCGCGGCGTCGGTGCGGTTGATGATGCCGGACAGGGCGTCTGCGGCCGCCTGCGCCTTGGCGGTGGCATTCCGGAGCTCGTCGTCGGTGCGGGCGGCGGTGGCCGCGGCCTTGGCGTCCGCCACCTCCTGGTTGACGGTGTCCGGCACCCCCACCGTTTGGGCGGCGGCCACCAGCGCGTCCAGGCCGCCGGCCACGCCCACGAGGTGCGCCTTGGCGTCCGCGCGGCCGTTGAGGAGGTCCACCCCGGCCTGGAGGTCATCCCGCAGCGCGTCGTGCTGCTCGATCTGCGCGTCCACGTCGAGCTGCAGGTAGCCGCCCAGGCGCGCCTGGAGGTCCCCGGCCGGATCCCGGACCACCCCGGCGGCGTCGTCGCGGGCGGCGGCCTGGTCCAGCGCGGCGCCGAGGCCGCTCACGTCCTTGGGCTGGCCTCCCTGCTCGCCTCCGGCCTGCTGGTACAGGTGTGCGCGTGCGAGGTCCGCGGCCTGGGCCTCCAGCGTCCACTGATTGGCCAGCCGGTCGAAGGCAGGGCCATCTGGAGCGGCTGAGAAGGCACTGACATAGGCGTTCCAGTCGTCGCCGCCGCGGGCGCCCTCGAGTCTGGTGAGGGCGTCCCAGGCTCGCCGGCTGGAAGCGTCCCGAGCCTGCTGGGCCTGCGGATCGACCGGCTGGGTCACCGGGCCGCAGGCCAGCGCGAGAGCCAGGGGGACGAGCGCTAGCGCTGCCGCGAAGGCTTGCCGACGGCGCATTTGCGCTGGCATGTTGCCATGGAAACGGGCGATTTGAGGCCGGGTTACGGGTGCTCCTCCCCATTCATGGGGAGGTGGCGCCGAAAGGCGTCGGACGGGGTCGATGGACCCCTCCGCCTCGCTACGCTCGGCACCTCCCCGCGAGGCGGGGAGGAGTCGCTAAAGTAGCCGTCCGGGGTCCCGCCAACCCGCACTCCGACGATGCCGCGCGCCCCTATGAAAGCCCCCGAGCACTTCGTCCACCTCCACAACCACACCGAGTTCTCGCTGCTCGACGGCGCCAGCCGGATAAAGGCCATGGTGGCCCGGGCGGCCGAGCTCGAGATGGCCGCCCTGGCCCTCACCGACCACGGCGTGATGTACGGCGCCATCCCCTTCTACAAGGAGTGCCGGGCGGCCGGGATCAAGCCGATCCTGGGCTGCGAGGTGTACGTGGCGCCCCGCTCGCGCCTCAGCAAGGAGGGCCGCGCGGACCGCGACCCCTACCACCTGACCCTGCTGGCGACCGACGGCGCCGGCTACCTGAACCTGATGAAGATCTGCACCTCGGGCCAGATGGAGGGGCTCTACTACAAGCCCCGCATCGACCGCGAGGTGCTCGCGTCGCACGCGGGGGGTATCGTGGCCCTCTCCGGGTGCCTGGGCGGCGAGGTGGCGAGCAAGATCACGGGCGGCGACCTCGAGGGCGCTCGCGAGACGGTGGCGGCCTACCGCGACATCTTCGGGGCCGACCGCTACCTGCTCGAGGTGCAGCGGCACGGCGTCGAGGGCCAGGAGAAAGTCAACCACGCCCTGCAGGACCTCTCCGCCGAGTTCAGCCTGCGGCTTTGCGCGACCAACGACCTGCACTACGTGCACAAGCAGGACGCCGAGGCCCACGACGTGCTGCTGTGCCTGCAAACGGGCAACCGCTACGACGACCCCCGGCGCTGGCGCTTCGAATCGCAGGACTTCTTCCTGAAGTCGGCGGCCGAGATGGCGGTCGCCTTCGAGGACATGCCGGAGGCGCTCGCCGCCACGCTCGAGGTGGCAGACCTGGTCGACCTCAAGATCGACCTCGGCCGCACCCAGCTCCCCCCGTTCGACTGCCCGCCCGGCCTGACCCCGGAGCAGCACCTGCGACGGCTGGCGGTCGACGGCCTGGCCTGGCGCTACGGCGACAACCCACCCGCGTCGGCGCAAGCTCGCCTCGACCAGGAGCTGGAGGTCATCGCGGCCACCGGCTACTCCTCCTACTTCCTGATCGTCTGGGACTTCTACAACTTCGCGCGCCAGCAAGGCATCCTCACCGGCCCCGGACGCGGCTCCGCGGTCGGCTCGCTGGTCTCCTACTGCCTGGGCATCACCGGCCTCGATCCCATCCAGCACGGGCTGATCTTCGAGCGCTTCCTCAACAAGGACCGCGTGTCGATGCCGGACATCGACTGCGATTTCTCAGTGGAGGGGCGCGAGCGCGTCATCCGCTACGTAACCGACAAGTACGGCGCCGACCGGGTGGCGCAGATCATCACCTTCACGACCATGGCCTCCAAGGCCGCCATCCGCGACGTGGGGCGGGTGCTCGACGTGCCGCTCAAGGAGTGCGACCGCCTGGCCAAGCTGGTGCCCGTCCACCAGGGGCGTTCC
>DASUVY010000097.1:0-14478 GCA_036378695.1 Candidatus Dormiibacterota bacterium
GATCGGCCCCAGCTGGGCGTAGTACTCGTCTAGGTTGATTCCGGGTATGCGAACGGCCAAATTGGGTCCTCCCGCGTTCTGTTGCGCGGGCCACTATAACGAAACCCGGGCCAGGGTGATCCCAGATATGCGACCGAAACCGGCCGCTTGCAGCGCGGCCGCGCAGGCTTCCAGGGTGGCGCCGGTGGTCACGACGTCGTCCACCAGCAGCACCGGCTCACCGCTGGCGCGAGGGCCCTTGTACTCGAACGCCTCCTTCACGTTCTGCAGCCGGCGCAGCCGGTCGAGGCCGACCTGGGGCGGCGTGTCGCGGATCCTGAGGAGGCGGCCCGGCGGTGGCTTGAGGCTGAGACGCCTACGCAGCTCCCTGGCCAGCTCCTCCGACTGGTTGTAGCCGCGCTGCCGCCGGCGGTTCCGATGCAGCGGAACCGCGACGATGTGCGCGGCCGGTAGCCCGTCGACCGCCAGCCTTGCGGCCAGGAGCGCCGACAGCGGCTGGGCGAGCGCGCGCCAGCCGCTGTACTTGAAGCGGTGCACGGCGGCCGACAGCGGCACTTCGTAGGCCGCCGCCGCCCGCAGCCGCGCGACATGCCGGAGCCGTTTGCGGCAGGAGCAGAAGTCGTCGCGAAACGCCAGCTGGCGGCCGCAGCGCGGGCAGAGCGGCTCCTCCAGGCGCCGGATGGCCCGGAAGCAGCGGGGGCAGAGCCAGGCGCCGAGTCGCCGGCACCCGCCACAGCGCGGCGGGAGAACCCAGTCGAGCAGGGCCTGCTGATGCGTTGAAAGGTGCACCAAACCACCGATCCAGCCGCCGCGAAGGGTTGAAAGGTCCACCACTCAACGCATCGCCAGTGCTGTGCTGACGCTGGCGACCACAGCGTCGGGGCTGCCCAGCACGTCGGCGGCGGTGAAGCGGAGCAGGCGGTAGCCGGCCTGCAGGAGTGCATTCTGACGACGGTTGTCCTGCACAAGGCTGTCGCGGTGCGTGGAACCGTCGTACTCGATGACCAGGCGGACCGACGGGTAGTACAGATCGACCCGCGCCAGTGGGCGCCCTGCCTCATCCTTCAGCACGGCCTGCGCGATCGGCCGCGGCAAGCCGGCGCGCACGAGCAGGATTCGCAGGCGACTCTCCATCGGCGATTCCGCGGCAGCTTCGACCCAGTTGGCGAAGCGCCTGAGGCGCGGGGTCTGCATCAGCTCTCCGACCTTGACCAGCCCGGCGTGCAGCGCCGTGTCCAGGATGACGATGCTTTCGACAAGGTCACGCGAGCGCGTCAGGTCCAGCAGCGTGCGCACCGACGATGTGACGCGTAAGCCTCGACGGACCGTGATGTCCGTTTCTATTAGGTCGGGTCTGCGGACCAGCACCCCGGAGCGGGTGGAGATCCCGCAGGACCTCGGAACAGCGATCTCGATCGGGTCGCACGGAGGCATGTCGAGCCCATGGAGCCAACCGGCCGTCCGTCCGGCGAAAGCAGCCACTGGTGGGAACCGCCGATGCACCGCCGCCAGCAGGTCTAGTGGTCCGGGATCACGGCCCGTACGGACGTAGAGACCTCCGCCGAGGCGTTGCCAGCTTCGCCCTTGAAGCTGGCGGGACGTCAGACCGGCGGCCCGCGCCTCGGCGAGCGTGAACGGCGCCTTGGTCAAGATCGCCGGGACGACCGCGTGCGGAGCCACGGCCACACGATGAGCGGGAAATGCCAGCGCGGGGAACGGCGCCTGTTAAGAGGTCACGAACTGCAGCTGGTGGCCACGGGGTAGCTCCACCCCGTCCAGCGTTCCCGCCGGCAGCTCCACCACGCTGTGCGCGCCCCAGACCAGGGGCACGATCCGCCACACACCCAGGCGGCGGTAGACCTTGACCACGCGCTCCTTTCGGTCCAGGAAGAGCGCGTCGATCGCGAAGTTCATCCAGAACATGTGGATGCCGTTGCAGGGCTTGATCCACATCGCGTGACCGGTGGGCAGCGCGCGCCGGAACATCAAGCCCAGGCCGCGCCCCCAGGATGTGCGCGGCACCTCCACGGCGTCCGCCAGCGTGCGGCCGGACGCGGGATCGACCAGCTTCAATCCGGGACGCGGCTTGCCCACGAGATGCCATAACGTACCCGGAAGTGCCCGATTTCGACTCCGCCGGCGTGCGCCTGCACTACGAGCAGCACGGGGCCGAGGGCGGGCCGCCGGTGGTGCTCGTGCACGGATACTGCAGCGACTACCGCCTCAACTGGGTGGGCACGCGCTGGCAGGAGGCCCTCACCAGCGCGGGCCGGCGCGTGGTGGGGCTCGACTGCCGCGGCCACGGCCACAGCGACAAGCCGCACGACCCCCAGGCCTACGACCGCACGGTGATGGCGGCGGATGTCGTGCGCCTGCTCGATCACCTGCGCATCCGCCAGGCAGACCTGCTCGGCTACTCCATGGGCGGCCGCATCGCGCTGGAGGTGACGATCGACCACGCCGAGCGCATCGGCCGGGCCGTGCTCGGCGGCGTGGGCAGGTGGGTCACCTCACACGGACCGCGCCACGCCGACCTCACCGCCCGCCGCATGCGTGGAGACGCGTCGGTCAGCGATCCGATGGCGAACATGTTTTACGACTTCGCGGTCGCGCGCCCCGTCAACGACCTGGAGGCGCTGGCCTGCTGCATCCTGGGACGCCAGCGCGCACTGGGCGAGGACGAGCTGCGCGCGACGCAGAACCCCGTGCTCGTATGCACTGGCGCCGAAGATCCGCTCGCGCGCGGCGGCGACGAGCTGGCCGCGCTGCTGGGCAGCGGCCGCCACGTCTCGATCGACGGCCGCAACCACATGAACGCGGTCCCCGCGCGTCAGTTCAAGGAAGCCGCGCTGGAGTTCCTGGCCGAGTCTTAACGCTCAGCGCGGCCGGTAGCGCCGGCGCACGCGGCGCCGTGTGCGCGAGGTGCCCGCGTCCTTGGGCACGATGCTGATCGACCCGTCAGGCTCGAGCACGCCCAGCTGCACGTCGGACACGCCCTCCACACCATGCTCGCGGATCGCCATCTCGGCCTCCTCCCGGTCCACACCCTCGCGGTTCATGACGTCGGGCAGGAACTGGCCGCCACGAATGATCACGGCGGGGTGCGGCGTGAAGAAGCGATGGAAGAGCGGGATGGTGTCCAGGCGCGCGACGACGAAGTTGAGCGCGACCAGCGTGACGATGATGATCAGCCCGCCCAGCAGCGAGCTATCCGGCCCCGTCATCGCCGGCTGCACGGCGTTGGCCACCAGCAGCACCAGAACCAGGTCGTAGATCGTGAACTGCCCGATCTCCCGCTTCCCGAACAGACGGAAGGCGAGCAGCAGCGCGGCGTAGATCCCGACAGAGCGCGCGATCAGCTCCCACCAGGGGATGCTGAGGTGGAACGTCGGCGGCTGCCCCTAGCCCTTGGCCTTGAGGATGATCAGGATGGCCGGGCCCAGGAGCACGATCCACAGCGTCGGGAAGATGCAGCCCACCATCGGCAGCATCATCTTCAGTGACGCCTGCGCGGCCTTCTCCTGCGCCCGCTGGCGGCGCTTGCGCCGCATCTCGTCGGACTGCAGGCGCAGGATGCGCGCCACACCGACACCCATCTGCTCCGACTGGATCACCGCCTGCACGAAGTTGTGCAGGTCCTCGACGCCGGTGCGCCGGCCCATGTCGTCCAGCGCCTCCAGGCGCGGCCGACCCAGTCGCGTTTCCTGGAGCACGGTCTCGAACTCGTCGGACAGAGCGTTGCGGAACTTGTCCGTCACCCGCTGCATGGCCGCGTCGAAGCCGAGGCCGGCCTCGACCGCGATCGTGAGCAGGTCCATCGCGTCCGGCAGCGACTTCTGGATCTCCGTGCGCCGCTGCTCAACCTTCGTGCGCAGCCAGTAGAGCGGCCCGAAGAAGCCCAGGATCCCGCCCACCGCCGCGCCGATCGCGATGAAGGTCGGGCTCCCAAGGAGAAGTCCCAGCAGCAGGCCGACTGCGAAGAGCACGACCGCGGCCACATAGCGCACCGCGATGAACTCGGAAGGCCCCAGGTTCCCGGGCCGGCCGGCCAGGTTGAGCCGGTTCTGCAGGTCGTTGCGGGCTTTCTCCGGCGTGCTCCGGCTGAAGCGGTTGCCGAGGCCCTGGATGAAGGGCCGCAGAACGCGCTCGCTGAACGGTTTCTGGAGCACGATCTCGTCTTCGGTGAGCGCCTTGCCGCCGCTGCCGCCGCCGTAAGCCTGCAGGCGCTCCTGCACCATGTCGGCCGCGCTCGAGCTGGGCGTGCGGGACAGGCCCACGAAGACGAGCAGGATGCCACCCGCGGCGATCGCAGCCAGGAGGATGGTTTGACTCATTGCACTAAACCTCGATGGACGTGATCTTGCGGATGATCAGGTTGCCGATGAAGATGAGGAACAGGGCGACGCCGATCATGGCCCAGCCGATGAAGTTCTCGGTCATCGGCTTGAAGTAGGTCGGCGTCACGAAGTAGAGGAAGATCGCGAGCCCGATGGGCAGAATCGTGATCAGGGTGCCCGAGGCCGAGGCCTGGGCGGTGAGGGTCTTGATCTCGCCCTTTATGCGGATGCGCTCGCGGATGGTGTGCGCGATGTTGTCGAGGATCTCGGCCAGGTTGCCACCCACGGTGCGGTGAATGGCCACCGCCGTGACCACCAGGTCGAAGTCGGGGCTCTCGATGCGCTTCAGCATGTTGTTGAGCGCCTCCTCGACCGAGCCGCCCAGGTTCATCTCGCGCACCGCGCGCGAGAACTCGTCTGACATCGGCGGCACGGCGTTCTTGGCCACGGTGTCGACCGCCTGCGCGAAGGAATAGCCGGCCTTGAGCGCGTTGGAGAGCAGCACCAGCGTGTCACCGAGCTGGTCGTTGAAAGCCTTGAGGCGCTTGCCCATGCGGTAGCGCACGTAGAAGCCGGGGATGAAGTAGCCGATCACGCCCGCGATCAGCGCCTGGATGATGCCCCAGCGCAGGAAGGCGATGATCGCCAGCAGCGCCACGGTGCCGAACTGGATGGCGATGAACTCGGAGGTGCGCAGCTTTAGATCGGCCTTCTGCAACTGCTCGGCCAGCGGCTTCTTGCCGCGCTTGACGTTGCCCTGGCCCAGGCGCTGCGCAGCAGGCTCGAAGAGGCCGGCGATGACCTCGCGCGGCGTGCGCGGCGCGGTGCGCACGGGCGCCGCCGCCGGCGCGGAGCCGACACCGTACTGATACAGCCGGCTCTGCACCTCTTCGGCGCCCTCGCTGGCGCGGCGCGCGCTGGCGATGCCGACAAAGATCACCATGATCCCGGCGGCGCCGAAGATGGCTGCGATGAGGATGATTGGATTCACGGGCAGCTACTCCTAGTACATCTTGTCGTGGGGCGGCTCCGGAGTCGGATTGAAGATCTCGTCCGGAACTTCCTCGCCGCTGGCTTTCAGGTGATCGAGTCGCATCGGCCGGATGCCGGTGGCGGTGTGATAGCCGATGGCCTTGCCTTCTTCGCTCACACCCACCTGCTTGAACACGAATATCTCCTGGTAGTGGATCTCGCCGTTCTCGATGCCGGTGATCTCGGCTATCGAGACCACCTTGCGCGGACCGCCGCGCAGGCGCTGCTGCTGCACGATGATGTGCACGGCGGACGCCATCTGCTCGCGAATCGCGCGCGATGGCAGATCGGCGCCGGCCATCAGAACCAGCGTTTCCAGACGGCCCAAGCACTCGTGCGGGTTGTTGGCGTGCAGCGTCGACATCGACCCGTCGTGGCCGGTGTTCATGGCCTGCAGCATGTCCAGCGCCTCGCCACCGCGGCACTCACCGACGATGATGCGATCGGGCCGCATGCGCAGGCAGTTCTTGACGAGGTCGCGGATGGGCACCGCACCCTTGCCTTCAACGTTGGGCGGTCGAGATTCCAGCGTGATCACGTGGTCCTGCTGCAGCTGCAGCTCGGCCGCGTCCTCGCAGGTGATGATGCGCTCGTCCGGCGGGATGAAGCCGGAAAGGATGTTCAAAAGCGTCGTCTTACCGGAGCCCGTGCCACCCGACACCAGCACGTTGAGCCGGCCCCGAACGCACGACTCCATGAACTGGATCATCTCCGGCGTCGCACTGCCGAACTTGACCAGGTCGTTCGGCCGCAGCTTCTCCTTGGAGAACTTTCGGATGGTCATGCACGGGCCCTTGAGCGCGAGCGGTGGGATGATCACGTTGACGCGCGACCCGTCGACCAGGCGCGCATCGGCCATCGGGCTCGACTCGTCCACGCGGCGTCCCACGGTCGACACAATGCGGTCGATTACCAGCATCAGCTGCTTGGGGCTCTCGAAAGTGATGTTGGAGAGCAGCGGCGTCCCCTTCTTCTCCACGTAGATCTGCTTGGGGTGGTTGATCATGATTTCGGAGATCTCGGGGTCGTCGACCAGCTGCTGCAGCGGGCCCAGGCCGAGCACGTCGTCGAGCAGCGACTCCACCAAGCGATCGCGCTCGGACTTGGTCATCGTGACCTGGTTCATCCGGAAGTACTCGTCGGAGAGCTCCTGGATCTTTTCGCGCACACCCACGCGGTCTGTGACGACCAACTTGTCGGCGTACTTCTCGAGCAGCTTGGCGTGCACATGAACCTTGGCCGCGGTGAAAGCCGGGCTCATCGGATCGGCGCCCGCGGGCGGCGCGATGCGCGTCGGCGCCTCGGGACGCGGCGCCGTGGCTGTGGCCGCCGGCGCAGCGCGCATCACCTGCGCGGTGTCACCAACGTTCGCCGGAGCCGGGCCGTTAGTGGTGGGGGCTCCTGGTGCGCCGGGTACCTGGCTTGCTTTGACCCTGTCGAGTAGACCCATGCTCAACTATCGCCGTGAGAAAAGGCCGCGGCGCACGCGGCGACCCGCCTCCCTTCCGGCGTCGGGCAAGGGTATCAGAGTACCGGCGAGTTCCCTCACACTTAACGCGAATTCGGAATCAGGTTCCATGAGCACCGCGGGCACGGCCCGCTGCACCGATCTGAGCACCAATCCACCCTCGCTGGGCACCTTGACGCCGACCTTCCACTGCAGGTTGGCTTCGATCTGGGTGACGGTCACTTCGGAGGGGGCGTTCGCGCGGTTGAGCACCATCACGATGCGTTCGCCGGGGATGCCCAGCGTGGCGAAAAGCCGAAAGGCGAGCTTGGCGTCTTTTATGGCGGGCAGGTTGTTGTCGATCAGCAGCACGATGCGGTCAGCCTTGTCGAGCGCGGTCAGCGAGACGTCGTCGAGGTGCTGGCTCAGGTCGACGACCACGTAGTCGAAAGCGGCCTTCAGGGTGTCGATCACGATGGCCACGTGCTCGGGACGGACGAGGTCGGCCAGCTCGGGGCTCAGCGGTGAGCAGAGAACGCGCAGGTTGCCGGGCGCTTCCGGCATCAGGCTGCCCAAAAACGCCGCGTCGACGTCCTTGGCCGCGGACACGTCGGCGATGGTGTCCTTCGGCTGCAGGCCCAGCAGCACGGCCAGGTCGCCGAACTGCAGGTCGAGGTCGATCAGGGCCACGTCGTCGCCAGTCTCGGTTCCGACCATGGCTGCCAGATTGAGGGCCACCACCGACTTGCCGACGCCGCCCTTGCCACTGAAGATGGCGATCACGTGGCCGGCCTCGTTGCGGCCCCGCGGCCGCAGGGGCGGCGGTGGTGGGAGCGGGGGCGCGGGCGGCTCTTCCGGCTTGGCCGCCTCGACCGGCTTGGCCGCCTCCGGCGCGGCTGCGGCGGGGGTGGGCGGCAGCGTGTCCAGGTGGCCGCGGCGCGATCGCGCCACCGGCAGCTCCTGCGTCGACTCGGCCGGTGCCACGCGCCGACGCGGCGCCGGGTGCCGCGTGGAGCGCGCGTCCTGTGGCACCGCGCCGCGGACCGCGGCCACCAGCTCCTCCCCCTCGAACGGCTTCAAGAGGTAGGCGGCGGCCCCGGCCTGTTGGCCCCGCCGGCGCAGCGCCGGGCTCTCCTCCACCGAGATCAGAACAATGCCCAAACCCGGGTGCTCGGCGCGCAGGTCGCGAGCCAGCGCGATGCCGTCCTGATCGGGCAGGTTCACGTCCATCACCACGACCTGCGGCTTGAGCCTCGCGACCTCGGTCCGCGCCAGGCGGGCGGCATGGGCCGTTCCCACGACCTCGAAGCTGGCCTCAAAGGCCAGCAGCCGGCTCAGGCTGGCGGCGGTGCGGTGACTGTCATCGACGATGACGACCCGGATCTGGTCCGGGTCGTCACCCTGGTTACCGGACAGCTTCGATCGGCTACTGAGTCCCCGAGAAGTTCCAGCGCTTGTCGGCCGAGGCAGGACCCACGCCGTGGGCGGCGGTGGCGTCCTGGCAGGTCGGGTCGGGCTTGGTGTCCTGGGGCTTGTAGTCCTGGTACGAGCCGAGGGTGTAGGTGAGCGTCGCGTTGGCCTGCAGCCAGCGCAGGAACTCCCAGTCGCACTGGGTCATGACCAGCGTCAGGCTGCTGGCCACGCCGCCGGTCTGCGAGGAGGCGGGCTGGCCGCCGGTGGTGACCTGCCCGGTGGCGGCCCCGACCTTCAAAACGTGCACGTTCGTGAACACGGTCTTGGTGACCGAGCGCGGCGGGCCCTGCTGCTGGCCCTGCTGGCTGAAGACGCTGACGTTGGCGCTGGCCAGGATGTTGATGTAGTCCCCGGCCTGGATGTAACCGGCCACACCGGTCTGCTCGCTGGTCGGGATGGTGGCGGCCTCGAACCCTTTGGGGATCGGGAGATAGGCCGGCTGCACCTGCACGGCGTCGATGCTGTTGGCCAGCATGTTCTGGGTGATCGGCTGGCCCTGGCTGATCTTGATCTCGGCCACAGCGCCGGTCGCGTTGACGGCGGGGCCGGCGCCCGGGCTGGCCTGGGCGGCGCCCTTGCCGATCACGTCGTCGATCGACTTGTAGGCGCCCGGCGGGACGTCGCCGTTCCAGGCCTGGACCTTGAGGTCGTCGCGCGTGAGCGCGGACCGGAACGGGATGTCGCGGGCGGCGACCACGATGTTGGTCGTGCCGCCGGTGCTCCCGACACCACCGTGTCCGAGGCTACCCAGGAAAAAGATGAGGATGAAGGCCAGAGCGGCCAGCGCGGCACCGACGATGATGAAGATGCGACTGGTGTTGGCACGCGGTCGTGCTGGTGATGTAGCGACTGCCAAGCTGATAGTTCCTCCCGCTTAGGGTCCGAAAAAGTGCCGCCATTATATGGACGGCTCTGGCCGGTGGACCCCGCTTTTGCAATTCGATTTTTGAGATCGGGACGGACGTGGAGGAGAGGCAGACGCTCCTCTCCCCCACTCCTCAACGGGCCCGGAGTGCTCTCAGTGCGGCGGCAGCACCGCCACGATGTCCGAGAACATCGTGTTCAGCTGACCGCCCATGGAAATAAGGATCACGATGGCGACGATGGAGACCATGATCAGTATCAAGGCGAATTCGACCAGGCCCTGACCGGACTCCGCACGACGGCGTAGCTCGAGCACCCGGGGCCCCGTGCCCCGAGACGACACGCTCAACACCTCCCTATGTACTTGTGACTGCGCTTCGCTTCGCGGGCTGGAACCGTTCCGGTTCCCCCCGCGTGCCCCCTTCCGGGTCATGGCGACGCGCATTGAGGCCAACGCTTGGATCACGGACTCATTCGGCCCGGCCAAGCCGGGCCTTACCTGAGACGTATTCACTTGTGAAAAAAGGGGGCCCCGAAAGGGACCCCCTCTTTGAAGGTTCTTCGCTGGAACTACGACTACTGGCCCAGAGCGGCGACGACGTTGGTAAAGACGTTCTTGATCTGGTTGCCCATCGTAAGAAGGATGACGATGACCACGATCGAAACCAGCACCAGGATCAGAGCGTACTCGACCATACCCTGACCTTCCTGGCGGCTGAGAAGGCCGCGAAGCTTGAAGTACAGGCTCAACATTTCTTGCTTTTCACCTCCTTCGTTTGAGATTGACCGTATGTGGGTCGAGGCATACAACGCGCCTCTCGGCGGTTTCCTGCGCCCTTTCGGTCGGCCGGGATCATAACGACGCCGGACCGACTCCGCAACGCCTTAAATCAATTCACCGGCGCTCAGAGCTGGATGGGAACCTCGGCTTCGATGAAGGTTCCGGAGCCCTGCCGGCTGCGGACCTCGAGGCTGCCGCCGGCCGCCAGGACGCGCTCCCGCATGCCCAACAAGCCCAGCCGCGGAGGGTCCTCGCCGGGCACCAGGGCGGTCACGTCGAAGCCCTTGCCGTCGTCCCGGATCCGGATGCCGGCGCCCTCGCCGCGAATATCGAGATCGATCGCCACCCGCCGCGCCTCGGCGTGCCGGCGCACGTTGGCGAGGGCTTCGGTGGCGACCCAGTAGATCACCTGCTGTACCGCCGCCGGCACCGGCCGTTCCTCGCCGGCGACCCGCAACCGGCACTCGGCGCCCGTCTGCTGCTGCCACTCGGAAGTGACCCGGCGCAGGGCCGGCACCAGGTCTTCGGCCTCGATAGCGGCGGGCCCCAGGGCCGCGAGCTGGCGGCGGATGTCGGCCACCACATCGCGCACGACACTCTTGAAGTCCGCCAGCTCGGCCGTCACCCGCTCGGGATCGCGCTTCAGCAGGCGCTCCAGGACCTCGGCCTCCAAGACCAGGTTGGAAAGCGCCTGCAGGGGGCCGTCATGGAGGTCGCGGGCGATCCGGTGGCGCTCGGCCTGCACCGCCAGGTCGACCCGGCGCTGGGCCAGTTGGTCCACCCGCTCCAAAACCGCCTCCCGCTCCTCGGCTGAAAAGCGCTCGGGATTGCGCACCAGATGCCGGCGGATGACACGAGCTGCGACCAACTCGTCGTCGACCGCGGCCAGCTCGGCAGCCACGCTAGGAGGGTCGCCATCGACGATGTTCACGTTAGGATTGCCGACCGACAATGGCGGCCGAAAGCATCAGCGTGACTTTGCGCGAGCGGCGAAGCGACCGCGCGTACTGGTTCGACATCGTCTTCGGACGGGTGCTGCCCGCGTGCTTCTTCAGCATTTTCATCGTCGACAAGCTGTTGGTCCTGGCGGACAGCCTGAACACTGTCCGAGGTCCTCACCCGCAGGCGACAGATTACCTCTATGCCCTTAATCAGTTGCTCAGTTTGGGGTACTTCACGCTGGTCGTCGTTCTGTACGTGGTCCGGCTCCCCAAGCGCGCCGGTGACGCCCGTCCGTGGATCATCGCGACCAGCTTTTTCGGGTCGTTCTCGGTCATTCTGGCCAGCTTCCTGCCCGGGGTTGCGGTTCGCCAGCAGCTGCAGCTGGTGTCGATCATCCTGGTCCTGATCGGACTCACCTACACCGTGTGGGCGCTGGCTTATCTGCGCCGCTCCTTCTCTATCCTGCCCGAGGCGCGGCGCCTGGTCACGGGAGGCCCTTATGCGCTCAGCCGGCACCCGCTGTATCTGGGCGAAGGGGTGACCGCAATCGCTCTCAACCTGCCCACCGTCTCCTGGCCCGGCGCCGCCACGCTGGCCCTCTTCCTGGTCGCCCAGTACCTGCGGATAAGGGCCGAAGAGCGCGTCCTGGAGCGCCAGTTCCCGGAGTACGCCGACTACCGGCGGCGCGTGGCGCGCTACCTCCCCGACCCCGTGCGCCTGCTGCGCATGCTCCGCGCCTCCTGACGACCACCGCGCAGCGACTGCTGACGCTGCGGACGCTGCTGCTGGGCGGGGTCATGATCTCGCTGCTGGCGGCCTTCATCTCGACCGAGGCCGACCCGGACTTCTGGTGGCACCTGCGCATCGGACAGTGGATGCTCCAGCACGGCCTGCCCCGGACCGACATCTTCACCTACACGGTCCCCGACCACGCCTGGACCGACCACGAGTACCTCACCGAGATCGGCATGGCTTGGATCCAGGGCTGGGGCGGCCTGGTCGCGATCTCGCTCGCGTTCGGTCTGCTGACCTGGGCCGGCCTCTGGCTGCTCTTCCTGAGCGCCCGCGCCCAGCGCGCGCCCTACGTGATCGCCGGACTTGGACTCGCCCTGGGCGCGCTCGCGGGCGAGCCGATCTGGGGGCCGCGCGCCCAGATGATCACCTTCTTCATGGCCTGCCTGGAGCTGCACTGGCTGCGTCAGTACCTGGCCGGGCGCAGCCGCGTCCTCTACTGGTTCCCCCTGGTGATGGTCTTGTGGGCCAACCTCCACGGCGGTTGGGTGATCGCCTTCGCCTTCCTGGGCGTGGCCATGGCCGCCGAGGCGCTCAGGTTCCTGGTCGACCGCCAGGACCTGGCGGCCCGAGCCCACCTGCGCCGCCTGGTGATCATCACCGCCGCCTCAGGCCTGGCGGTGCTGGCGACCCCGCACGGACCGAGCCTGCTCCTGTATCCCTTCCAGACCCAGGGCAGCGTCGCCCAGCAGAGCTTGATCGTGGAGTGGTTCTCCCCCAACTTCCACCGCACCGACCTGAAGGCGCTCGAAGCCATGATCTTCCTGGTCTTCCTAGGCTTCATCCTGCGCCGGCCCTCGCCCTACGACCTCCTCCTCGCGGTGACGGTGGTCGCCCTTTCGCTGCAATCCGTGCGCCACATCGTCCTCTTCGTGGCCGCCACCACCCCGATCCTGATCACGACCTGGTCCGGCATCTGGCACGACGTCTCGGAGCGCCGGGGCTGGCGCTTCGAGCCGGGCCCGCCACGGCCGTTCCTGAGCGCCGTGACCGGACTGGCGCTGCTGGTCATGGCCGTTGCCACGGTCGCCGTGGTCACGTCCCGCCTCGCTCAACAGGACCAGGTCACGCGCTCCGCGTTCCCGGTGGGGGCCGCCGACTGGCTGGCGGCGCATCCCGAGGTGGGCACCCGGATGTTCAACTCGTACGGCTATGGGGGCTACCTCGCCTATCGCTTCTATCCCGACCCTAATCGCCGCGTCTACGTCTTCGGTGAGGCGGAGCTGATGGGTGATCCGCTCTTGCTGCGCTACCAGGCGGTCGCCTCGTTGGGCTCGGATTGGGCCTCGATCCTGGACCAGGACCGGGTCGACTACGTCGTGTTCGACCGGGGCCAGGCGCTGCCGGACGTGCTGGCCACCGAGCCGGGCTGGGACCGCGTCTACCAGGACGCCTACACGGAGATCTACGTCAGGCGGTAGATCTTGGCGTGCGCCGTGTCGTAGACCAGTTCGCCCACGGCCGGTGTGCCGGACCCCACATCGGACGTCCAGACCACGTAGTCGATATGGGCGCCGTCGGCGAGCTGGGCGTCGGATTTGGCCCCGCTGAGTATGAAGTAGGCCTCCCGCTGCTTGGCGAAGTAGTTGTAGGTCTCGCTGTACTGGCCGACGTAGGCCGAGTCGGACGAGTACGCGGGCACGTAGAGGCCGAAATGGCCGGTCGAGAGAACGGTCCCGCGGGGATGGGCATCGAGCCAGGCCAGGGCCCCGACCTCGTCGCTGGTCAGCGTGTACTGGGGCGCGGTCGCGAAGAGCATGGGGGCCGCCACCAGGTAGAAGGCGCCGACCGCGGCGAATGACACGTAGGCGAAGGGCACCAGGCCCACCGCCCGACCGCGCAGGCGGGGCACCACCTGCTCGTACATCCCCCGCGCTGCCAGCACCACCAGCGGCAGGTAGATGCCGTCGAAGAAGCGGCGGCGCAGGTTGCCGGCCGGGTTGGGGGTCCAGAGAATCACGGCCAGGAGCAGGATCCAGGCCAACAGGAAGATGTCCGCCCGGCTGCGGCGGCGCAGGGCGCCGGGCACGCCCAGGGCGGCCAGGACCAGCTGGGGCGCCAGGGCCAGGCCGAGGCTGAGGCCGTCCGGCGGCAGGTTGTTCCGCCACTGCAGGCTCCAGCGCACCACCTCGGGCACGTGCGCGGAGCCCCACCAGGAATAGGCGACATAGGGGAGCGCGATGGCGAAGGCGAGGGCCACCGCCGCGTAGCCGCGGACCGCCACCCGGCGGTAGACCAGAGCGACCGCAAAGGCGCCGCCCAGCAGGATCGGCATCTGGGCGTGGATGGAGCTGAGCAGCATCCAGGCCAGTCCGGCGAGCAGCCCATAGCGCAGGCTGCCGCGCTCGGCGGCGCGCAGGGTCCAGACGCAGGCCACGGCCAGGTAGGCGGCCGCCCAAACGAAGTGAGGCAAAGCCAGCACCGAGTAGAAGGCGCTGAGCTCGGGCATCCGCCAGTCCAGGGTGTCGGTCTGCTGGCCGAAGAGATAGGGCTTGCCGATGGCCTGGATCACGTAGCCCATGCCGAGCCCGAAGGCCAGGAAGCACATCCCGAACCGCCGGGCGCGCGGATCCTCCACGAATTCGCGGATGAAGGCCCAGGCCGCGGCCAGGAGCGCGAAGGCGCCGGCCACGCGCATGGCCTGGAACACGAACATGAGGTCGAGGTGTAGGAGCGCGGCCAGGTGCCCGAGGGCGATCCACCAGGTGAAGAAGTAGGCGCCGGTGCCGGGCTCGGTGGAGTAGCGGTTGGTCCAGATCCAGCTGCCCTCCCAGCCCTCGCGCATCTTGGCCAGGTAGGTGTTGGCGTCG
>DASUVY010000098.1:0-21953 GCA_036378695.1 Candidatus Dormiibacterota bacterium
CACCTCGACGGCATCGCGCCCGCGCCGCGGGGCATGCCGCAGATCGAGGTCACCTTCGACATCGACGCCAACGGCATCCTCAACGTGAAGGCGCAGGACAAGGGCACCGGCCGCGAGCAGTCGGTGACCATCACCGCCTCCTCAACCCTGTCCAAGGACGAGGTCGAGCGCATGGTCAAAGAGGCCGAGTCGCACTCGGCCGAGGACCGCGCCAAGCGCGAGGAGGTCGAGCTCCGCAACCAGGCCGACCAAATGGGCTACCAGGCCGAGAAGGTCCTGAAGGAGAACGGGGACAAGATCCCGGCCGACGTCAAGTCGGACGTGGAGACCAAGCTGGCCGCGATGCGCGAGGCGGCCAAGGGCTCGGACGCGGGCGCCCTGCGGCGCGCCATGGACGAGTTCAACGACTCGCTGCAGAAGGTCGGCCAGCACATCTATCAGGGCGCCGGCGCCGCGCCGGCCGGCGGTAATGGGACCGAGCCCGAGGCCGAGAAGAAGCCGGAGGACGAGGTCGTCGACGCGGACTACCGCGAAGTCAACTGAACAACCGCACCTTCAGGGGGCGTCCCGGATCGCCGGGGCGCCCCTTTCCTTTGGTATGAAGGTCGCAGGATGAATGCGACCAAAGCGCGCGACCTCGCCGGCGAGGTGGTGTCGGCGATCAACGCGCGCGACCACAGCTACATCGACAAGCTCACCACCGACGACGTGCAGCTGCGGCTGCCACCGGACCAGGTCTTCTTCGGGCGCGACGGCGTGCGCGAGTTCGTCAACGTGCTCGAAGACCGCCTGCCCAAAGCCACGCTGATCGCGCGCAAGGTGCACGCCGGCGACGAGTTCGCGGTGGTCGAGTACGACATCAACTCCACGACCAAGGGCGGTCGCGAGGTCGAGGGCATGGGCGCGGTGGTGATGGAGCTGGCCGACGGCCGCATCGGCCGGGTCCAGATCTACCTGGACACCGCGCAGTGGGCCCAGATCGCGTCTGAGGGCTAAACCTCCAGCCGGTAGCCGACTCCCGGGTCGTTGACGATGTAGCGCGGGCGGGCGGGGTCGTCCCCCAGCTTGCGCCGGATCTGCGCAACCACGTAGCGGGTGTTGTAGCGGTCGCCGATGGCGTGGTCGCCCCAGACCCGGCGTAGGAGGGTGGTGTGGGTGACCGGCTTGCCGGCGTTGATCGCGAGCACGCGCAGGAGGTCGAACTCGGTCGGCGTCAGGTGCACGGCCCGGCCGCCCACGCTGACCTGGCGGCGGCCGAGGTCGATCTCGAGGTCGCCTGCCCGGATCACTGGCTCACCGGCCGTGATCGCAGCCTGCCGGCGCTGGACGGCGCGAATCCGGGCCAGCAGCTCCGCCACTCCGAAGGGCTTGGTCACGTAGTCGTCCGCCCCCAGGTCGAGCGCGCGCACCTTGTCGCGCTCGCCGGGCATCACGCTGACCACGATGATGGCGGCAGTGCTGCCCTGGCCGCGAAGGCGCCTGAGCACCTCGAAGCCGTCGATGCCAGGGAGGCCGAGGTCGAGCAGAACCACGTCCGGGCGCCAGGCGGCCGCCGTCTGGAGGGCCTCCTCGCCGGTGGCGGCCGCGCGCACGTCGAGGTCGTGGTAGCCGAGGCCCGTGCGGAGGGCGCGCCGGATCTCCGGCTCGTCGTCGACCACCAGCACCTTGCCGCTCACCGCGTGGGCAAAACCTGGACCGGGGCCTGCGGCAACCTGATCGTGAAGCGGGTTCCGCCCCGCCGGTTGGCGGCCTTGATGCTGCCGCCGTGCGCCTCCACGATGCGCCGGCTGATGGCCAGGCCGAGCCCGGTCCCGCCGGCGCGCCCCGACCAGAAGGTGTCGAAGATGGACTCCAGGTCGGTGGGCGGGATCTCCGGCCCCTGGTTCTCCACCCAGATCTCCAGCTCGCCCTCCGCCTGGCGGGCCCCGATCGCAATGCGGCCCCCGGCCGGCGTCCACTCGATGGCGTTCTGGAGCAGGTTCGTGAACACCTCTTCGAGCTGCAGCTCGTCGCCGAGCACCGGCGGCAGCGCCGGCATCTGGACCTCGAGCTGGAAGGCTTCCAGACGGTCGCGGAGGGCCTGGAGCACCGCTCCGATCAGCTCGCCCACGTCTTCCGGCGCGCGCTCGCCGGCCATGCCCGCCTCCAGGCGTGACATGGTGAGCAGGTCGCGGACCAGGCGGTCCAGGCGCTGAGCCTGGGCGTCGAGCCCGGCCACCATCGAGCGCTGCTCCGGCTTCAGGCCGGCCTGAGGCAGCCCCAGGGTCGTGAGCCCCGCACGCAGGGTGGCCAGTGGGCTCTTGAGCTCGTGTGAGAGCGACGAGAGCACCGCCGCCTTAAGGCGATCGGAGACCTCCAGGCTCTGGGCCCGCGCCGTCTCCGCCAGCGCCCGCCGCCGGTCGAGCAGCAGACCAGCCAGGCTGACCAGCGCCAGCAGCTCCTGCTCGCCTGCAAGGTCCACACGGCCCGGCCGGTACCGGATCAAGGCCAGGCCGCCGCTGAGGGGGACCACGGCCGATGCCTGCCCGGCGCCCGCCGGCCGCACCATCTGCAGCCGGCCGCCCCGGCTGAGGGCGCCCACCGGGGCGCTGTGCTCCTGCGCCCAGCGCAGGTCCGACTCCTCCGAGGGCGCGGGCGCGGTCCCGGCCAGCGCCTGCAGGCCGGACGCCTCCCTTGACAGAACGCCGAAGCCGAGAACACCCTCGATCTCACCGGCTCTCACGCACAGCAGCTGCAGCGCCGCCACCACGTCGGTGCTGCGCAGGGCCTCCACAGCGACCTGGTAGAGCGTCCCCGAAGCCTGGGCCTGCGCCTCGGCGCGGAGCCGGGCGGCGGCGATCCGCGCCACCAGCCGGCTGCCCAGCGCGGCCGCGCCCAGGAGCAGCAGCAGGTTGAGGAGGTCGTGGGTCCCGGAGATCAGCAGCGAGCCGTAGGGGGGCACGAAGAGGAACTCGTAGACCAGGAAGGCCAGGATCGCGGTGGCCAGCGCCGGCAGTTGTCCGTGTCGAGCGCCCACCCAGATCACCAGGAGCAGGTAGGCGACGGCCAGGTTGGGGACGTCGATCCAGGGCCGCAGCAGCCCGATGGCGGCCGAGATCGCCGCCACCCCGGCGGCGCCCAACACGTAGGGGGTGGCCCGGTCCCAGGCCGATCTCACGGCACATTCATACGGGATCCATAGGCTTCCCGAACGGTCCCTAACGGGCTCCCCACGGGTGCAGCCCTACCTTGGCCGCATGGAGATCGTGGACGACCGCCGAAGCCGGCTGCGCGAGGCGCATCGCCAGCTCCAGCGTGCGGACCTCTACATCGTGGCCGCCCGCGAGCTGGTCGGCGCCGGCAGCGATTCCGGCCGCGAGCTGGAGCACCTGCGAGACGAGCTCCTCCTGGTCGGGGAGCACCTGCGCTCTGAGCGCCGCCTGCAGCCGCCGGTGCCGCGGCCGCTGCGGGCGAGCGGGGAGTGAAGCCGGGCGCCCGCCGCCGCCTGAAGATCCGGGGTGGCAACCTCGGGCCCTTCCTCTGCTGGGCGGTGGTGTTCGCCGACATCGGCACCTCGATCTACTACGTGCCGGGCATCCTCTATGGCCCCTACCGGACGCGGGCCACGCTGTTCGTCCTGATGACCCTGGTGGTCTTCGTGCTGCTCACCGTGAAGTACGCCGAGGTTTCCTGGCGCTATCCCGAAGGCGGGGGCGTGGTGACGGTCGCCAGCCGTGCCATCCACCCCTTCGCCGGCCTTCTGGGCGGGCTGTTCATCATCGTGGACTACTACCTGACGGCCGCTCTCTCCGCGCTCTCGGGCTTCTACTACATCGCCGCCATCGTGCCCAGCCTGTACCCGTTGGCGGTCCCGCTGGCGATGGCGGCGCTGGTCGGGCTCGCGGTGCTCAACTGGATGGGGATCCGGGAATCGGCCAAGGCCAGCGCCGTGTTCGCCGTGGCCGCCGGATCGCTGCAGGTGCTGGTGGTCCTGGTGGTCTTCCTGAACGTGGGGCCGCTCGGCTTCCTGCACAGCGTGCAGGCGATCGGAAACGGTCCCCGGCTCACGGCACCCCTGCTGATCACGGGCTATGCGGCCGCCTTCCTGGCGTTCTCGGGACTGGAGTCGATCGCGCAGGTGGCGCCGGCCATGCGCGAGCCGCGGCGACTGGTGGCGGGCCGGGCCATGTTCGCGGTCGTGCTCACGATGGCCGTCACCAGCCCGCTGCTCACGCTCTTCTCGACCACGCTCCTCGGGCCTGGGGCCGACCCCAACCAGTACATCTCGATCCTGGGCGCCCACGTGGCGGGGCCGGTGCTCGGCTACGCGGTGGCGCTCAGCGGCGCCCTGCTGCTGGTCTTCGCCAGCAACACGGCCATCATCGGCGGCTACCACGTGTTCGTGGCGCTGGCCCGGATGGGCTTCCTGCCCCGGCCCGTCGAGGACCGCAACAAGTGGCGGCACACGCCGCACTGGGCCATCCTGCTGGCCGCTTTGGTCCCGGTCGCGCTGGTCAAGGTCAGCGACGGCAGCCCGGAACTGCTGGGCGACCTGTACGCCTTCGGGCTGCTGGGCGCCATCAGCCTGACCTGCATCGGCCTCGACATCGTGCGCTGGCACGAGCAGTTCACGCGTGCGGGCAGCCTGCGCCGGGCGGGTTACGTGGTGGGGGTGATGACCACCGTCGCCGTGGTAGTGGCCTGGTGCGTGAACCTGGTCAACAAGCCGCTGGCCACCGAGTTCGGGGGCGGGCTGACGATCCTGGGCCTGATCATCGGGTTCGCGACCTACTGGTACTACCGGCAGCGCCGGCCGCGCGTCTTCCCGCTGCCCTACCGGCCCAACCGCCCGATCGTGCACCTGCTGGCCGGCATGCGCCTCCAGCCCGCCCAGGTCATGGTGATCCTGCCCCACGACCACGAGGTGGCCGAGCCCCTGCTGTATGCCGCCGCGGACGCCGCGGCCGGACGCCCGGTTCTTTTCGTCTACCGAGGCGACTACTTCCCGGACACCTCGGACGAGCTGCTGGAGGTCGTGGACCCCTACCTGAAGGACTTCCACGCCCAGGACGCCTTCGCCCGCGCCGAGCGCCTGGGCCGCCAGCGCGGTATCCATGACCGGCGTTACATCTACGTGCCCGGCAGCCTGCCCCGCTCGGCGATGGCCGACGTCTGGCGGCAGGTGCACCCCCGCGACACCATCGTGGTGGAAGGGGAGCAGGACGCGCTGCCGCCGATGGCCATCGACCGCATCCGCCGTCAGTCGGTCGAGGGGGCGACCGTCCTCCACCTCATCAGCCGCAAGGATCTGCCGGCGCCTTTGAGCGCGTAGCCTCCGGCTCGCCCGCGGTTGGAGCCGACGGTGGGATTCGAACCCACGACCTGCCACTTACGAGGCGGCTGCTCTGCCAGCTGAGCTACGTCGGCGCGTGGGCGGGCGAGCCGAGATTCTACGAGGGCCTCTTGCCTACCATGGCCCAGGATGGACGTCCGCACCCCTGAGGTGGAGGTGCTCGACCTGGCCGAGTACGGCCTGGTCAAGCCGCTCCTGGTCCAGCTCTATCTCAGCGAGCAGCCCCACTTCACCGACCATCCCCAGCTCTCCGAGTCGGAGCTCACCGATGGCGTCGGTCTCATCGAGGGAACCTTCCAGGGTGAGAACGTCATCCTCGCCGTACGCGACGGCGACCGGCTGGCGGGCTTCTGCTGGTGCGTCTTCTTCGACCCCGGAACCGGCCTGGAAGGTGAGGTGGCCGAGGTCTACGTAGACGCCCAGCACCGCGGCAAGGGCGTCGCCCGCGCCCTGGTCCAGAGCGCGGTGGAGCTTTTCAAAGAACGGGGCGTGACCCTGGGCTACGTCTGGACCCGCCCCGACAACGAGACCGCGATCCGCCTTTACCGCGCCGCCGGCTTCCGCGACAACCGGCAGCTGGTCCTCACCTGGTACCCGACACCGTCCTCCCCTGACAACTAGACTGAGCCGGTGATCGAGCCCGAAGGGGCCGAGTCACACCCCTCGGCGCCGGCCGTCTTAAGGACCTCACGCCGGCCGTTCACGCCCGGCGCGCTCGTGGCTTCGACCCTGGTGGCCGCGATCGTGAGCGGCGCCGTCGCCGCCGGGGTGACGCTCGGCGTCCTCCATCTCCAGGCCCGGACCAACCCGCAGGAGGTGAACCTGGGCAGCAACGTGACCGTGACCGAGGACAGCGCGGCCCAGCAGGTGGCCACCAAGGCCCTGCCTGCGGTGGTCTCCGTGGTGACTGACGAGAACGGCCGCAGCTTCGGCTCGGGCTTCCTGATCACCAGCGACGGCTACATCGTGACCAGCGTCGGAGTGGTCGCCAACTCGGGCACGCTGACCGTGGTGCTGCCTGGCGACAGCCACCGCCGCGACGCCCGCATCGTCGACTTCGACTGCCAGACCGGCATGGCCGTGCTCAAGGTCGAGCAGGTCTCGGGCCTGCCCACGCTGCTGTTCGGCGACTCCTCCCAGCTCAAGGTGGGGCAGACCGTGGTCGCGCTGGGCGGACCCTTCGGCAACGGCAGCGTGTTCGCCAAGGGCGCGGTCAACGCTCTGCACCGGACCCAGAGCGTGGCCGGGACCGTACCTCGCGGCTCCGGCTTCTACAGCGACGCCATCGAAACCGACGCCGCCATCGACAGCGGCAGCTCGGGCGGGCCGCTGGTCAACCTGGGCGGGCAGGTGGTGGGGCTGGCCGTGGCCAGCGGCGCCGCCAGCACCCCGGCCTTCGCGATCTCCTCCAACAGCGTGCAAACGGAGGTCGAGCAGGTGGTGACCACCGGCCAGCTGGTCGTCGCCGACCTAGGCGTGGAGTCGACCGACCTCTCCCAGGAGGACGCCGCCATCCGGGGCCTGCCGGCCGGCAGCCTGGTCACGGCCGTCACCTCGGGCAGCCCGTCCGAAGCCTCTGGGCTGAAGGTGGGCGACGTCATCACGCAGCTCGACGACAACGTGGTCAACGCCGCCCATCCGCTGGACCAGGTCCTACGTGTGCACTACCGGCCCGCCCAGCGTCCCACCGTGACCTACGTGCGGGGAGGCAGCACCAACCAGGTCGAGGTGACGCTGCAGGGCGGCCACCCCCTGTGCGCCTGACGCCGCGCCAGCAGGTTCGCGCCGCGCTGGAAACGGCCGTCCGGTCGTTGGGCGTGGCCGAGGACGAGATGCCGGACCTGGAGCTGATGCGCGCCAAGAACCGCCTGCACGGCGATTACGCGAGCGGCGCCGGGCTCAAGCTGGCGCGGACGCTGCGACGGCCGCCGCCGCAGATCGCGGCCGAGCTGGCCGAGCGCATCGACATCCCTGAGGCGACGGCCGAGGCCGCCGGCGGGTACGTCAACTTCCGGCTGCGCGACGCCTGGCTACGCGACCTGGTGACGCGGGTGGCAGGGGAGGGTCCGCGCTACGGATCGAGTGACCTGGGCCGGGGTGAAAAGGTGCAGGTGGAGTTCGCCAGCGTCAATCCCACGGGCCCGCTGCACATCGGGCACGGCCGGGGCGTGATCCTCGGCGACGCGGTGGCCCGCGTGCTGGCCTTCACGGGCCACAACGTGCAGCGGGAGTACTACGTCAACGACCAGAACACGCAGGCGCGCCTTTTCAGCGAGTCGGTCTACGCCCGCCTGCACGGCCAGGAGCCGCCCGAGAACGGATATCGCGGCGGCTACGTCACCGAGATCGCCCGGGCTGCGCGCGCCGCACTGCCGGGCATCGAAGAGCTCGGCTTCGAGGAGGCGGAGCCCAAAGTTCGGCGCTTCGCCATCGACCGCATGGTCGAGCAGCTGGCGGCCAGCGTGGCCCGCATGGGCGTGACTTATGACGAGTGGTACCGGGAGAGCGCGCTCTGGCAGCAGGGCCTGCCGCAGGAGGCCATCGAGCGCCTGCGCGCTGGGGGCTACCTGGTCGAGAAGGAGGGGGCGGTCTGGTTCTCGTACGGCGAAGGTGACGAGGACGATGAGGACCGGGTGGTGATCCGCTCGACCGGCGAGCCCACCTATTTCGCCTCCGACCTCGGCTACCTGCTCAGCAAGTTCGAGGGCCGCGGGTTCCAGCGCGTTATCGACGTCTGGGGCTCAGACCACCACGGCTACGTGCCGCGCATGAAGGCGGCCTGCGACGCGCTGGGCATCGGGCGCGACCGCCTGGTGGTGATCCTCAACCAGATCGTGAACATGAAGGAAGGCCGGATGTCGAAGCGGCTGGGCCGCTTCGTCCCCCTCGACACGCTGGTCGACGAGGTGGGCGCGGACGCCGTGCGCTACTTCTACCTGCTGCGCTCGCCCGAGGCCATGCTCGAGTTCGACCTGGACCTGATGCTGGCCCAGAGCAACGAGAACCCCGTCTACTACGCCCAGTACGCCCACGCCCGAATGGCCAACCTGGAGGAGTTCGCGCGCGAGCACGCGGGCGAGCTGCCGGAAGCGCCCGACCTGACGCGCCTGCAGCAGCCCTGGGAGCTCGACCTGGCCCGCGAGGTCGCCTTCTGGCCCGAGAGCGTGGAGGACGCGGCGCGGCTGCTGGAGCCTCATCGCATCCCGTATGCGATCCACGAGCTCGCCGACCGCGTGCATGGCTTCTACCAGGCGGGCAACCGCGACTGGAAGCACCGGGTGGTCGTCGACGGCGAGCCCGAGCTCACGCGGGCGCGGCTAGAGCTCTGCCGCGCCGCCCGGCACACGCTCAAGAGCGCACTCACCCTGGTCGGCGTTTCGGCGCCCGACAAGATGTAGAGGAGGAGACAAGACACTTGGACCTGACCTGGCTCGGCCACTCCTGCTTCCGGCTTCGCGGCAAGGCCGCGGTGGCCGTCACCGACCCCTACCCGAACACTCTCGGGCCCAAGCTGGCCCGCCTCGAGGCCGACCTGGTCACCATCAGCCATCCTCACCCCAACCACTCCAACCTCCAGGCCGTGAAGGGACATGTGATCGACGGGCCGGGCGAGTACGAGGTGGGTGGCGTGACCGTCAGCGGGCTGCCCACCTTCCACGACCGCACCGGCGGCGAGCAGCACGGTCGCAACACCGTCTTTTTGATCGACCTCGACGACGTGCGCGTGTGCCACCTGGGCGACCTCGGGCACCGGCTCGACGACGCGGCGCTGGAGCAGATCGGCACCGTCGACGTGCTGCTGGTGCCGGTGGGGGGCGGCAACTCCCTGGACGCCACCGGTGCCGCCGAGGTCGTGCGGCAGATCGAGCCGCGCGTGGTGGTGCCCATGCACTACGCGCTGCCCGCCGTCAAGAAGCAGCTGGAAGGGGTCGAGCGCTTCCTGATGGAGATGGGGGCGCCGGAGACCGAGCCCATCCAGCGCCTGTCGGTGCAGGCGAGCAACGCCGAGACCGAAACCACGAAGGTCGTGGTGCTGGAGGCGCGTTTGTAAGCGCCCTCCGACCGGTAACATTGCAAAAACCGCAGGGGGTCCAGTCTTGTCCAAGTACGTCTTCGTGACCGGCGGTGTCGTCAGCTCGCTCGGCAAAGGCATCACGGCGGCCTCGATCGGGAACATCCTGAAGGCCCGCGGCCTCTCCGTCTCCATCCAGAAGCTCGACCCCTACCTCAACGTCGACCCGGGCACCATGAGCCCGTACCAGCACGGCGAGGTCTTCGTCACCGATGACGGCGCCGAGACCGACCTCGACCTCGGCCACTACGAGCGCTTCACCGACACCAACCTGTCGGCCGCCTCCAACGTGACCACCGGCAAGGTCTACAGCGAGGTCATCGCCAAGGAGCGCCGCGGCGACTACCTGGGCGCCACCGTGCAGGTCATCCCCCACGTCACCAACGAGATCAAGGAGCGCGTGCTGCGCGCAGCCCGGGAATCCCAGGCGGAGGTGGTGGTGGTCGAGGTAGGAGGCACCGTCGGCGACATCGAGTCGCTGCCCTTCCTGGAGGCGATCCGCCAGCTCAAGAACGACCTCGGTCGCGACAACGTGTTCTACGTCCACGTCTCCCTGATCCCCGCCGTGCGCGGCGAGGAGATGAAGACCAAGCCCACCCAGCACTCGGTCCACGCCCTGCGCGGGATCGGGATCCAGCCCGACGCCATCGTGGCCCGCTCTGAGAAGCCCCTCGACCAGGACCTCAAGGACAAGATCGCCCTCTTCTGCGACGTCCCCCGGGAGGGTGTGATCTCGGTGCCGGACGTGGAGTCGATCTACGAGGTGCCGATCCTGCTCGAGGACTCGGGAATGGGGGGCTGCATCGCCCGCCACTTCGGACTCGACGACCCCGATCACCAGCCCGACCACGGCCCCTGGATCCAGATGCTGGAGCGCATGCGGCGCCCGCGCGGGCTGGTGCCGGTGGCCATCGTCGGCAAGTACGTGGCCCTGCCCGACGCCTACCTGAGCGTCATCGAGGCGCTCAAGCACGCCGGCCTCCACCACGGGGTGCAGGTCGACATACGCTGGGTCAGCTCGGAGAAGCTGGACCAGGGCGACACCGCCGTGCTCAAGGGGGTGGCCGGGATCGTGGTGCCAGGCGGGTTCGGGCATCGCGGTATCGAGGGCAAGGTGCAGGCCTCGCACTACGCGCGCCACCACGCGATCCCCTACCTGGGCCTCTGCCTGGGGCTGCAGTGCGCCGTGATCGACTTCACGCGCGAGATGCTCGGCTTCGCGGACGCCAACTCCACCGAGTTCGCGGCCTTCACCTCGGCGCCAGTCATCGACCTGATGCCGGAGCAGCGCGACGTGGCCGGCCTGGGCGGGACAATGCGGCTGGGGCTCTATCCCTGCAAGCTGCTGGCCGGTTCCAAGGCCGCGGCGGCGTATGGGGAAGAGGTGATCTACGAGCGCCACCGGCACCGCTTCGAGGTCAACAACGAGTACCGGGAATCCCTGCAGGAGGCGGGCATGGTCTTCAGCGGCCTTTCGCCCAACGGCCGCCTGGTCGAGATCGTCGAGCTGGCCGACCACCCTTGGTTCGTGGCCAGCCAGTTCCATCCTGAGCTGCGCTCGCGGCCGATGCGCGTGCACCCGCTGTTCCGCGACTTCCTGGGCGCGGCCGTGGTGCAGAGCGGGATCGACCAGATGGAGCTGCGTCCGGTAGAACTACGCCCGGAGAGTGAGTAGGGAAACAGGCCAGAAGCCGGAGCCCGCGTCGTTCCACGACCTCCGGGGCAGCCTGTCCCTGGGGCTGGTCCAGGTCACCGAGGCGGCGGCGTTGGCGGCCGCCCGCCTGGCCGGACGCGGCGACGCCGACCGCGTCAAGGCTGCGGCCGCGTCGGCGATGCTCTCAGCCCTCGAGGACCTCGGCTTCCAGGGCCGCGTGGTGCTGGCGCCGCGGGGCGACCGCGTCCTCTCCCACGGCTCGATCGTGGGCCCGGCGGCCGGCCCCCTCCTCGACCTTGCCGTCTATCCCGTCGAAGGGGCTTCGGTGGTCGCGCGCGGGCGCGAGAACGCCATCTCGGTGCTGGCGGCCGTGGAGCCCGACAGCTTCCCCAGCCTGCCCGCGGTCTGGTACGTCCAGAAGATCGTGGTCGGCGCGCCGGCCCGCGGCGCCGTCGACCTCGACGACAGCCTCACCGACAACCTCCGCCGGATCGCCTTCGCCCGCGACGCCCGCGTCTCCGACCTGGTCGTGGCCGTGCTGGACCGGCCGCGCCACCAGGAGATCCTGGACGAGGTCCGCGCGGCCGGCGCCCGCGTGCTCTCGCTGGAGGAGGGCGAGATCGCCGGCGCCATCATGGCGGCGGCCCCGGGCTCCGGGGTGGACGCCATGATCGGCATCGGCGGGCTGCAGGAAACACTGATCGCCGCCGCCGCGGTGCGCTGCCTGGGCGGCGACGTCCAGGCCCGCCTGTGGCCCCGCAACGACGAGGAGCGGGTCCTGGCCGGCGACGACCTGGAGCGCAACTACGGCGTCACCGACCTGGCGCCGGCCGAGCTGGCGGTCGCCGTCACCGGCGTGACCGCGGGTCAGCTGCTGAGGGGCGTCTGGTACGGGTCGACCCACGCCGAGACCCATTCGCTGACCATGTCGACGCGCCGGGCGACGGTCCGCACCATCACGACGCGGCACCATCGGGTGGGCAGCTCCCAGGACTAACCTGCACCGGGCGCGGGTATAAACGGGTGGCCAGATGACACCTCCCCGCCCCGACACCCCGGAGGAGCCGGCCTGGGGCGGCCACCCGCAAGGGCCACCGCCACCGCCGCCACCACCACCGCCGCCCACCCAGACCGGGGGCTATCAGCCGTACCAGGGCTACCAGCCGTTCCAGCAGTACTACGCGCCCGCCCCGTCGCCGCAGCGCACCGCCCGCCAGCGCCAGGGCATCACGGGCGCCATCATCACGGCGCTGCTCGCCGTCTGGAGCTTCGTCAAGTACGGCGGCCTCTTCCTGCTCAAGTTCGGCGCGGTCAAGACGATCCTGACCCTACTCCTGAGCTTCGGCCTCTACGCGTGGCGGCTGGGACCGCTGGCGGCGGGGGCGCTGGTGACCATGATCCTGCTCCACGAGCTGGGCCACGTCTTCGAGATCCGGCGCCAGGGCATGAAGGCCACGGCGCCGCTCTTCATCCCCTTCTTCGGCGCCGCCATCTTCCAGCGCCAGCACGCAACCGACGCCCTGCACCAGGCCCAGATCGGCATCGCCGGCCCCATCGCGGGCACGCTGGCCTCGATCGCGGCCCTGGTGCTGTTCACCGTCACGGGGTGGGAGGGGTTCTTGATCGCGGCCTTCTGGGGCTTCTTCCTGAACCTCTTCAACATGATCCCCTTCGGGATGCTGGACGGCGGCTGGGTGCTGTCGGCCGCCTCCAAGTGGTTCCAGGTGGTGGGCGCCGTGCTCTTTCTCGGGGTCCTGCTCTACACCGGCTGGTGGGCCAACCCCTTCATCTGGCTGATCGTGATCATCGGCGCCCAGTCGATCTACCAGCGCTTCCGCAACGATCGACTGCCGTACTACCAGTCGGTGCCGCTCAACGGCCGGCTGCTGATGGGGTTCTCCTGGCTGATGCTGGTCGCGATCCTGATCTACGGCCTGGAGCAGACGATCTCGATCATCCGGCCGCTGACGTAGAATTCGTCGTTCGTATCCGAGGTTCTAAGAAGAGTGAAAGCCCAGATTCATCCCACCTTTTACGAAGACGCCGTGGTGACCTGCGTGTGCGGCAACACGTTCACCACCGGCTCGACGCAGAAAGAGCTCAAGACCGAGATCTGCTCCGTCTGCCACCCCTTCTACACGGGCCAGCAGCGGATCGTGGACACCGGCGGCCAGGTAGAGCGGTTCCGGAAGCGCGCGGCCAAGTCCGCCAGTAACTAACTCCGGTGCCTCTCCCCGAGGAGGCTCCGACCGCAGAGCCGCAAAGCCCAGCCAAGGAGAAGTTCTTCTATGGCGGGCAGGCTGTCATCGAGGGCGTCATGATGCGCGGCCGCCAGCACTACGCGGTGGCCGTGCGTCTGCCGCGCACCAAGGAGATCGTGGTCGACCGGGGTGAGCTCTCCGCGCCCATCTACAAGCACCCCTTCTGGAAGCTGCCGTTCGTGCGCGGGCTGGCGCTGCTGGTGGAGCAGCTGCACCTGGGCATGAAGTCCCTGATCTGGTCGGCCAACATGAACGCCAGCGGCCAGGACCTGGAGATCGGACGCCGGGAGATCGCCCTCTCGATGGCGGCCGCCGTGGCCGGCAGTCTCCTGCTCTTCATCGGCCTACCCCTGCTGCTCAGCAGCATTGCCGTGCACAAGACGAGCAGCTTCCAGTTCGTGATCCTCGAGGCCGTGATCCGGGGCGCCCTGGTGCTGGGCTACCTGGTGGTGATCGCCCTGCTGCCGGACGTGCGGCGCGTCTTCCAGTACCACGGCGCCGAGCACAAGACGATCAACGCCTTCGAGGCGGGCTGGCCGCTGGAGGTGGCCAACGTCAAGCGCGCGAGCCTGCTCCACCCACGCTGCGGCACCGGGTTCCTGGTCGTTGTGCTCGTCGTGAGCCTGGTGGTCTTCTCGCTGGTGGCGCTCGGGCATCCCAACTTCTTCTGGCTGGTGGCCTCGCGCATCCTGGGCGTCCCGGTGATCGCCGGCGTGGGCTTCGAGTGGATCCGCTTCATGGCCAAGCACCAGAGCAACCCGGTGGTGAAGGTCATGCTCTGGCCGGTGCTGGGGACCCAGAAGTTCACCACCCGGGAGCCGGATGCCGAGCAGCTGGAGGTCGCCATCGCGGCCTTCAACGCCGCGCGCCAGGGCGAGGAAAGAGCGGCCGCTTGATCGACCGGCTGGAGGCGATAGTCCAGCGCCACCAGAAGATCCAGGAGGAGCTGGCCCGCCCCGAGGTGGTCAGCGACCACCAGAAGCTGGCCGCGCTGGGCCGGGAGCTGCGCTCTCTGGAGCCGCTGGTCGGCGCCTACGGCCGCTACCGGGAGGCGCAGAAGGAGCTGGCCGAAGCCCGCGAGATGCTGCGCTCGGAGAAGGACGCCCAGATGCAGGACTACCTGCGCGGCGAGGAGCGCGCGGCCGAGCAGAAGATCGCCGACCTCGAGGAGGAGCTCAAGATCCTGCTCCTGCCCAAGGATCCCAACGACGACCGCGACGTGGTGGTCGAGATCCAGGGCGCCGAAGGTGGGCAGGAGGCGGCGCTCTTCGCGTCCGACCTCTTCCGGATGTACTCGCGCTGGGTCGATTCCAAGCGCTGGAAGGTCGAGATCGTCGACGTCCAGGAGAACGCGATCGGGGGCTATGACCGGATCAGCTTCGAGGTGCACGGCCAGGGCGCCTACTCCCAGCTCAAGTACGAGGGCGGAGTCCACCGGGTGCAGCGGGTGCCCGTCACCGAGTCGCAGGGCCGGGTACATACCTCGGCAGCCACGGTGGCCGTGATGCCTGAGGCCGATCCCGTGGAGATCGAGCTGCCCGAGAAGGACCTCAAGATCGAGACGTCCACCTCGACGGGCCCCGGCGGCCAGAGCGTCAACACCACGTACTCCGCCATCCGGATCACGCACCTGCCCACGGGCATGGTGGTCTCCATCCAGGACGAGAAGTCGCAGCTTAAGAACAAGGAGAAGGCGCTGCGGGTCCTGCGCACGCGCCTTTACGAGCGCAAGCTGGCCGAGCAGCAGGCCGCCCAGTCGGCGGCGCGGCAGTCGATGGTCAAGTCGGGCAACCGCTCAGAGAAGATCCGGACCTACAACTTCAAGGACAACCGGGTCACCGACCACCGCATCGACCTGACGCTCTACAAGCTGGACCGGATCATGGAGGGTGACCTCGACGAGCTGGTGACCGCGCTGGCGGCCGCCGAGCGCCAGCGCTTGCTCGAAAACCCTAACGGGGCTTAGAGGTGCCGCCCGGATCGTCAACCGGATCTTCGGCGCCCATGCGCCCCATCTGCGGCGTCGCCTTC
The DNA here is from genome assembly GCA_036378695.1 of Candidatus Dormiibacterota bacterium. Classification (GTDB taxonomy): domain Bacteria; phylum Chloroflexota; class Dormibacteria; order Dormibacterales; family Dormibacteraceae; genus CF-28. The sequence goes on from DASUVY010000098.1 coordinate 15,351, forward strand.
TGCGCTACTCGCTCCTGCAGCTGAGGCTGCACTCGCTCCGTTGCTCGGCGGCTCCTGGCATCTGCAGCACCTGGCCGCCGAATCTCTCGGCAGACGTCCGGGCGGCACCTCTTTGACCCTCCTGGAGGTGCTCCGGCGCGCCACCGGATACCTCGAACAGCACGGATCGACCTCTCCCCGCCTGGACGCCGAGGTGCTGCTGGCGCATGCGCTTGGCCTGCGCCGCCTCGACCTCTACCTGCAGTTCGAGCGGCCTCTCAGCGAGCCTGAGCTGCCGCCCTACCGCGAGCTGATCGCGCGCCGGGGCCGCGGTGAGCCGGTCGCGTACCTGGTCGGCCGCAAGGAGTTCATGAAGCTGGACTTCGAGGTCACCCCCGATGTGCTGGTGCCGAACCCGGACTCCGAGCCGCTTGTGCTGCGGGCGATCGAGTGGGCGCGGGCGCGCGGCGGCCCGGTGCGCGCGGTGGACGTGGGCACCGGCAGCGGCTGCATCGCGGTCGCGCTCGCCCACTATGTGCCGGCGGTGACCGTCTGCGCGACAGACGTGAGCGCCGCGGCGCTGAACGTCGCCCGCCGCAACGCCGAGCGGGCGGGGGTGGCCGACCGGGTCGCCTTCGCCGCGGGCTCTTTGCTGGAGCCCGTCGAGGGAGCCGTAGACCTGGTCTGCGCCAACCTGCCGTACCTGGCCGAGGGCGGGTCGTATCCGGCAGAGGTGCGGGCGCAGCCGTCCGGGGCGCTGTTCGCGGGCCCGCGCGGCTCTGAGCTGGTGGTGAGGTTGCTGGAGCAGGCGCCTGCGCATCTGGCGCCGCGCGGCGCGGTCCTGGCCGAGCTCGATCCCAGCATCGTGCCCGACGTGCTGCCGGTGGCCGAACGCCTCTACGCAGGCCACCGGCTGCACCGCGATCTGGGCGGCCACGAGCGGGTGCTGGAAGCCTGGAAGTCGTAGACGTCGCGCGCGCGGCCGAGCTGATCCAGGCCGGCGAGGTGGTGGCCTTCCCGACGGACACGGTGTACGGCCTGGCGGCACTGCCGAGCGCCGCGGGCCGTATCTTCGAGGCCAAGGACCGGCCGGCGGACAAGCAGCTGATCGCGATGGCCGCCGAGGCCTTCGCCTTCGAGGCGCTGGTCGAGGTGACCGCCCGCGCTCGTGAACTGATGGCGCGCCACTGGCCGGGCCCGCTGACACTGGTGCTGCCCACCGTCTCCGGCGACCCGCCGACGCTGGGCGTGCGCGTCCCCGACCACCCGCTGGCGCTCGAGCTGCTGAGGGCGGTCGGGGAGCCCGTCCTGACCACCAGCGCCAACCGCTCCGGCGAGCCGCCGGCGCTCACCGCCGGCGAGCTCCGGCTGCCCGGCGTGGCGGCCGTGCTCGACGGCGGCCGGGCTCCCGGCGGCACGCCCTCCACGGTCGTCGCGGTGGAGGGTGAGCGGCTCCGCGTGATACGGCCGGGCCCGGTCGAACCCCGGTAACCTGACGCCATGGCCACCACCCAGCAGACGCTCCAGTTCAAGGCCCTCGACAGGCAAGATCCCGAGGTCGCCGACCTCATTCGACGGGAGTACCGGCGCCAGAGCCAGACGCTGGAGCTGATCCCGTCCGAAAACCTGGCCAGCCCCGCCATCCTCGAGGCTCTCGGCACCCTGCTCACCAACAAGTACGCGGAGGGTTATCCGGGCAAGCGCTTCTACGGTGGCTGCGAGGTCGTCGACGAGATCGAGCGGCTGGCCATCGACCGCGCCAAGCGCCTCTTCGGCGCCGACTTCGTCAACGTCCAGCCCCACGCGGGCAGCCAGGCCAACCTGGCCATGTACATGGCGGTCTGCAAGCCCGGCGACAAGGTGATGGGGCTCGACCTGGGCTGCGGCGGCCACCTCACGCACGGGAGCCCGGTCAACTTCAGCGGCAAGCTGTACGAGATCCACAGCTACGCCGTCGACCGCACGACCGAGCTGATCGACTATGACGCGGTCCAGAAGGAGGCGGAACAGGTGCGGCCGCGCATGCTCCTGGTCGGCTACAGCGCCTACCCCCGCGTCATCGACTTTGCCCGCATGCGTCAAATCGCCGATTCGGTGGACGCGGTGATGGTCACCGACATGGCGCACTTCGCCGGCCTGGTGGCGGGCGGGGTCTACGCCAGCCCCATCCCGCACAGCCACATCGTCACCACCACGACCCAGAAGACCTTGCGCGGCGCCTGGGGCGGCATGATCTTCTCGGCCACCGAGGAGTGGGCCAAGAAGATCGACAGCTCGGTCTTCCCCGGCACCCAGGGCGGGCCGCTGATGCACGCAATCGCCGCTAAGGCGGTGTGTTTCGGCGAGGCCCTGAAGCCCGAGTTCAAGCAGTACGCGCGGCGCGTCATCGACAACGCGGCGGCGCTGGCCGCGAAGCTCCAGGAGCGTGGCCTGAAGCTGGTCTCCAACGGCACCGACAACCACCTGATGCTGATCGACCTGCGCCCGCTCGGCTTACGCGGCCGTCCCGTCCAGGACGCTGCCGACACCGTCGGCATCACCATGAACAAGAACGCCATCCCCTTCGACGAGGCGCCGCCCTTCAACCCCTCCGGGATGCGTCTGGGCTCGCCCAGCGTCAGCACCCGCGGCATGGGCGCGGACGAGATGACCGAGATCGGCGACTGCATCGCCGACCTGCTCGAGAACATCGATGACGCGGTGAACCGGGACCGCATCCGGGAGCGGACGCTCGACCTCTGCAGGCGCTTCCCGATCCCCGCCTACGAGTAGCCCTACGCTCTGGCTCTTCTCGCTCTACAACCCCGGCAACGAGCAGTTTTTCTCCCGGGACTTCGTCGACGCGGTCATCCGCCACCTGGCCCCGGCGCTGCCGCCGGGCCTGCTCGCCGCGGTCCTGGCCGCCGCCCTGACGGGGTTGGCCATCCCGATCGCCCGGCGGCTGGGCGTGATGGCGGTGCCGCGCGACCGCGACCTGCACAAGCGCCCGACGCCGGCGCTGGGCGGCCTGGCGCTCTATGCGGCGTTCGCTGTCAGCGTGCTGCTTCTGGCGCCGGACGAAGTGGAGAAGATGGCCATCCTGGCGGTGACCGGCGCGGCTGCGGTGATCCTGGTGATCGACGACCGCCTCGGCATGCCGGCCGTGCTGAAGCTGGGCGTCCAGGTCGCCCTCGCCGTGGTGGCGGCGGCGGCCTTCGGCTCCGACCTCCAGATCAATTACTTCGGCACGCCCGGCGGCGGCATCGTCGAGCTGGGGCTGCTGGCCCTGCCTCTAACCGTGCTCTGGCAGGTGGGGATGGCCAACACCGTCAACCTGCTCGACGGGGTCGACGGCCTGGCGGCGGGGGTGGTCGGGATCGTGGCCGTGGTCCTTCTGGTGGCCGCCTCGACCAAGGGGCAGCCGGACGTGGTGATCTTCGGGGCCGCCCTGGCGGGCGCCTGCCTGGGCTTCCTGCTCTGGAACTGGCACCCCGCGCGCATCTTCATGGGCGACTCCGGCTCCAACTTCCTGGGCTTCGCGATCGCACTCATCTCGGTCCTGGGGGTGGCCAAGATCGCCGCCGTGTTCGCCTTGCTGCTCCCGCTGCTGGCGCTGGCGGTGCCGATCGCCGACACCGCCTGGGCGATCGTGCGCCGGCGCCGGCGCCGGATATCCATCGCGCACCCCGACACCCGCCACATCCACCACCAGCTGCTGGACTTCGGCCTGACCCAGCGCCAGACCTGCCTGCTCTTCTACTGCTGCAGCGCCATCCTGGGCGCGCTGGGCCTGATGATCTTCGGCCACCGCCGGGCCCTGGCCGCCGTGGTGCTGCTGATGCTGGTGCCGCTCTCCACGGTGGTGGGCGACCTGCTGATCCGCTCGGCCCGTCGCATCCCCGCGCCGGGGCTCGACCGCCTGCTTGGGACTCGGGCCCTCAGCTAGACTCAAGTTCGGGAGATGACGCCGGGCGGCGGTAAAAGCCCCAGCGGCGCCGATTTGGCCGGGCTGGGCGCGTCGTTGGCTGCGGCTTTCATCGTTCCCCTGGTCCTGGGCATCGTGCTCGATCGCGCGCTGCGGACAGGACCGATCCTGACCTTGGTCGGTTTGTCGCTGGGCATCGCCGCGGCCATCGCGGCGGGTTACGTGAGGTTCAAGCGGTTCTTGTGAGGCGAAGGGGCCCGATCGAGGTGCGGCGCACGCTCAGGTCGACGTTTTTGCTGTGCGCTGCCGGCGCCGTGGCCGGACTTCTCGGCGTGGGCCTGGCTCTGTCCTGGCGGGCGGGGGCGGCCCTGGCCGCCGGCTTGCTCATCGGCTCCGTCAACGGCTTCCTGGCTCAGCAATCGCTGGGCGTGGGTCAGTTCCGGATGCTGAGCCTGGGCCGCTTGAGCCTGCTCACCGCCGCCGGAGTGGCGGTCGGGCTGCCGCTGGGCGTAGACCTGCTCTGGCTGGTCGCTGCCGGCCTGGCGCTGGCCCAGCTGGCCCTCACCGGCGCCGCCGCTCGGGAGGTCCTGGCCCAGCGATGACCTTCCTGATGACCTTCTTGGCCATCCAGCAGCCGCCCGTCACGCACCCCGCGGTCGACGTCTGCTCCGGAAGCGCCTTCTTCTGCCAGGTCAACTACGCCAGCCTGACCGCGACCCTGGTCTCGATCGCGCTCACGATCCTGCTCGGCTTCTACGTGGCCTCACGCCTCGACTCGCGGCGGCCCGGCCGCCTCCAGATGGTCTTCGAGCTGCTGGCCGGCTACACCCGCGACCAGCTTCGGATCACGGTCGGCCACGCGCCGCCGGCCATCGCGTTCCCGCTGGCGCTCACGCTCTTCATGTACATCCTGATCGCCAACTGGATCGCCTTCCTGCCTCTGCCCGAGCCCCTGGCGCCCGCCAACACCGACTTCAACCAGACGCTCGCCATGGGGGTGGTGGTCTTCCTGGCGGCGGAGGTCTACGCCATACGCACGCGCGGCGTGCTCGGGTTCCTGCACCACCTCACGCGCCCATTCGATCTCCCGATCTGGGCGCGGGCGGGCTTCACGGTCATCAACATCATCGAAGAGATCGCCAAGCCGGTCACGCTGGCCCTGCGCCTGATGGGCAACATCTTCGGTGGGCTGATCATGCTCTGGGTGCTGACGGTGATGATCACCTCGCTCCCGGTGCCCTACGTTCCCTATGCGGTCTCCGCGGCCCTGGTCACGGTCTGGAAGCTCTTCGACGTCTTCTTCATCGGCACGCTCCAGGCCTTCATCTTCTTTCTGCTCACGATCATCTACTTCGGCCAGGCGGTCGAAGGTCACGACGAGCACGCCCATTGAGTTCGGAATTAGGAGGAGTCGGATGAATCACGCGATCGCAATCGCCGGCGCTTTGATCGCCGCCGGACTTGCCCTTGCCGGGGGCGCCATGGGCGCCGCCATCGGCGACGGCCTGGTCGGCAACGCCACCATCGGCGGCACCGCCCGCCAGCCTGAGGCTCAGGGCCGGCTGTCGACGATCATGTTCCTGATCATCGGCCTGGTCGAGGGCATGTACTTCATCAACCTGGCCCTCGCCTTCGTCTTCATCTTCGCGGTCGCCCAGGGCGTCAGCTGAGGCCGATGTATCTCGCCGAAGCCGGCATCCTCAACATCAACGCCACCTTCTGGATCGAGGTGGCGGCCTTCCTGCTGATGCTCGGCATCCTCTGGCGCTACGTCTACCCACGCGTGATGGAGGCCGCCGAAGCCCGTCAGAAAGCCATCGCCGCCGAGCTGGAGGAAGCCGAGAAGGCCCGGCAGGAGGCCCAGAAGCAGCTCGAGGACGCGCAGAAGCAGCTGGACGACGCCCGTGCGCAGGCCCAGGACGTGATCGCGGGCGCGAGCCGCTCGGCCGACCAGCTGCGCGAGGAGCTCAGGCAGAAGGCGGAGGAGGATGCCAAGCGCCTGGTCGAGCGTTCGCGGGTAGAGATCGTCGCGGAGCGCCAGAAGGCGCTGGACTCGGTGCGGCGCGAGGTGGCCGAGCTCGTCGTCGAGGCCACCGAGCGCGTGATCGGGGAGTCGCTCGACGACGCCCGGCACAAGAAGCTCATTGACAACGCCATCAAGGAAGTGGCGGCCGAGCGTGGCTAGCGGAACCGCCCGGCGCTACGCGCGCGCCATCTTCGATCTGGCTCAGGAGAAAGGCGAGATCGACGCCTGGAGCCGGCGCCTCGAGGTTGTCCGGGCGGTTCTCCAGGATCGGAGGGCGCAGGCCGTGTTCAACAACCCGACCATCCCTCCCTCTCAGCGCCTGGAGGTCCTGGACGGCCTGGGCACGCGGGCGATGGGCAAGGAGGGCCTCAACCTGGCCCGCCTTCTGGTGTCATCGCGCCGGGTGGGCGCGCTGGACGGCATCATCGACGAGTACGAGCGGCTGGCCGACGAGGCCGCCGGGCGCGTGCGCGCGCTGGCCACCACGGCGGTCGAGCTCGGCGACGCCGACCGCCGCCGGCTCGGTCGCGACCTCGGGGAGCGGCTGGGCAAAGAGGTGCGCCTGGAGACCCGGGTCGACCCTGCGATCGTGGGCGGCGTGGTCCTCCAGTTCGGCGACCGGGTCATCGACGCCAGCGTGGCGGGCCGCCTGCAGCGGCTGCGCCGGCGGCTGGTCACGGCATGAAGGCCAACT
>DASUVY010000099.1:0-21240 GCA_036378695.1 Candidatus Dormiibacterota bacterium
AAGCCGTTCTCGGACATCTCGCTGGAATATACCCACGCGTACCAGGGGGTATTCCGGACAATCAGGGCCGTGGAAAACGAGTATCTCGACGACGAGCAGGTGATCGCGCTGTACAACCGCGTGCGCGCCGGCCGCCGCACCTGGCCGGCCGGGATCTGGTCGTCGCCCGCCGCGCTGCAGTACGCGGTCACCGTCTTCGACTACTGGGTGCACAACGTGATGGGCTGGAAGTCGTGGGTGGAGGCCCGCGGCAAAGTCACGCCGGCGCTGCTCGAGGAGCACCGCCTGGCCGACGTGGTGGAGAACGTCTTCGTGCCCGAGTTCGGGGAGGACTGGCTCGACTTCGAGGTCGTCTTGAACGAGTCCATGCGGCTCTCCGACGACACCGACTGGGGGGTCGACCTGAGCGACCGCCAAGAGCGCGTGGAGGCCGCCTTCGAGCATGCTTTCGAGCAGCTGATCGGCTCGCCCAAGAGCCCCGACCAGCTCAGCCGCTACCACCGCTTCCGCAACCACCTGCTGCGCATGTGGGGCGCCTTCCAGGAGGCGCAGGCCGAGCACGACAAGGCCGAGCGGGAGGCCGCCGACCGCTTCTGGGAAGGCCTGCGCCTGGTCCGCGCCACCCGCGGCCGCAGCGCGGAGGGCTGGTCGATCGTCAACCACGACGAGGAGCGCCTGGGCGAGGTCAGCATGCTCTGGGGCGACCCCCATCCCTACTGCCTGGTCATCCTCGACAAGCAGGTCGCCCAGGGCGGCTGGGAGCAGGTGATCTGGCGCCTGGAGCAGGAAATCCTGGTCGAGGAGCCCGGCACCGTCACCTTCTCGGTCTGGCACGACGGCTTCATCGGCGAGTTCTACCGCTGCGCCGACTGCGGCGAGCTGCACAGCCAGTTCGACGAGGACCCCTCCGGCCCGCTGGGCCTGGGCGGCGAGGTCGAGGACGACGAGGAGGACGAGCGCTGAGCTCGGTGCGCGCGGCGGTGGTCCAGGCTGCGTCGGTGGCCTTCGACCGCGAAGCCACTCTGGAGAAGGCCGAGCGGCTGGTCGCAGAGGCCGCGGGCCGGAGCGCACAGCTGGTCGTCTTCCCCGAGGCTTTCCTCTCCGGCTACCCCCGCGGCATCACCTTTGGCACTGTGGTCGGCAGTCGCAGCCCCGAGGGGCGCGACCATTTCCGGCGCTACTTCGAGAGCGCGCTCGAGGTGCCGGGGCCAGAGGTGGACCGGCTCGGGGCCATGGCCCGCGATCACGGTGTGCATCTGGTCATGGGCGTCATCGAGCGCGAGGGCGGCACCCTGTACTGCACGGTGCTCTTCTTCAACCCGGCGGGCGGGCTGCTGGGCAAGCACCGCAAGCTGATGCCGACCGCCGCCGAGCGCCTGGTCTGGGGCTACGGCGACGGCTCCACCCTGCCGGTTTTCGATACCCCTCACGGCCGGCTGGGCGCCGTCATCTGCTGGGAGAACTACATGCCCATGCTGCGGATGGCGATGTACGCAAAGGGCATCCAGATCTACTGCGCGCCGACCGCCGACGCCCGTGACAGCTGGATCTCCACGGTCGGCCACATCGCGGTCGAGGGGCGCTGCTTCGTGCTTTCCTGCAACCAATTCGCCCGCCGCTCGGATTACCCGGCGGACATACCGAATGCGCTCTCCGAAGACCCCGACACGGTGCTCTCGCGCGGCGGCTCCTGCATCGTCGACCCCTTCGGGGTGATGCTCGCCGGCCCTGACTACGAGGGCGAGGTCATCATCTGCGCCGACCTCGAGCTCGACCAGCTGCCTCGCGCGAAGTTCGATTTTGACGTCGCCGGCCACTACGCCCGGCCGGACGTCTTCCAGCTACACGTCGATGAGCGACCCAAGCCCCCGGTCGTCGCCGGCTGAGCTGATAGCCGGTCTCCGGCGGACGCCGGCCGAGCTGGTCGAGCTGACCGAGCGGATGGGTGCTTCGGGCACGGCTGAGGGCTGGAGTCCGGCCGAGGTGCTCGCGCACCTCGCTCACTTCGAGGTGCTGGCCGGGGCGCGCGTCCGCATGGTTCTGACGCTCGAGAGACCGCCGCTGGCAGCCTTCGACCAGGAGGACTTCAACCGCCGCTTCGCCGACGCGCTCCCGGCGGCGGAGGCGCTGGAGCTCTTCGCGGTGAATCGGCGCGCCACCTGCGACCTGCTCGAGCGCCTGGAGCCCGCCGACTGGGAGAGGCCGGGCCTCCACCCGACGCGCGGCGAAGAGCCTCTGGCCAAGACGGTGGCCATGCTCTTGCGGCACGACCGCGACCACCTGGAGCAGTTCCGGGGCGCGCTGCGGGCTTAGGCCTCCGACCAGAGGTCGAGACGCCAGTCGTTGCACCGCATCAGGTGGCCCTTGGGATACTCGAAATCGCAGGGGCCCTGGAGCACGAAGCCGAGCCTGCGGCAGATGGCATTGGAAGGCGGGTTGTCGACCGACGGGAATGCATGCAGGTACTGGCGCTCGCCTTCGGCACGCGCCTTAGCGATCACCTCCCGGGTCGCCGCGACGGCGATTCCTCGCCCCTGGAACGCCGGAACCACCGACCAGCCGGTTTCATAGACCGGCTGGTCGCGCCAATCGCGCTCCCAATAGCCCACGTGGCCGACGCCCTCGCCTGTGGCGGCGTCGACGATCTTGAACTGCCTCGACCCCGGCTGCTCGTAGCGAGCTTGCCTTTCAGCCAGCTTCTCCGGGCTCTCCGGCCCGCCCAGGTGCTCCGTCATCACGGGGTCGCCGAGCAGCTTATGGAGCAGCGGCAGGTCCGCCTTCCCCCACGGCTCGAGCCGGATCATGCCTCGGCCTCCACGCAACGCACCGCGTGGTTGGCGCCCTCCCAGGCCCCGTCGTGGTGGGTCGTCCACTCCAGGCTGGCGCCCGGCCGCATGATGTCCGTGGGCAGCGTGGCCACCCAGAGCCCCAGCGTGGTGTCCTGCAGCGGCAGCTCCTTGTAGCTCGCCCACTGGTCGGCCGTCCAGCGCACCAGCCCGGGTTTTTCGACCTGGACCGAGACCAGGCGGCCCACCGGGAAGGTCTTGAACTGGTGCCGCGGGTGCCAGACGAAGGCCGGATTCTGCGGAGCCTGGCCGGCGTAGCGGCGGGCGGCTGGCTCCACCACGTCTGTGCGCCGCGAGGAGGCCAGCGCGACCAGCAGCTTCAAGTACTCGCCGTGGGCCCAGCCCAGCGGCGCCACCGAGCCCGTGGCCCGGCCGTTCTGGAGCTCGCGGGCCGGGATGTCGTCCGCATCCCAGACCTGTTCGGGCAGCATCAGCTCGGGCCCCGCGAAGCCCTCCAGCGCCGCCACCAGCTCCGCGATCGGCTGCTTCATGGCGAGCTCGCGATGGGCCCGCTCGGCGGTCAGCAGCGGCCAGGGTCGTCCCTGCCCCACCCCCGGGCGCCAGGGTGAGCCGTCCGGCAGCTCGCCGTAGCCATCGCCGATGTAGCGACGCCAGGCCGGTCCCGGCGGAAGGGAAGCCTTGAGCACGGCGTCGGCGGTGGAAAGGCTGTGCTCGATCCGGGGATCCCCGGCGGCCCGCAGGCCCAGCCGGAACAGCTCCACGAACTCCAGTCCGGTGACCGCCTCCGGCGCCGGTGGCCGGTCCGGATCGGCGTTGAGGCGCACGTAGTGGCGGAAGGCGCGCATGTAGCACCAGGGGTCGACGCGGTCGTGCCAGTAGTCGGCGACCGCCCGCAGGTGGCGGGCCGCCACATGCTCGCCGCCGTCATCTGCGAACTCGGCGGCCGCCGCCAGCGCCGCGATCGAGGCTGCCAGCGTCGACGGTGAAAGCCCGCCGGCGTCCTCCCAACGGTCCAGCGGTGTAATCGGTCCGTTGGTGAGCAGGAAGCGCGCGGCGGGCTTCACGAGCTCCGGCCAGGGGTCCTCCTCCAGCGCGCCGGTGGTGCTCAGCCGCCAGGCCAGGAGGATGGGATAGGCGACCTCGTCCAGCTCGATACCCGTCCAGTGGGCCTTGCCGTCGAGCGTGAAGTTCTGGTCCCAGGCCCCGTCCGGCCGCTGGCGGCCGGCGAGAAACTCGAGCGCGCGGAGAGCGGGGCTGGCGTCGCCCATGTCCTGCAGCGCGCTCACGATGTGGAAGAGGTCGCGGGTCCAGACCATGTGGTAGACCTGATCGCCGTCCTGGCAGCTCTCGCCCCAGGGCGCAGCCGGTGCGGCCACGAAGCCGCCACGGTGGGTCTTGTCCTCCAGCGAGCGCAGCACGGCCACCGAGGCCAGCGCAAGGTCCCCGCCGTCGCCCGCCACCTTGAGCACGTTGGGATCCAGGTCGGGCAGGTTGCGCCAGGCCTGCTCAAACTGCTCGCGCACCCGCCCTGCGCCCCGCCTCAGGCTCTGCCGAGCCACCTCCTCGGCGTCGGAGCGCGAGTGCGCGAACCCGATGGCGAGCTGGAAGGCGCCGCTGGGGATGCCGAGCCGCGCGCCCACGGCCACGTTGCCGTTGCGCGCCTCCGTCCAGGCGCCCTGGAGCTCGCCGTCGTTGTCGTGGAGGTCGACCAGCACGTCGGAGCTGTTGACGTAGCCCGCCATCGCGTTCTGGAAGGGTCCTACGATGGCGATCCAGTTCTGGTCCTGGCGCAGGACCAGCACCGGGGGGTCACGGTCGAGGACGAAGGCGTCGTTGCCCGGCCCGCCCGGCGTGACGTGCGCCGAGGCCTGCAGGAAGAGGTGGAGGTCCGGCAGCTCCGGCCGGTACTCCCCGCTGACCACGACCGCGCTGAGGTCGGGGTCGCAGCAGAACTCCTTTTTCAGGCGGTACTCGGTGTGGACGCTGGCCACGCTGAAGGCAGGCACGCCCGGCCGCACCCAGCGCACGTCGTGGGCCGCCTCCCGAGCGTCGTCGACGGGCGGCGAGCCGAGCGCGGCGACCAGGAAGCGCAGCTCGTGGAGCGAGGGTTGATCCAGTCGCGGGAAGAAGACCTCGCTGAGGTTCCCGCGCGCGACCGTCAGCCAGACCTTGCTGCGCACGCCGGGGGCGGTGCCGAAGCCCTGCTTGCGCCCGGGACCCCAGGACGGCGGTGCGCCGGGGCCGCCGGGTGCCTGCATACGCGAAAAGTATGGGGCGGCCCGCGGGGGGCCCAGGACCGCCGTCTTAAAATCGGCGGCGGCCCGCACCGGGGAGGTGGCTGAGTGGTCGAAAGCGCTCGCCTGCTAAGCGAGTAGGGGGTGTGAAACTCCCTCGAGGGTTCGAATCCCTCCCTTCCCGCCACTCGGCAGCCCAAGGTCGGCCCGGCTTCGGAACAGCCGCGACCTGGACTTCGACCCGGCCAGCGAGCGGTCATCGACAGCGCCTCGCTGAATGACGAACGGAGCCGCCTGCCAGGAGCTGGGGGGGCGGCTGCTGAGGTGAGACCGACGGTGCTTCTGCGCGACGGTGGTCTGCGGGTTCGATCAGGGTGAGGTCTGTTCGTCGCATTCGCGACCTCCCCCCGGTGGAAGCGTCACAACAGCGGCCCGGCACTCACCTGCTGTCCACTCCCCACTCTCCGACGACAAGGGTTATCCGACCGAGCGCCCAGGGGATGCCGAAACGGTCATGCATGGGTCAATGGGCGCTGGTCCTGCCTGTGATCGTCAAGTCAGAGTTGACGCCGGCAGCTACGCGGTCGGGATGCTCGGTAGGTGCTTGTGGTGGCCTGACAGAGTCGTCGCCCACAGCTCTCCCCGCAAGGCCGCAAGTGCGTGCTCGCAATGCTGTTCAAACCTGATGTCGAGTTCGGTGACGCGACCAGCGGGGTCGAATGACATGTCCACCACCTGGTAGGTGCCGCTCAACTCATTGCATCCCCGTCCCACTCCGTCGATGTCCATACCGGGTGCCACGGGCGACTGGAAGGGCCACCTTTGAGCGTTTGGATAGAGCCCGGGTGACAGGTTGCGGCCCTGCGGAGGCACGAAGTGCATATCGAACCGCTCCTCGGGGGAAGCGTTGACCGATGCACGCGCGCCTCCGGCGGTTCCAGCGATGTCGAAGGCCGCCGTCGTCATCGTGAACGTGAGGTGCTCGCCCTGCCCGATGAAATCGGCGGGATCGCTTGCCAGCGTCAGCCATCCGTCGGTGACAACGCCGACAGGCCCAAACTGGCCGGCCTGTCCGGTCTGTGCGGTCTGCCCGACAGAGGTCGACTTGGTTGCCGTTGTCGAACGGCCGAACTGGAGGCCCACCGCCAGCCCGCCACAGAAGATGATGACCGCGGTGATGACCACGCCGGCAAGCCTGCCGAGGGGGAGTCCGGATCTCGCCACAGCGGACCGGTACAACGCCCTCCGCCGAGATTTCCGGCAGTCTCTTCAGCGGCCCCAAGGCATGCCCGCCACATCGGATCGCTGCTGAAGTAGCACTGGATCGCTCGCTCTGTCCACGTTTCGCGAAGCGTGAACCGAAGCTGCCTCCCCTCTGGGAAACCGTTTCGACGGTGCCTTCTAGGGCCGACTCTTCAACGTAGGCCTCGCGCCTAACACGGATTCCGGGAAGGTCCAGTTCCTCGATAACTCTTGGCGGGCGATCTTCGACCTTAACCGTGGATGGACTCCACCTGGTCCAGCCGCCGAACGATCTTCTCTATCGACTGTCGCGCCCGCTCGCTGAGAGTCACGGGCCAACGGACCTCGTTGCCCTTGGCTTCCGCGAGTGTCTGGAACCCGGCATCTACTTCGAAGACGATCCTGCGAAGCGCGTCTTCTGGCACGCCGTTCGACGAGGCCACCAGGGGGACGGCAGCTTCTTGATCCCACCGCCAGACGACCTTGGCCGGCTGGCCCGTCACAGCCGACTCCACTTCTCGCAGGGCTTCGGTTAGATCGTCAATCGTGTCGGCTACGTCGTCACTAGGGATCAGCTGGCCATCAAGGGACAGCGATACGCGGATATCGGGCATCTGGCTCCCTTAACGCGGCGGTCGCGCGGATGTATGAGGTCGAACAGCCGTTCGGCCTGGGCGACGGCGGGGACGAACCGGAGGGACTGCCATCTGGCGCGTGGGACCCCTCCCTTCCCGCTCTTGGCCACCAGGCTCACGACTCGGCCGGACCGATGTCCAGCCTGGCGATGCTGCCGTCGCGCAGGCTGAAACGGTAGGTCAGGTCGACGGTGCCGCCGGGGAAGTTGCCCTCCAGGCGGGTCTGGACGTCGTAGGCTTCGAGTCCGCCCGTCTGGCCGCTGGGCTCGGCGCCGAGGACCTCGAGCGTGTACTCATAGGCGGTGGCGACGTCTTCGCGCCACTTCCGGATCTCGGCGTGGCCGTGCCACGTCCGGCCCTCGTCGGCGATGGCGGCATCGTCGGTGAATCAGGCGACGAGTGCGTCGTCGTCGCCATTGTCGGCTGCCGTGAAGTACCGGGAGATGACTGCTGGCAGCGACGTGGTCATGGCACGCTCCTTGAACCGCTGTATTCCGACCCAAGGGTAACCACGGCTGTGGGCGGCCCATTTGGTGCCTTTTCATGAAAGGATCAGGCTTGGCCCGCTGATATGGGTGCTGTTTCATGAAGACGGCGCCTTGGCAGCGCTCCTAGGCCTCGGGCATGCCGGTCAGGTCGGCGGCGAGGCGCTCGCGCAGCTCCGGGTCCGCGATCCGGCCCGCCACCACCAGCACGCCCTCGGTCGCCAGCAGCTCGGTCTGGCGAACCCGGTTGACCGCCGCCAGGCGGCCGCCAACCCGCACCACCCGCCACCATGGCTCCTCCGCGCCGCAGCGGCCGGACAGGTAGTTGCCCACCGCGCGCGCCGCCCCCGGGTAGCCGGCGCGCGCCGCCACCTCCCCGTACGTCACGACCTCACCCGGCTCCAGTGCCCGCAAGACGCGGGCGACGTCGCTGTCGAAGCTCAGTCGCGATACCCGAGCGCGAAGGTGACCGCGATGTGGTAGCGGAAGGCGTCCTCGTCGAGGCGGCCCATGACCTCCTCCAGCTCGTCCTCCAGGCGCCGGCGCTGGGCGGGGCCCATGGTCGCCAGCAGCGAGTGGGGCAGCGGACCCGCGCCCTTCATCAGGTCCACCCACTCGGCCGCGTTCTTGGGGCGGCCGCCGGTGACCATGGTCGCCAGCTTCACCTCGTCGAAGCCGACCTTGTAGAGCAGCGCGCTCAGCGCCTCCGGCTCACCGAACTCCGAGCGCTCCTCGCCATGGCGGGGCAGGCGCATGAAGGGGTGGTCGACCCGCATCCGCTCCAGGATCGCGAAGAACTCCTCCTGGGCGTCGGTGGCCAGCCCGCGGCGCTGGCAGGAGACCGCCAGCCGGCCGCCACTCTTCAAGACCCGATGGCCGTCGGCCAGCGCCGCCTCGGCGTCCACGAAGTAAGCCAGCGAAAGCCCCATGGTGACCAGGTCGAAGGCGGCGTCGCGGAAGATCAGCCGCTCGGCCGGCATGTACAGGTAGTGCACGTTGGCGGGGGCGTGGCGGCGGGCCACGTCCAGCATCCGGGGCGCGATGTCGATCCCCACCACCGACCCCCGGCGGCCGACGTTGTGGGCGATCGCGCGGGTGACCAGGCCGGTGCCGCAGCCAACGTCGAGCGCGTGCTCGCCGGGCAGCGGGTGGGCCAGCGCGACCAGCCGCTCGGCGGCCTTCTTGTGGAACCCGTGCGCCCAGCCGTCGTACTGGTCGGCGAACTCGTCGAAGAAGCTGACGAGGTGGGTCAGGAGGTTCGGGGCTGGGTTCGTGCTCAAGTCTGGGGGCGTGTGCTAAGCGGGGCTCCGCCCCCGACCATGCGGCTAGGATGGTAGCTCGGCGCAACTGCGGGAAGCCCCTTCAAGGAGGCCAGATGGAAGTCGAAGCGCAGGCGGGGGAAAGCGGCCACCGAGGCCGCAACAAGACGAACCAGGGCGGCGGCTCGAGCATCCTGCTCGGACCCCGGGACAGCCTGGTCGGCAAGCTGACGGTGGAAGGCGACATCCGGGTGCGGGGCACCGTCGAGGGTGAGCTGGCCGCATCCGGCGACGTCCAGATCGACCCCTCGGCCAAGGTCAGCGCCCCCATCTCGGGCCGCAACGTCAGCGTCCGCGGCAAGGTCACCGGCGACGTGGTGGCGGCCGAGCGGCTGCTGCTGGCCGGCCACGGCAGCCTGGACGGCAACGTGCAGGTGGGCCGCCTGGCGATCGAGGACGGGGCGACCCTCAACGGCAACGTCACCATGGGCCGCCGCCGCAACGGCCACTCCGCGGAGGGCGCCGCAGCCGAGTCCTAGAGGGGTGGCCGAGAGGTCGGCCGAGAGATTCGGTGGCCAGGTGCTGCGGATGCAAGGAGCCGCCGAGCAACGGAGCGAGCGCAGCCTGAGCTGCGTGAGCGAGTAGCGCAGAAGGCGACGCCGCAGATGCGGCGCATGGGCGCCGAAGATCCGGCTGACTTTTCGGCCGCACCTCTCAATACGCGCGGTTGACAGCCGCGCGAAGCCCTCGTACGTGAGTACATATGCGTACGCGCCGCCTTTCGCTGGCGGCCGCCCTGCTGGTCCTGCTCTCCCTGACGGCGACGCCCGCGCGCGCCGCCACGGGCGCCCAGGTGCTGCTGGTCTGCAACCAGGCCTGCCCGGCGGGGACGCAGTTCTCGACCATCCAGTCGGCGGTCAACGCCGCCCATCCGGGCGACTGGGTGCTGGTCTGGCCGGGCGACTACCACGAGGACGGACCGGTGGCCGGCGTCTACGTCACCACGCCCGGCCTCCACCTGCGCGGGCTCGACCGCAACCGGGTCATCGTCGACGGCACACGGCCGGGCGCGTCCAGGGCCTGCACCGATGACGCGGCCTTCCAGGGCACGCCGGGCCGCAACGGCATCGAGGTCTACAAGGCGGCGGGCGTCTACGTCGAGAACCTCACCGTCTGCAACTACCTGGCCACCACCGGCGGACAGGGCGGCAACCAGGTCTGGTGGAACTTCGGCGACGGCAGCGGCGTCGCCGTCCCCGGCACATGGTGGGGCAACTACCTGAGCACCACCTCGACCTACTGGGGCGGCTCTGCCGCGCCAATGGGCATGTACGGGCTCTTCGTGAGCAACTCCGACGGGCCCGGGAGCATGAGCTATGGCTACGCCAGCAACATGGGCGACTCGGGCGTCTACGTGGGCGCCTGCGCCGACTGCAACGCGGTCCTCTCCCACCTCCACGTCGAGAACAACGCGCTCGGCTTCTCGGGAACCAATGCCGGCGGGCACCTGGTCATCGAGAGCTCGGAGTGGGACCTGAACCGCAGCGGCATCGTCCCCAACTCGCTCAACAACGATGACGCGCCGCCGCCCCAGGACGGCCGCTGTCCGGGCAGCGCCACCAAGATCTGCACGCTGATCCGCAACAACTACGTGCACGACAACAACAACCCCAACGTGCCGGGCTTCGGGATCGCCGCCTCCGGCGCCGTGGGCGCCGGCATCGAGCTGGCGGGCGCCTCTTACAACAACGTCTACGGCAACCGGGTCGAGAACGAGGGGTCCTGGGGCGTCATCGTGCACGACCTTCCCGACACCGAGACGCCGCCGCCGGTCTCGCACTGCCAGGGGGGCGTGCAGCTGCCGGGGGCCTGCGACTTCATCTCCAAGGGCAACCTGGTCCACGACAACGTCTTCCGCCACAACGGCGGGTTCGGCAACCCGAGCAACGGCGACCTCGGCAACCAGTCGACCGCCGACCCCGGAAACTGCTTCTACGGCAACACGGACACCGCCGGTCCGCTCACCAGTGATCCCCCGGACATCCAGAGCTCACCGGTCGACGGCCCGCCCTGCGGGCGTCCGAACGCCGGCGACGACGCCGTGCTGGGGCCGCAGCTGGTCTGCGCCACCGGCATCGCCGGCCCCTGCCCGGGCTACCCGCAGCAGACGCAGGTGCAGATGCTGCCCCTGGCCCCGCAAGCCGGCATGCCCAACCCCTGCGCGGGCGTGCCCGCCAACCCCTGGTGCCGCGGCTGATGCGGCGGTTGGGGATGGCCGCCCTGCTGACGGTGGCGCTGCTGCTGCTCCCCGGCAGCCTTCCCGCGGGCGCGGCCGGCTGTGCCTCGGTTCGAGGGCCGGTCGGAGACGCCTTCCCGGACTGCTCGCCCACCGGCACGGTGCGCAACGTGCTGCCACCGGGCGCCACCGGCGGCACCAGCGTCGTGCAGTTCGCCTCGGGCCAGCCCGCCCCCCACTCCCGGGACCAGCTGGCCATGTACGCGGACCTGGTCAAGGTGGCGCCGAACCTGGCGGCGGCGCAGCTCGCCGCCTACTACAAGAGCTCCGGCTTCGGGGTGGCGCCAGCCGACGTGGAGCGCATGGAGACGCCGCATGGCGGCACCGTGATCCTGCGCGACAAGCAGTCGGGCACCCCGCACATCTTTGGCGCCACCCGCTACGACACCGAGTTCGGGGCCGGCTACGCGGCGGCCGAAGACCGGCTCTTCCTGATGGATGTCTTCCGGCACCTGGGCCGCTCCCAGCTGTCGGCCTTCCTGGGCCCTTCAGCCTCCACCCTCGCGCTCGACTGCTCGGTGGCGCGGGTGGCCGGCTACAGCGAGCAGGACCTGCAGGCGCAGGTCGACAAGGCCCGCACCGAGCTGAGCCAGCCCTTCGCCGGCGGGCTCACCGAGGGCCAGCAGGTCTACGCCGACGCCACCGCCTACAGCGACGGCGTCAACCAGTACATCCAGGAGGCGCTGGCCGACCCCAACAAGCTGCCCGCCGAGTACCCCGCCCTCCAAGAGGCGCCGGTGCCCTGGAAGCTCACCGACATCGTGGCCATCGCCACGCTGGTGCAGGCCATCTTCGCATCGCCACCGGCGGCGGCGACGAGGTCGACTCGGCGCTTCTGTACGGCTCCCTGACGCAGCGTTACGGCCAGGCCCGGGGCGCCGCCATCTGGTCCGATTTGCGGTCGCAGAACGACCCCGAGGCCATCACCACGCTGACGCAGGCCTTCCCCTACGAGCAGGTGGGCAGCGTCAACGCGCAGAGCCTGGCCATGCCCACCCAGGCGCCCACCACCGACTTCTGCAACGGCGCCGCGCCGCCCGCCGGCAGCGGCCTGGGCCAGGTCGCGGTGGGCCCCGTCTCGATCGACCTCAGCTTCGTGCTGCGGCCCAACCACCACGCCTCCAACGCGCTCCTGGTGGGCGCCGCGGCCGGGGCCGGCGGCCACCCGGTGGCGGTGTTCGGGCCCCAGACCGGCTATTTCGACCCCGAGATCCTGCACGAGGAGGACATCCACGGCCCGGGCATCCACGCCCGCGGCGCCTCCTTCCCGGGCACGGACGTCTTCGTGGAGCTGGGGCACGGCGTGGACTACGCCTGGAGCGCCACCTCGGCCGGCGCCGACATCGTCGACGAGCGCGCGGAGCGCCTCTGCAACCCGGACGGGTCGCCGGCAACCATGCGCTCGACCTCGTACGTGTTCAGCGGCAAGTGCACGCCCATGTACGAGCGCACCGACCGCCAGGTCGCCAAGCCCTCGCCGGGCGCGCCCAACCCGCCGCAGGTGGTGACCATCCAGATCGAGCGGACGGTGCACGGGCCGGTGGTCGGCCGCACCCTCGCTGTGGACCCGGCCACCGGCCAGCCGGTGCCCGTGGCCGTCTCCTACCAGCGCAGCACCTGGTTCGACGAGCTGGGCTCGGTGGCCGCCTTTCTGAACTGGAACGACCCCGACAAGATCCACGGCGCCCGTGACTTCCAGGTCGCCGCCGGCAAGGAGCAAGGGACGTTCAACTGGTTCTACATCGACTCGCGCGACATCGCGTACTACATGTCGGGCGCCCTGCCCAACCGCAACCCGGCCGTCAACCCCAACTTCCCCAGCTGGGGCACCGGCCAGTGGGAATGGCGCGGCGTCGAGCCGGCCAACCTCTCGGGGAACGATCCGCACCCGCGGGCCATCAACCCGCCCGCCGGCTATATGACCAACTGGAACAACAAGCCCGCGCCCCAGTTCTCGGCCGCCGACTCCAACTTCGCCTACGGCCCGGTCTACCGCTCGGAGTCGCTGCGCGACCGTGTGGCCGCGCTGGTCGCGCGGGGCAACGTGCAGCCGGTCGACATGGTCAACGCCATGGAGGACGCCGGCACCGTCGACCTGGACGGCTCACAGCTGGTCAAGCAGATGGAGGCGGCCCTGGCGCCGGCGGCGCTGACGCCGCAGCAGAACCAGGTCGTCGGCATCCTCGACGCCTGGGCCACGGCCGGCGCCCACCGCCGCGACCGCGCGAGCTCGGGGGCCTACGAGCAGGGCAACGCGGTGGCGATCATGGACGACCTCTATCCCCGCCTCACCCACGCCGTCTTCGACGCCTGGCTGGACGGCGGGCAGTACGCGACCCTGGCCGGCATCCTCGCCATCAACAACCCGCCGGGCCCGACTGGCTCGGCCTACGACGGGGGCTGGGAGGGCTACCTGCAGCGCGCCTTCCGGCAGGCGGTCAACCCCGCGATCGCCAACGGCTACTCGCAGAGCTACTGCCAGCCGGGCTGCGCGGCGCGCCTGCAGGCGGCGCTGCAAGCGACCATCGACAGCCTGGCGAAGGCTTACGGGTCGAGCGATCCCAACGCCTGGACCTGCGCTCGGTCCAACAGCGGCTCCGGCCAATGCAACCCGGCCCGCGACGACATCGTCTTCTCGCCTGTGGGCGTGGCCTCGGTGCCGAACATCCCCTGGGTCAACCGCCCGACCTTCCAGCAGGTCGTGCAGTACACGGACCGCCGTTAAGCGACCGGGACTCTCGCCTCCGCCTTCTCGAACGTCAGCTGCCCGTCCCTGGCGTCCACCTCGACGGTGTCGCCCTCTGCGAATTGGCATTCGAGAAGCCGCATCGCGAGCTGGTCCTGGAGCAGCTTCTGGATCGTCCGCTTGAGCGGGCGCGCGCCGTAGACGGGGTCCCAGCCCCGCTCGGCCAGCAGCTCTCGGGCGCTCTCGGCGACCTCCAGGCGGATCCGGCGCTCGGCCAGGCGCTTCTGGAGACGCTGCAGCTGGATCTCGACGATCGCCCCCAGCTGCTCGCGGGTCAGCGACTTGAAGACGATCACCTCGTCGACGCGATTCAGGAACTCGGGCCGGAAGTGCTGCTGGAGCACGCCCAGCACCGCCTTCTGCACATCCTCGAATTCCCGATTGGCAATGTCCTGGATGACCTGGCTGCCCAGGTTGGAGGTCATGATCAGCACGGTGTTCCGGAAGTCCACGGTGCGCCCCTGGCCGTCGGTCAGGCGCCCGTCGTCGAGGATCTGGAGCAGCACGTTGAAGACGTCGGGGTGCGCCTTCTCGATCTCGTCGAAGAGCACCACCGAGTAGGGCCGCCGGCGCACCGCCTCGGTCAGCTGCCCGCCCTCGTCGTAGCCGACGTAGCCGGGCGGCGCGCCCACCAGCCGAGAGACGGTGTGCTTCTCCTGGTACTCGCTCATGTCCAGGCGAACCAGGGCCTGCTCGTCGTCGAAGAGGAACTCGGCCAGCGCTCGCGCCAGCTCGGTCTTGCCCACCCCGGTGGGCCCCAGGAAGATGAAGGAGCCGACCGGGCGGTTGGGGTCGCTCAGGCCTGAGCGGGAGCGCCGGACGGCGTTGGCGACCGCCTCCACGGCCTCCTCCTGGCCCACCACCCGCGCGTGCAGGCGCTCCTCCATGTGGATGAGCTTCTGGATCTCGCCCTCCAGCATCCGGCTGACGGGGATGCCGGTCCAGCGGCTGACGATCTGGGCGATGTCCTCCTCGTCGACCTCCTCCTTGAGGAGCGCGCCGCCCGAGCCCTGCAGGTCCTGGAGCTGCCCGTTGGCCTCCTCCAGCTGCTTCTCCAGCGCCACCACCTCGCCATAGCGCAGGCGCGCGGCCTTCTCGAAGTCGGCCGCCCGCTCCGCGCGCTCGGCGTCGTGGCGGGTCTCCTCGATCTTCTGCTTGAGCTCGCGGATGCGGCCGATGATCTGCTTCTCCCGGTCCCACCGCGAGCGCAGCGCGTCCCGCTGCTCCTGCAGCGAGGCCAGCTGCTTCTCGAGGCCGGCCAGCCGCTCCCGCGACGCCTTGTCGCTCTCCTTCTTGAGGGCCTGCCGCTCGATCTCCAGCTGCCGGATCTGGCGCTCCAGCTCGTCCAGCTCGGCGGGCAGGGAGTCGATCTCCATGCGCAGTCGGGCGGCCGCCTCGTCGACCAGGTCGATGGCCTTGTCGGGCAGGAAGCGGTCGGTGATGTAGCGGTGCGAGAGCATGGCGGCGGCCACCAGCGCGGAGTCCTTGATGCGCACGCCGTGGTGCACCTCGTAGCGCTCCTTCAGGCCGCGCAGGATGCTGACCGTGTCCTCGACCGAGGGCTGGTCGACGAACACCGGCTGGAAGCGCCGCTCCAGGGCGGCGTCCTTCTCGATGTGCTTGCGGTACTCGTCAAGGGTGGTGGCGCCGATGGCCCGCAGCTCGCCGCGCGCCAGCGCGGGCTTGAGCAGGTTGGCGGCGTCCATGGCGCCTTCCGCGGCGCCGGCGCCGATCAGAGTGTGCAGCTCGTCGATGAAGAGCACCACCTGGCCCTCGGCGTCCTGGACCTCCTTGAGCACCGCCTTCAGGCGGTCCTCGAACTCACCGCGGTACTTGGCGCCCGCCACCAGCGCGCCCAGGTCGAGCGCCACCACGCGCTTGTTCTTGAGGCCCTCAGGCACGTCGCCGGCGGCGATGCGCTGGGCCAGGCCCTCGGCGATCGCTGTCTTGCCCACGCCGGGCTCGCCGATCAGGACCGGGTTGTTCTTGGTGCGCCGGGAAAGCACCTGGATCACGCGCCGGATCTCCTCGTCGCGGCCGATGACGGGGTCGAGCTTGCCCTGCGCGGCCAGCGCCGTCAGGTCGCGGCCGTACTTCTGCAGCGCCTGGTACTTGGATTCAGGGTCCTGGTCGGTCACGCGGCGGTTGCCGCGGACCTTGCGCAGCGCGTCCAGCAGGCTCTCGCGGGTCACGCCCTGGCTCTTCAGGACGGGCTGGCCGGCCAGCGCCAGCAGCAGGTGCTCGGTGGAGATGTAGTCGTCCTTGAGGTTCTTGGCCTCTGAGTCGGCGGCCTCCAGGACCTTGGCCAGCGGGTCGGAGACGAAGGCCTGGCCGCCGCCCTGCACGCGCGGGAAGCGCTCGACGTCGGAGACCAGGGCCGGCTCCAGCTCCGAAAGCGACACGCCCGCCGCCTCCAGGATGGGCGCGGCGATGCCGTCCTGCTGGCGGACCATGGCCAGCAGCAGGTGCTCGGGCTCGATCGCCTGCTGGGCGCGCGCGGTCGCCTCCTCGGCGGCGGCCTGGAGGGCCTGCTGTGCCTTCTCGGTAAACCTGTCCAAACGCATGACATTTTTTGTTTACCCCGAAACTGGATGAGCCATGCCTGAGATGCCTGAGCTGGAAGCGCTGCGCCAGGTCCTGGGACCGCAGCTGGAGGGCGCCCTGGTCACGGCCTGCGAGGTGGTGCCGCGCAAGGCCCACCTCCTGCGCTACCCGGTCGAGGAGTTCCAGCAGGAAGTCCCCTACCGTCGCTTCACGCGCACCTGGCGGCGCGGCAAGCACCTGGTCTTCGACCTCGAGCTGGCCCGCGGCGGCGAGCCCCGCTCGCTGGTCATCAACCCGATGCTGGGCGGCCGCTTCGACCTCGCGTCTGCGGACGACAAGGTCACCGGCAACCAGGTCTTCTCTCTTCGTCTAGAGGGTGGGCGGGAGCTGCGCTACCTCGACTTCCGCGACATGGGCCGCATCTACTGGACCGCCGACCTGAAGAAGGACGTGCCGGCCTGGGCGGACCTCGGCCCCGAGGCCGACGCCGTGGGCGAGACCACCCTGGAGGACTTCCGCAAGCGCCTGCGCCGCTATCGCGACGAGCTGAAGGACCTCCTGCGCAACCAGGCCTTTCTGGCCGGCGTCGGCAACGCCTACTCCGACGAGATCCTCTTCGAGGCCCGCCTGCTGCCGCTGCGCCGCCGGCCGTCCCTCAAGCCCGACGAGGAGCAGGCGCTTTACGAGGCGATCCCGACCGTGCTCGACCGGGCGGTCAAGGCGATCCTGGCCAATCCCGATTACGACGAGTCGAAGCAGGACCGCAAGTTCATGAAAGTGCATGCCAAGGGCGGCCAGAACTGCCCGCGCTGCGGCCACCGCATCAGCCAGCTGGGCAGCAACCGGGAGCCGCTCAACTTCTGCCGGGGGTGCCAGAAATAGCGGCGCTTATTAACACCGCTTTGCGCCTATGCGGCGGCTTGGGCCGGTTAGCCCAGCCACAGTGGCTCGGCGATGGTTCAGGGCTTGTTCGCTCTCCTCTTCGCCACCTCCGGGCTCGGCGTGGGTCCGACCTCGGGTGACCTCGAGCTCTACGCGCCGCCGCCCCCGCCGCCCCAGAACCGCCTGGTGAGCGAGCAGCTGGGGCTGGACACGGGCGTCGGCGTCTACACCGACTGCAGCGGAGCCGCCGAGCTGACGCACGAGTCCGCGGCCATCGACGCCTGCCTGGGCGGCCGCAACTACTTCATCGGCCACAACCCGGGCGTCTTCACACCTCTGATCAACACGCACGTGGGCGACACCATCACTTACTACGACGCTGCCGGTGGCGCCCACCCCTACCGGGTCGTCGGGATCCGCACCTGGAACCGCTTCTGGGGCTCCCCGCCCTTCGTGCAGCCGGACGTGACCGCCCAGTTCCAGACCTGCATCACACTGGATGCGACCTGGGACCAGATCCTGGACGCCGTAGCGGACTAGGACCCCACAAAATCTCCGATTTTGCGGGGACCCCCCTTTTTTGACGCCCGAGCTTCGGCGGCTGGCCCGGCGCACGCCGGGCTTCCTGCCTGAGCCGGAGGGCGACGCCCTCCATCGCTGGGCGCTGGAAGGCGCGCGAGTCGGCCCGCTCCTGGAGATCGGCAGCTACTGCGGGCTCTCGGCGCTCTACCTCGGCTCTGCGGCGCGCGCGGCCGGGGTGTTGCTCTTCAGCATCGACCACCATCGCGGCTCGGAGGAGCATCAGCCCGGGCAGGCCTATCACGACCCGGCGCTGACCGGCGCCGACGGCCGCGTGGACACCCTGCCCCGCTTCCGGCAGACGCTGGCCGAGGCCGGGCTCGAGGACACGGTGGTGGTGATGGTGGGCCGCTCGGCGGCGGTGGCGGCGGCCTGGCGGACACCGCTCGGGCTGGTCTTCATCGACGGCGGCCACTCCCAGGCGGCGGCCGACGCCGACTACGCGGGCTGGGCGCCGCTGGTGGCGGAGGGCGGCCTGCTTGCGATCCACGACGTCTTCCCCGATCCCGCTCAGGGCGGCCGGCCGCCGTTCGTGATCTACGAGCGGGCGCTGTCCGACGGATGGCGGGAGGTGGGCGCGACCGGGTCCCTGCGGGTGCTCAAGCGACCGTCTCCAGCGCGGTAGCCCCTCGGAAAAGCCCTGAGGTGAGCCCCTCGCCCCAGAGCGCGTCCGCCGCCAGCACCACCGCCCCCGAGGTCCAGGTCGGCCGCTCGCGGGGCCAGAGGACCTGGTCGGGGACGGTGGCGCCGGTCCAGTAGGACCCGTCGGCGGCACGCAGCCGCTGGATCCAGCCGAAAAGTTCGACCGCCTCCGCCCGGAGCCCGGCGGCCTCCAGTGCGATCACCAGCTCGGCGGTCTCGGCCGCGGTCACCCAGGGCCGGTCGGACACGCAGCGGCAGCCGTAGCCCTCCAGCACGAACTCGTCCCAGCGCGCCAGCAGCCGGCGCCGGGCCGGCTCTCCGGTCAGGGCGCCGCCCAGGATCGGGTAGTACCAGTCCATGGCGTAGCGGTCCTTGTCCTCGAACGCCTCGGGATGCGTGCGGATGGCCTCACCCAGGCGGGCCAGCGCCAGCTCCCAGCGCGGACGCGCGTAGTGGAGCTGCGCGGCCACCGCCAGCGCACAGCCCAGGCTGGCGTGGATGGAGGAGCAGGACGTGAGCAGTGCCCCAGGCCAGGGGCGGCCCGCGGGGTCGCGAGCCCAGAGCACCTCGCCGCCCGGCGCCTGCAGCCCGAGCACGAACTCGACCGCGCGCTCCAGGCTGGGCCAGGCCTCCTCGAGCAGGCTCTCGTCGCCGGCGGCCAGGAAGTGGTGCCAGAGCCCGGTCGCGATGTAGGCGCAGAAGTTGGCGTCCGCCGAGGCGTCCTCGACCCGGTCACCGGACACCCGCATGGGCCAGGACCCGTCCGCCCGCTGGGTGCTGAGCAGCCAGAGGTAGGCGCGCTCGGCCTCCCGGCTGAAGCGGCCGGCATCGAGGGCCATGGCCGCCTCCACGTGGTTCCAGGGATCGGTGGGTCCGCCCCGGTGATGCGGGATGGAGCCGTCCCGGCGCTGGACCGTGGCTATGGCGGCCGCCGTCTCGGCGGCGTCGAAGTCAAGCATCGGCATACAGCACGACGCTCTTGCCGAGCACTGGGTTGAGCGCGCGCTCGGCGGCGCGGGTCAGGCGCGGCTTGCGCATCAGGTCCCAGACCAGGAAGCGGTGGTACAGGCGCGGCAGCGGGTGCCGCTCGTCGCTGGGACCGACAGCGCACTTCACCCACCAGTAGGGCGCGTGCAGGGCGTGGGCGTGATGCCCGCCCCGGACCCGCATGCCTCCCCTCTCCAGCTTCTGGCGCAGCTCCGAGGCGCGATAGATGCGGACGTGCCCGCCCGCGTTGGCGTGGTACTCGTCGGACAGCGCCCAGCAGATGCGCTCGGGGAACCAGCGCGGCACGCTGACGGCCAGCCGCCCTCCCGGCTTCAGCACCCGGCGCAGCTCGGCGATGGCGGCGCCGTCCTCCGGGATGTGCTCGAGGACCTCGCTGGCGATGACCCGGTCGAAGGTGGCGTCCCCGAAGGGCAGGGCGAGACCGTCGCCCTGGACCAGCAGCGGACCTTCGCCGGTGGCGCGCAGGTCCTGCGCGCGCAGGTCGAGCGCGATCACACGCGCACCTCGGCGCACCGCCTCGCGGGCATGGCGTCCGGTGCCCGCCCCGAGGTCCAGCAGGAGGTCGCCGGCCCGCAGGCCGAGCCGGTCGTAGTCGACGGTCAGCAAGCCTTGCGGTACTCCGTGACGGTCGCCTCCGCCGCGCGCTCCCAGGTGAAGCGCTGCAGCACCCGCGCCCGGCCCTGGTCCCCGAGGCGGCGGCGCAGTGCGGTGTCGCCGAGGGCGCGGTCGATGGCCGCGGCCAGGGCCGGGGCATCGCCCGGCGGGACCAGGAAGCCGGCGCCACCGTCGGGGCCCACCACTTCGGGCAAAGCGCCGGCCGTGGTGGCCACCACGGGCACCGCGCAGGCCATCGCCTCCACAGCCGGCAGCGAGAAGCCCTCGTACAGGCTGGGCACCACGGCCAGCTCGGACTGCGCGTACAGGTCGACCAGGTCGGACTCGCCGATGCCGTTCACGAAACGCACCGATTGCATGAGGCCCAGGCGATCGATGGCGGCGGCGACCGCGCCGTTACGCCGCGGCTTGCCCACCACCACCAGCTCGACCCGGCGCCGGTCGCGGACCCGCGCCACCGCCTCCAGCAGCGGCACCAGGCCCTTGAGCGGCACGTCGGCGCTGGCTGTGGCGAGGACCCGGCCCTCCACCTTCGGGCGGTCGGGGCGGGGCCGGAAGGTGGCCGCGTCGACGCCGTTGGGGACGACCGCGATGCGCGCAGCCGGGACGCCCATCTCGCGCTCGATCTCGTCGCGGGCGGCGTCGGACACCGTCAGCAGGCGCGGCAGCCGCCGCGCCACCCGGCGCTGCATCCTCACGAAGGCGTACCAGCGGCGGAGCGCCACCCGCCGCTGCCAGCTGGGCGCGGCCGCCAGCTCCAACCGGCGGTCGACGGCGATCGGGTGGTGGATGGTGGCGACCACCGGCAGTCCCAGGCGCTGGATGCCCAGCAGCCCGTAGCCGAGGCTCTGGTTGTCGTGGACGACGTCGAACTCCCGGCGGCACTCGCCCAGGTGCCGCCAGGCGCGCAGGCTGAAGGTGAGCGGCTCGGGGAAGCCGCCCACGCACATGGTCCCGAACTCCAGGACGTCGACCAGGTCGCGCAGACCGCGGCCGCGCCTGAAGGGCTCCTCGGGGCGGTACAGGTCGAGGCTCTCCAGCCGGGTGAGGCCCACGCCTGGGTCGAGCTCCGGGTAGGGCTGGCCGGAGAGCACCTCCACCTGGTGGCCAAGGCGCGCCAGGGCACGGCTCAGGTGCCTGACGTAGACGCCCTGACCGCCGGAGTGGGGGTTGCCCCGATAGGCGAGCAGGGCAACGCGTAAGAATTGCCGGACACTCCGGCTGTCACGATTCGTGACCTATTTGTACGGGTTTTAGGAGCCGGGC
>DASUVY010000100.1:0-24017 GCA_036378695.1 Candidatus Dormiibacterota bacterium
GCGAAGGCCTCGAGCATGAGCTGCGTGGCCAGGTCCATCTACGACAAGGCTAAGGGGCACAATGCGAGGAGGTGAACACAGTCCCAGGGAGGCCAGACGATGACCGCTGAGACCGAAGTCCCGGAAGTGCAGATCTCCGAATCGGAGATCGCCGTCCACTGGCGCGAGGAGGAGTACTACGCGCCGCCCGCCAGGTTCGTGGGCCAGGCCAACGCCAACGATCCCGCCATCCTCGAGCGCTTCGCCGAGGACAAGTTCCCCGAGTGCTTCAAGGAGTACGCGGACCTCCTGACCTGGGACAAGTACTGGCACACCACGCTCGACACCAGCAATCCGCCCTTCTGGAAGTGGTTCGTGGGCGGGCGCCTCAACGCCAGCTTCAACTGCGTCGACCGCCACCTGCCCAAGTACCGCAACAAGGCGGCCTTCATCTGGGTGCCCGAGCCCGAGGACCAGGTCACGCAAGCCATCACCTACCAGGAGCTCTACAAGCGGGTCAACGAGTTCGCCGCGCTGCTGCGCGATTTCTGCGGCCTGAAGACCGGCGACCGCATCACCTTCCACCTGCCGATGGTTCCCGACCTGCCGGTCTCCATGCTGGCCTGCGCGCGCCTGGGGATCATCCATTCCGAAGTCTTCGGCGGCTTCAGCGGCGCCGCCTGCGGCGACCGCATCGCCGATTCCAAGAGCACCGTCCTGGTCACCATGGACGCCTACTACCGCAACGGCGAGCTGATCGACCACAAGGTCAAGGCGGAAGAGGCCATCGCGGCCGCCGAGAAGCAGGGCCAGAAGGTCGAGAAGGTCCTGGTCTGGCGCCGCCACGCCGGCCAGTACTCGTCGAAGACCGAGATGGTCGAAGGCCGCGACTTCTTCGTGGACGAGCTGCTCAAGGACTACAAGGGCAAGATCGTCGAGCCGCTCTCGCTGCCGGCCGAGGCGCCGCTGTTCCTCATGTACACGAGCGGGACGACGGCGCGGCCCAAGGGGTGCCAGCACAGCATCGGCGGCTACCTCTCATACGTGGCCGGAACCTCGAAGTACTACCAGGACATCCATCCCGAGGACACCTACTGGTGCTTCGCGGACATCGGGTGGATCACCGGCCACTCCTACATCGTTTACGGGCCGCTGGCGCTGGCCGCGACCAGCGTGATGTACGAGGGCGTGCCGACGTACCCCGACCCCGGCCGCCCCTGGCGGATCGCCGAGCGGCTGGGCGTCAACATCTTCCACACCGCGCCCACCACGATCCGCATGCTGCGCAAGGTGGGCCCGGACGAGCCGCAGAAGTACGACTACCACTTCAAGCACATGACCACGGTCGGCGAGCCGATCGAGCCCGACGTCTGGCGCTGGTACTACAACACGGTGGGCAAGGGCGCGGCCGTCATCGTCGACACCTGGTGGCAGACCGAAAACGGCGGCTTCCTGTGCACCACGCTGCCCGGCTTGATGCCCATGAAACCCGGCAGTGCGGGTCCCGGCGCGCTCGGCATCCAGCCCGTGATCCTCGATGAGCAGGGCAACGAGATCCCCAAGGGCTCGGGCAAGGCGGGCAACATGTGCATCCGCAACCCCTGGCCGGGAATCTTCCAGACCATCTACGGGCAGCCCGAGAAGTTCGTCGAGACCTACTACAAGAAGTACAACAAGGACCCCAACAGCAAGGACTGGCACGACTGGCCCTACTTCGCGGGCGACGGGGCGCTGCAGGCGGAGGACGGCTACTTCCGGATCCTGGGCCGCGTCGACGACGTGATCAACGTGGCCGGCCACCGACTGGGCACCAAGGAGCTGGAGTCGGCGTGCCTCACCGTGGACGAGGTCGCCGAGGCCGCGGCGGTGCCCGTGATGGACGATGTGCGCGGCCGCGCCGTGGAGATGTACGTCGCGCTCAAGCCCGGTCTGAAGCCGAGCAAGGAGATCGAGGACAAGGTCAGCCAGGCGATCGAGAAGCTGATCGGCAAGATCGCGCGACCCAAGAACGTCTGGATCGTGGCCGACATGCCCAAGACGCGCTCGGGCAAGATCATGCGCCGCGTCATCGCCGGCATCTCCAACTTCACCAGCCCCGGCGACATCACGACGCTCGCCAACCCCGAGATCGTCGACGTGATCAAGCACGACGTTCAGTCCAGGAAGGTCGAGCGCGGGGAGACGCCGCGCGAGCTCTCCAAGGAGGAGCTCGAAGAGATCAAGGCCTACGGCAAGGCCGAATAGAGGCGCGGCCGAGGGGCCGGCTCAGAGATTTGGTGGCTTGCCGCGGCGAGGCGCTCGCCGGCGCCGAGGAGCGCAGCGCGCGCGTTGAAAATGCGCAAGCGAGCACCGCAGAAGCCGGCGACAGCAGCGTCGTGGCTAGGCGCCAAGGATCGAGCCGGATCCTCGGCTGTGCCTCTGAGGTGAGCACCTCCCTCCGCCGCGGCGGAGGGAGGTGCAGGTCGTGCCGGCCCTAGATCGCCGCCGCGGGCTCGGCGCCCAGTCCGGTCTGCGCCCGGACATCGATTTCGTGGAACTTGAGCTCGGCCAGCCGATCGGCACGGACCAGCTCGCCGATCCAGGTGAAGACGATGGCGCAGGCGAACCCGAAGGGGATGCTGACGATCCCCACGTTGGCCAGCGGGAAGGCGGGATGCGTGGGCACGGGGAGCGAGAAGCCCGGGCCGATCGTGTAAAGCCAGATCGACATCACGGTGCCTCCCAGGAGGCCCGCGACCGCGCCCCAGGTGTTGAAGCGCTTCCAGAAGAGCGTGAACAGAATGGCGGGCAGGTTGGCCGACGCCGCGATCACGAACGCCAGGCCGGCCACCAAGGCCGCCGCGTTGGTGGTCGCCCCCGCCTTGGATGCGAGCCAGATCGCGACCAGGCCGACGACGGCGGCTGTGATCCGAGCCACCAGGACCTGCTCGCGCTCACTGACCTCCTTGTGCGAGATGCTGCGCCGGAGCACGTTGACGTAGAAGTCGTGCGAGAACGCGCTGGAGGCCGCCAGCGTGAGGCCGGCGACCACGGCCAAGATGGTTGCGAAAGCCACCGCGGCGATCAGCGCCAGCAGGAACTCGCCGCCGCCGGAGCCGAAGAAGCTGTTGCCCAGGAACTCGGCGAGCTTGGGTGCCGCCAGGTTGCTGTTGGGCGTCTTGCAGGTGCTGCCCACGGCGCAGATGTGCGCTTTGCCCACCAGCGTGGCGGCGCCGAAACCGAGGAAGGTGGTCATGATGTAGAAGCTGCCGATCAGCCCCATCGCCCACGCCACCGACGTGCGCGCCGCGCGGCCGTTGGGCACCGTGAAGAAGCGCATCAGGATGTGCGGCAAGCCCGCGGTGCCCAGGATCAGCGCCATGCCCAGCGAGATGTTCTCGAGCAGGGCCTTGTCGATGCCCCACACGGTTTCCTTGCCGTACTGGTACTGGATCCCCGGCTGCATGAAATTGAGGCCGGACTTGGCGTCCTTGACGGATGCGATCTTGCTGAAGAAGTTGCCCAGGTTGAAACCGAAGTGCAGCAGGACCAGGAAGCTGAGCAGGATCGCGCCACCCATCAGCATCACGGCCTTCACGATCTGCACCCAGGTGGTGGCGACCATGCCACCCGCGATCACGTAGATCATCATCAGCAGGCCGACCAGGGTGATCGAGGGATCCAGCTTGGTGCCCAGCACCTCCCAGTTGAACCAGCTCTTGAGATTGGTGTCGAGGGTCGGGATCAAGATCTTGATCAGCGAGCCCGCCCCGATCATCTGCGCCATCATGTAGCTGGCGCTGACCGCCAGCGTGGAGACGGCGGCCGCCGAGCGCACCGGCACCGGCCGCATCCGGTAGGCCAGCACATCCGCCATCGTGTACTTGCCTGTGTTGCGCATCGGCTCCGCGATCAGGAAGAGCACCGTCAGGTACGCCACCAGCCATCCGACGGAGTACATGAAGCCGTCATATCCGTTGAAGGCGATCAGCCCCGCGATGCCCAGGAAAGATGCCGCCGACATGTAGTCGCCGGCGATGGCCAAACCGTTCTGCCAGCCTTTGATGCCGCGACCGGCGGCCCAGAACTGCACCGTGGTGTTGGCGCGGCGCGCGGCCCAGCCGGTGATGACGAGTGTGATCCCGACGACGATCAGGAACAGCACCAGCGTCACGTTCATGGCTGCACCCTCCGACCCGCGCGCTCACGCACGCGGCCGGCCAGCGCGTCGAAGACCGTATTCGCGCGCCGGATGTAGAACCAGGCCAGCAGCCACGCCATCAGGAACTGCGAAAGCGCGAACAGGTAGGCGACGTTGACGTCGCCGATGACGTTGGTACGCATGAAGCCGGTCGCGAGCCCGTTCAGCAGTGGCAGCAAGAAGTAGTAGACGAGGAAGAAGACGGTGGCCGGGATCACGAACTTCCAGCGTGCGCGCACGAGATCCTTGAACTCCTGCGTGGCCTCGAGGCCCTCCCAGGCCGCCAGCTCCTGGGGTGCGTCGACAACCGGTGGCGCGGAAGCCGGGACCGTGCCACCGGGGACATGCTCGGTTGCCATCTCGCTCCTCCTACCGTGCCGAGAATCAGCTACCGAATCTGTAGCACCTTCCTGGCGCAACCGCCAAATCTAGTGCGTCATTTCGGCCAGTTCGGCCAGCGCCCGAACCGGATTGGGCCCCAGGCGGCCGCTGAAGATGACGGTCGCCGGCCGCGCTTCCAGAAGCCTTTTCAAACCGGCATCAACATCTGACGCGGTGCCCGCGGCGAAGAAGAGGTCGAGCACCTCGTCGGTCACGGGCGCGGCCGGATCGACCCCGTAGAAGTCGGCGATCGGCTTCATCTGCGGCAGGAAGGCGGCCAGCTGCGCCCGGGCCAGGTCGCGCGCCCGCTCGCGGTCGGCATCCAGCGAGACCCAGACGTCGCAGCCCAGCTCCACGTCGGGCGGCAGCAGGCCTCGCAGGTGCTCCAGGTAACGCGTATCCCAGGTGCCCGGCGGCCGCACCTCGTCGCACCAGCCCCCGCCCGCGGCCCGCACCATCCTCTCGCCGAACGCGCCCAGGAAGACGGGCACCCGCGGCCGCGGCGGCTGCCAGCGCAGACGGCCGCCCGCCAGGGTGGCCTGGACCTCCTCGGCCAGCTCGCGGACCCGACGCACGGAGTCGCGGCGCGGGATCCCCAGTGGCTCCAGGAAGGAGCCGCGGCCTACCCCCAGCACGGCCCTGCCCCTGGAAAGCTCATCCAGTGCGCCGAGGTTCTGGGCGGTGACGGCGGGGTGCACCAGGTAGGGATGGGTGACATCGGGGCCCACCAGCACGCGCTCGGTGTGCTCGGCGACCAGGGTCAGGATCGGCCACACCGGCCGCCACCAGACGACGTCGTGGACGGTCAGCTCGGTGAACGCCTGGTGGCTCTCCACAGCCCGCGCCAGCGCCGGGTATTCCCACATGGGGAAGGACCCGTGGAGCTGCACGCCGAACCTGGTCACCTGCTCGAAATACTGCCCTTAACGTCTTGTCTTGCCGCCGGGAGCCGGGCTAGGCTCGGGGGCGCATGCGGGGTGAAGGGCGCCTGGCGCTCTTGCTGTTGGGGGTGCGCACCGTGCGCGCGCCCCTCTTGATGGTGGCCGCGATCAC
Organism: Candidatus Dormiibacterota bacterium; assembly: GCA_036378695.1. Lineage (GTDB taxonomy): Bacteria > Chloroflexota > Dormibacteria > Dormibacterales > Dormibacteraceae > CF-28. Next base: position 5,594 of record DASUVY010000100.1, read on the forward strand.
GCTCCTGGAGATGCTCTCGCGGACCCCTTTCGGCGTGCCTTACGAGGCCCGCGGCCTGATCTACGTTTTGCTGGTGGCGGTGGCCGCAGCCACCGACGGCCTGCGCCCGGCGCTGGTCAGCGGGCTCTTTGCGGTGGCCTTCGCGGCCTACGCCCCTTACCTGGCCGGCAGCGCGCCCGACGGCCGGACGCTCTTTGCCCTGGTCTTCAGTTCCGTGGTGGGGGCCCTGGTCGTGGGTGCCCTGCGGGAGCGCCAGCAGCGCCTGGTGCACGCGCTGGAAGCCGAGCGCGAGCAGCTCCAGGCCAACGCCCGCGCCCGCTCCGAGTTCATGAACGCGGCCGCGCACGAGCTGCGGACGCCGGTGACCGTGATCAGCGGCTACCTCTCGATGCTGCAGGAGGGAAGCTTCGGGGCGGCTCCCCCGCGCTGGGCGGCCGTCATGGACACGGTTACGCGGCGCACCGAGGAGCTGAGCGGCCTCGTCGAGCAGATGCTGCTGGCCAGCCGTGTGGATGCCGGCACGGTGCCCACCATGCGCGTCGCCTTCGACCTCCGGCGCGCCGTCCAGGAGGCTGTGGAGCGGGCGGATCCCCGTGCCGCCCTGCTGCACGCCGACCTCACCTGCCAGCTGCCCTCGCACGCGCTGCCGGTGGAGGCCGATCCTGAGCAGGTGGCGCGGATCCTGGACACGCTCATCGACAACGCCCTCGCCTACGGCGGCCGCCAGCCCTGGGTCCGCATCACGGCCACCGACGACGGCGACGCCCAGGTCCTGGTCGAGGACCACGGCCGGGGCATCCCGCCCGAGATGAAGGAGCGCATCTTCGAGCGCTTCGTGCGCGCGGAGGACCCCGACCACACCCCGGTCCCCGGCACCGGCCTGGGCCTGGCCATCAGCCGCGACCTGGCCGAGCGGCTGGGCGGCAGCCTGGCCCTGGTCCGCTCGGAGGTCGGCGCCGGCAGCGTCTTCGTCTTCCGGCTGCCGCTGCGCCACGGCGCCGCGGTGCCGGTCGGCTCATAGCCGCGCCCGTAGGCCGGCGGCGTCGAGCCCGTCGAGGCCCAGGTTCTCGAGGCTGCGGCCGTGCCTCCGGAGGTCCCTCTCCAGGAGGCTGCTGGCCAGCGCGATGCAGGCGTCGCCCAGCGGCGTCGGCACCCCCAGCGCGCGGCCCAGCGAGGACCAGAGCACCAGCCCGAAGCCCACGTCCTCCAACAGGTAGCGGTGCTCGAAGCCGAGCGGCTCCCGCCACACCGACTTGCGCTGCACGGTGCTGAAGGCGCCCGGACCGTAGAACCAGTCGGCGTCGGCGTAGTAGTCGGCCAGCGGCCAGTCGGCCGAGGTGTAGCCGAGGGCGCGGCGCAGCGAGATGCGCTCGGCGTCCAGGTCTTCGATCAGCCGCCTGATGCGGGGCGTGGTGCCCTCGACGTGGATGTCGTATTCGCCAAGGCGTTCGATGGGACCGGCGTTCATGAGCACCAGCGGCGCGTGCAGGGCCCCGTTGGAGTTGAGGAGGCCGGCGGAGAGCGCGTCCTCCACGGCCTCGACCTGGGGATAGGCGCCGGCCAGCAGCCGCACGGCGGCGTCGGTGTCTCGCGCGGGATAGACCCCGGTCGGGAGGTTGTGCGCGCGCATGGCGATGCGTACGGCGTTGCCGCCCTGGAAGCGGGCGCCGTAGGGCAGGGTCGCGGTCTCCGCCACCGGCGAGCCGAGGCGGCGGCCCACCGGGTAGGCGCCGAAGGTGCCCGGCAGCAGGCAGACCAGCGCGCCGCCGCGGAGGCGCTCGGCGACTTCCGCCTGCGCGGTGGCGGGCATCGGCACCAGCACCAGGTCGGCGCCGCGCGCCGCCGCGGCCGGGTCGTCGGTGACTTCGGCCAGGCGCCCGACGCCGTCGCCGGCCACTCCCGACAGCGCGATCTCGCCGGTCTCGAAGACGGTCGCGAAGCGGGCGCGGTTGCGAAGGCTGAGCCGAACCTCGTGGCCGTGCAGCGCCATGTCGGCGGCGGTCGCCAGCGCACCGTGGCCGCCGCCGACGACGGCGATCTTCACGCCCGCTCGGCCACGATGCGGGCCGGCGCCCCATCTGAGTCCACGATCGGGACCGGCAGGGCATAGGCGCGAAAGCGGGTGCTCGCCACCCGCTCCAGGTGGGCCAGGTGCTCGGCGACAAGGACGCCGGCTCCCAGGAGCAGGCGGTGGACGGGCCAGTCGAAGCCCGGCGGGCGCGAGCCGCGCTCGGGCAGGTCCGGCGTGGGCACGTCGAGGCCCACCAGCTTGACCCGCCGCTCCACGAGCCACTCCGCCGCCTCCAGCGAGAGGTAGGGATGCAGGTGGTAGCGGTCGTGATCCGTGGCGAACCAGCGGTCCCAGCCGGTGCGGATGAGCACGATGTCGCCCGGCTCGACCGGCGGCCCCGCCTCCAGGTCGGCGGCGGTGATCTCTTCGAGCGCTCCCCGCTCCACCTCGAGGCAGACGGCCGCGCCATGGAGGCGCTCGAGGTCGAGCGCGTGGATCGGCTCACCGTCGCGCACGAAGTGCAGAGGCGCGTCGACGTGGGTGCCCGCGTGCACCGCCGCCGATATGCAGGTGACGTTGACCCCGCGCTCGTCGATGCTGATGCAGCGCTCGACCTTGACCGGCGGGAACAGGTTCTGGCTGAACATGCCGTGGCTGTAGGGCTGCGAAAGCTCGATCAGCATGCGCGCCAGAGCTCCCCCGCCAGCGCCAGCACCGGCACCGCGTGCGGCCCAGCGGCGGCGACCGCGCGCACCGCGTCCAGCGCCCGCACCGCCTGCCGGGGCTTGAAGCCGAGCCCCGTTTCGAAGTTGAGCGTGGCCTCGCTGCGACCGCTGCCGGCGTTGACGATCTCCAGGAAGGGGCCGCGCTCGAGCCCCTCCGCCTCCGCGACGGCCACCGCCTCACGGGCCGCCAGCAGGCAGGTGGCGGCCACGGCCAGGTCGAAGTGGTCGAGGTCGCAGCGCACCTTCGCGAAAGGTCCCGCGCCCCAGCCTGAAACCACCTCGTAGACGCGCGTGAAGTCGGCCTCGCTGGGCACCAGCGCCCAGCACTCCTGGACCAGCGCAAGCAGCGGCACCGGCACGCCTCGCTCGGACGCCATCGCCATCGCGATGCCCACGTCCTTCAGCATCAGCCCGGCCGTAAAGCCGCTGGCGTAGCGGCCCGAGAGGATGTCGCGCGGGAACTTGACCTCGCTGTTCTGGGAGCGACCGAGCCCGTGGTTGAGGCGCTTGACCACGCCCTCGGGCGTGTGGCCGGCGTACCGCCCCACCGCCACCGCCTCAGCGGTTGCGCTCAAGGCAACTGCGGAAAGGGCGTTGTTGAATGCCTTGGCGGCGTGGCCGCCGCCCAGGGGACCCGCGTGAAAGATCTGCGAGGCGAAGGCCGCCAGCACGGGCCGCACCAGCTCCAGGTCGGCGGCCTCGCCGCCCACCATGGCGGTCAGGGTGCCCGCCTCGGCACCCGCCACCCCACCGCTGACCGGGGCGTCCACCAGCCGCCGCTCCAGCCCGCGGGTGACGCGCGGCAGCGAGGAGGTGAGGTCGACCACGAAGGCGCTGGCAGGCAGGTCGCGCACGACCGCGCTCACGGCGCCGGCGTCGGGCAGGCTCAGCAGCACCAGTTCGGGCCGCCCGCGGCCTCGGCGACGCCGGTCGCCACCGTGAAGCCCTCGTCCTCCATGCGCCGGCGGGCGGCCGGAGCGAGGTCGTAGACCGTCAGGTCGTGGCCCGCCGCCCGCAGCCGCGCCGCAATCGGCGTGCCCATGCGCCCCGTGCCGATCAGGGCGAGCCGCATCGAAAGCCTATTCTGATCCCGCGATGGCCACCACCCACGAGCGCCGCGCCGCGGTCAAGACCGACCCCGCGGACCTGCTCGGACTCGAGCGCCAGCTGTCGGACGAGGAGCGCCTGATTCGGAACAGCGTGCGCGACTTCGTGCGCGGCCGCGTGCTGCCCGGCCTCGAAGAGTGGTTCGAGAAGGGCGCCTTCCCGGTCGAGATGGCGCGCGAGATCGGCGATCTGGGCCTGCTGGGCATGCACCTGCAGGGCTACGGCTGCGCGGGCGCCAGCGCGACCAGCTACGGCCTGGCGTGCCTCGAGCTGGAGGCGGGCGACTCTGGCTTCCGCTCCTTCGTCTCGGTGCAGGGTTCGCTTTCGATGTTCCCGATCTGGGCCTACGGCTCTGAGGAGCAGAAGCAGGAGTGGCTGCCCAAGATGGCGCGGGGCGAGGTCATCGGCTGCTTCGGCCTGACCGAGCCCGATGCCGGCAGCGACCCGGGCAGCATGCGCACGACCGCGCGCAAGTCCGGCGACGACTGGGTTCTCAACGGCAACAAGCTCTGGATCACCAACGGCGGCATCGCGGGCGTGGCGGTGGTCTGGGCGCGCAGCGAGGATGGCGTGCTCGGGTTCTTGGTCCCGCGCGGCACCAAGGGTTTCGTGACGCGCGACATACACCGCAAGCTCTCGCTGCGCGCGTCGGTGACGTCCGAGCTGATCCTCGAGGATGTGCGCCTGCCCGACGCCGCGCGGCTGCCGGGCGTGCGCGGGCTCAAGGGCCCGCTGTCCTGCCTGAACGAGGCGCGCTACGGCATCGTCTGGGGGGTCATGGGCGCGGCCCGCGCGTGCTACGAGGCGGCGCTCGAGTACTCGAAGACGCGCACGCAGTTCGGCAAGCCGATCGGGCAGTTCCAGCTCACGCAGCGCAAGCTCGTCGACATGCTGGTGGAGATCGAGAAGGGCACGCTGCTGGCGCTGCACCTGGGCCGGCTGAAGGACGATGGCCGGCTGACGCCGGAGCAGGTTTCGCTCGGCAAGCTGAACAACTGCCGCGAGGCGCTGGCCATCGCGCGCGAGGCGCGCTCGATCCTGGGCGCCAACGGCATCACGCTGGAGTATCCCGTGATCCGGCACATGAACAACCTGGAGTCGGTGTTCACCTACGAGGGCACCAACGAAGTGCACACGCTGGTACTGGGCGAGCTGATCACGGGACTGCCCGCCTACCGGTGAGCGAAGAGAAGCCCAAGGAGGAGGAGGAGAAGAAACCCGAGGAGAAGCCGGTCGAGGCGCCGCCCGACCGCGAGTCCACGAGCGAGGGCACCGTCACCATCGGCCGCACGCGCGTGCCCTATCGGGCGGTGGCGGGGACCTGCACGCTGAAGGAGGACGACGGGACTCCCAAGGCCACCTTCTTCTACGTTTCCTACACGCGCACGGGTGTGCGCGATGCGTCGCGGCGCCCGGTCACCTTCGCCTTCAACGGTGGGCCTGGCTCGTCATCGGTGTGGCTGCACATGGGGCTCTTCGGCCCGCGTCGCGTGCCGCTGGGCGACGCCGACGTTCCGCCAGCGCCGCCCTATCGCGCGATCGAGAACGAGTTCTCAATCCTGGACCTCAGCGACCTGGTGATGATCGATCCGGTCTCCACCGGCTTCTCGCGCGCCGTCAAGAAGGACGACGCGAAGGAGTTCCATGGCCTGCAGGAGGACACCGAGTCGGTGGGCGAGTTCATCCGGCTCTGGACGTCGCGCAACCGGCGCTGGGAGTCGCCCAAGTTCGTGATGGGCGAGAGCTACGGCACCACGCGCGCCGCCTCGCTGGCCGGCCACCTCACGGACAAGCTGGGCATGTACGTCAACGGGGTGGTGCTGATCTCGACCATCCTTCTCTTCCAGACCGCGCGACCAGATCCCGGCAACGACCTGCCATACGTGCTGATGCTGCCGACGTACGCGGCCACCGCCTGGTACCACGGCCTGCTCGACCACAGGCGCTGGAAGACGGTCAAGGCATTGACCGACGAGGTCGAGAGGTTCGCACTCGGGGACTACGCATCGTTCCTGATGCGCGAGGGACGCACGCCTGAGTCGGAGCAGAGATCGGTCGCGGAGCGGCTGGCGCTGTACAGCGGGTTGAGTCGCGAGTTCGTGGAGCGCTGCGACCTGCGCGTGTCGCCACAGCGCTTCTTCAAGGAGCTGCTGCGCGGCCGGCGGCGGACCACGGGCCGCCTCGACACGCGCTACACGGGCATCGATCGCGACGGCGCTGGCGAGCAGCCTGAATACGACCCCGCGTACTCGATGATCCAGGGCATCTACACGGCCGCCATCAACGACTACATCCGCCGCGACCTGGGCTTCGACAGCGATCTGCTCTACGACATCATCTCGGAGAAGGTGCGGCCCTGGAAGTGGGGCGAGCAGGGCGACGGCAAGTATCCGGAGGTGATCTCGCCACTGCGGGGGGCGATGAATCGCAACCGCCGCCTGCGCGTGCTCGTGGCGTCCGGCTATTACGACCTGGCCACGCCTTTCTGCGCGGCGGAGTGGACGTTCGACCACATGCAGCTCGACGCGGAGGTGCGCGCCAACGTGTCGTTCAAGCGGTACGAGGCGGGCCACATGATGTACGTGCACGAGCCCTCGATCCGGCAGCTGCGCAAGGACCTGGGCGAGTTCATGGAGAGCGCGCTGCGGAGCTGATCCGAACGGCGCGGCTCGACCTGTGGTCGATGTCCGTCGCCTTCATGGAGGCGCTTCTGCAGGGCAACTTCGCGGGGGCCGAGCGCGAGGCGGGCGTGGCCCTGCCGGGGTTCTTCCGCGCAGAGCGCTGGACTCACCTGCGCTACCGGCTGGGCATGGTCCGCGCGGATGCCGACGCGCTGCCCTGGCTGACGCGCCTGATGATCCTGCGCACGCTGCGCACGGCCGTGGGCCATCTCGGCTTTCACGAGCCGCCGCTGCGCGGGCGCGGCTGGGTGGAGGTCGGGTACACCGTGTTCCCAGAGCACCGCCGGCAGGGCTACGCGGAGGAGGCGGTGCGCGGCCTTTTCGATTGGGCCGTGACGCGCGGCGTACACCGGTTTCGGGCCTCGGTGGGACCCTGGAACCAGCCGTCTCTGAACCTGGTGCGCAAGCTGGGGTTCGTGCAGACCGGCACCCAGATCGATGACGTCGACGGTGAGGAGCTCGTCTTCGACATCGACTGGCCTGGGACTGACCGGTGTTAAGGCGTCGAACACCCGTTCGATGAATCCGTTGTACTACGAACATGCATTCGGAGCTGTCAAGCCCGCCGGATCTCTACCCGCTGACGCCCAAGCTCGAGGAGCTGGGCCGGCCGCGGCGGAGCATTGACCTGGAGGAGCTCGAGTGGTGTCGGTTGGCGGCCGAGGTCGCGGCCAGCGGCGAGCACCAGAAGTACGGCTTCTTCAATCCGGTCGACTGGCTGCGAGTCTCCTTCGGCATGGGTGAGGGCGCGATCCGCGACCGGATCGCGGTCGGCCGCCAGGTGGAGCGCCTGCCCCTTGCGGTGGCGGCGGTGGAGAACGGTGAGATCGGCTTCGCCCACCTCGTCGTGCTGGCGCGCACGGCTGAAGCACTGAGGGAGCGGCCCGTGGACGAGGCCAAGCTCTTGCTCAGGGCGCGCGAGCAGACGGTCGGCCGCTTCCACTACACCTGCGAGAGCTACCGGCATCAGCTGGAGGCCGAAGGCGTGGCCGCCGAGGCCGAGGATCTGCACGAGAAGCGCGAGCTGCTCATCCGGCGCCGGCGGGACGGCATGTTCACGATCTGGGGCCGGCTGGAGCCGGTCACCGGCAGTGCATTGCGCGCCGCACTGGCGCCCCACGCCCGGCGTCGGGATCGCGGCGATGCCCGGACCTTCCCGCAGCGGCTGCACGACGCGGTCACCGAGCATCTGGCCGGGCGCCAGACCACCAACGTCAACGTCACCGTGAGCCTGGAGACACTGCTGGCGGTCAAGGGTGCGCCGGCGGGCGAGATCCACGGCGCACCGCTCCTGCCCCAGCCCACCGTGGAGCGCCTGCTCTGCGGCTGCAGCGTGCGCCGGCTGGTGCTCGACCCCAGGTCGGTGGTGGTCGATGTCGGTCGCTCCCGGCGGGTGGTCGGCCCAGCGGGGCGGGCCGCGCTGGAGAGCCGCGAGAAGGGACTCTGTGCATGCCCCGGCTGCGATCGGGTCGGGCGCACAGTCCATCACCTGAAGCCCTGGGCGCAGGGCGGCCCGACCGATTTAGAGAACCAGGTCGTGCTCTGCTACTGGCATCACCCGGATGGTTCATGAAGGCGGTTGGCGGCTGGCTCGCGTCGAAACCGGCGAGCTCAAAATGGTGCGGCCCCCGCCCGAACTGCCGCAGGCCGCCTAAATTCGCAGTCCAACCGCGATGAGTCCGGCGCGCCACACCAGTCCAAGCATCCGAGGAGGACTCACATGAGAAAAGTCGTCTTGATGATGAGCGCTTCAGTGGACGGGTTCGTGGTGGGGCGGGACGCGCACGCGGGCGCCTTCCCGGAGCCGGAGGAGCTGAAGCGCTGGAAGCTGGATCGCATCCGGCGCGCGGGCACGCACATCATGGGCCGGGTCACCTACGAGGAGATGGCATCGCACTGGCCCACCTCGACTGACGACTATGCCGCGCCCATGAACGAGATACCGAAGGTCGTGTTCTCGAAAACGCTCGGCGAAGCGAACTGGGCGAAGACCACCATCGCCCGCGGCGATCTCGCAAAGGAGATCGCCGACCTCCGCGGCGAAGGCGAGGGCGAGATCATCGCCTGGGGCGGCGCTCGCTTCGTGCAGTCGCTTTCCCGAGCCGGGCTCATCGACGAGTACGTGATGGTGATCCATCCGGTGGCGTTCGGGGGCGGCCTGCCCATGTTTGCTGACCTCCCCAAGGCGCTGCAGCTCGACCTGCTCCAGGCGAAGGCCTACGACAACGGCACCGTGCTTCACGTCTACGCACGGAAGACCTAACCAGTCTCCGAATTTCCCTATGCTGGCCCGTCGTGGGTCGCCCCAAGATCACCTACGTCGGGGCCGGCAGCTCCGTCTTCGCGGCTCAGCTGATCCGCGACCTGGTCGCCACGCCCGGCCTCGGCGGCGGCACCTTCGCGCTTGTCGACATCGACGCCGAGCGCCTGGACCTCTCGCGCCGGCTCACCGAGAAGGTGATCGCTGCCTCGGGCAAGGACTGGGAGGTCACCAGCTCGACCGAGCGCGAGGAGCTGCTGCCCGGCACCGATTACCTGATCAACTCGATCGAGGTCGCGGGCCTGGCCTGCGTCGAGCCCGACTACGAGATCCCGCTCAAGTACGGCGTCGACCAATGCATCGGCGACACCATCGGCCCGGGCGGAATCTTCAAGGCCCTGCGCACCGGCCCCGAGTGGCTGGCGATCATGGCCGACGTCCAGCGCCTGGCGCCCGGGGCCGTGGTCATGAACTACACGAACCCGATGTCGATCTTGACCCTGGCAGCCGCCCGCACCACGCAGCTGCCGGTGGTCGGCCTCTGCCACAGCGTGCAGGGCACCTCAAAGCTCCTGGCCAATTTCCTGGACGTCCCCTACGAGGAGCTGGTCTGGCGCTGCGCCGGCATCAACCACAACGCCTGGTTCACGACCCTCGAGCACGAGGGGCAGGACCTCTACCCGCGCCTGCGTGAGCTGGCCCAGGACCCGGAGATCTACGAGCAGGAACCGGTGCGATTCGAGGTCATGCTCCACCTGGGCGCCTTCGTCACGGAGTCCAGCGGCCACTTCTCGGAGTACGTCCCCTACTTCCGCAAGCGCCCCGACCTGGTCAAGCGCTACGCCCGCTCCGGGTATCGCGGCGAGTCCGGGTTCTACGCCCGCAACTGGCCCCACTGGCGCCAGGAGAACGCGGACCAGGCGCGGGCGCTGCTGGCCGGCGAGAGGCCGATCGAGCTCGTCCGCGGCCACGAGTACGCCTCCTACATCGTGGAGGCGATCGAGCTCGACCACCCGGTCGAGATCCACGGCAACGTCACCAACGACGGCGCCATCGGCAATCTCCCCGCGGGCGGCAACGTCGAGGTCGCATGCCGGGTGGACAGAAACGGCATCCAGCCGCTGCCCTTCGGATCACTGCCGGAGCAATTGGCCGCTCTCAACCGCGCCCACATGGCCGTTCACGAGCTGGTCGTGCAGGCGCTCCTGGAGCGCGACCGCGAGAAAGCCCGGCTGGCGCTCATGCTCGACCCGCTCACCGCGGCCGTCTGCTCCCTGGAGCAGATCAGCCGGCTCTTCGACGAGATGTGGGCGGCGGAGCGCCCCTACCTGACCGCCTTCGAGTAAGCGGGCACGCCCGCAACCATGGCCAAGGCGGGCATGCCCAACCCCTTGCAATACGCCACCGTACTGCGGATTGGCAAGACCTTCACCGTCTCGCTGCCGCCGGCCGCGCCGGCCTGGGAGCGGCTGCGGCCGGCGGTCGGGCGCCTCGCACGTCGAGCGCGCCCAGAAGTCGGTTAGTCGCCGCCGCGACCTCGTCGATGGCGGCGTCGAAGACCTCCTGGTTGTGCGGCGCCGGCTTGCCGAAGCCGCTGACCTTGCGCACGAACTGGCGGGCCGCCTCCCGGACCTCGTCCTCGCCGGCGATCTCGCCACCCTCGCGGAGGCGCTTGATGGACCTGCACATAGGGGTTCGAGGTTAGCCCGGATCCACAGGTCCGCGTCGAGCGAATTGAGGTCCAGGCGCGGCAGATCGTGGTCCGGCGCCGAGCACCGGAGTGAGCGCAGCACAAGCTGCGTGAACGAGGAGCGCAGAAGCCGGGCCGCGAGATGACGTGCTTGGGCGCCAAGGCGCCGGCGAGGATCTGCGAAGCCGGGCTTATCGGGTGTAGCGAAGGGCGTAGGCCGGCGGCCGCCGGCCCGGCTTCAAATCCGGGCTGTCCTCCGGCGGCGCGGTGGCCAGCACGAAGGGCACCACCCCCGCCCAGTGCGGGAGGTCGTGGTCGTCGGAAGGATCCTTGGGCGGCCCGGTGCGGACCTTGGCGGAGAACTCCTCGATGGGCAGCCGCACGATGGTCGTGGAGGCGGACTCCTTCTCGGTCGGCCAGCGGCAGTCCGCCCAGCGCCCACGCGCCACGTGCTCGACCACCTTCTCGAAGGCGCGCATCTTCTCGGCCGGGTCGGTGACCTCAACGGCGCGGCCCAGCACCAGCGCCGAGCGGTAGTTCATGGAGCTGCTGAACGCGGAGCGGGCGAGCACCAGGCCGTCCACGATCGTGACCGTCAGGCAGACCTCGACGCCCCCCTTGAGCGTGTTGAGCATCCGAGAGAGCGGCGAGCCGTGGAGGTACACCACGTCGCCGTCGCGGGCATGGATGGTGGGGATCACGTACGGCCGCCCGTCGGCCACGAAGCCGAGGTGGCAGATGAGGCCTTCGTCCAGGATCTCGTCTACGACCTGGCGCCGGTAGCGAGCGCGCTCCGGGTGCCGCTGGAGGCGCATGGCCGGGGTGACCGGCCGGCCCCGCCCCGGCTTTTGTTCTATTACATCAGTCATTTTGTACCAATACTATAAGCACTGATGGTCCACGGACGCACCGCCGGTGAGATCGCGGCCAGCGTCGAGGCCGAGCTGCGCGCCGGCCGGCTCCGGCCCGGCGAACGCCTGCCCCCGGTGCGCGAGCTGGCTCAGCGGCTGGGGGTCAGCCCCGCCACCGCGGCCAGCGCATACCGCGCCCTGCGCCTGCGGGCGGTGGTGGTCGCCGCCGGGCGGCGGGGCACTCAAGTCGCCGCGCGGCCGCCCATCGCCTCCCCCGCCCCCAATGCGGCGCCTGCCGGCGCCCGCGAGCTCTGGCAGGGGAACCCCGACCCGGAGCTGCTGCCCGACCTCCGACCGGTCCTGGCCCATCTGCGGGTCGGCAAGCGCCTCTATGGCGAGCCGCCCAACCGCGCCGAGCTGCTGGAGCTGGCGGCCGCCGCCTTCCGCGCGGATCGCCTGCCCGCCGGCCACCTTGCGGTGGTGGGCGGGGCCCTGGACGGCCTGGAACGATGCCTGGGCGCCCACCTGCGGCCCGGCGACCGAGTGCTGGTCGAGGATCCCGGATACGCAGCCGTCTTCGACCTGGTCGCCGCCCTGGGCCTGGAGGCGGTGCCCGTCGGTGTGGATGACCGCGGCCCGCTGCCGGATGAGGTCGAGCGCGCCCTGCGCGGCCGGGTAAACGCGGTGATCTTCACGCCGCGGGCGCAGAACCCCTTCGGCTCGGCCTACGACGCCCGGCGCGTCCGCGAGCTGGCCGCCCTGCTGGCGGCGCACGACCAGGTCCTGGTCGTGGAGGACGACCACGCCGGGCCGGTGGCGGGAGCCCGGGCGCTCTCGGTCTGCCATGACCGCGAGCGCTGGGCTGTGGTGCGCTCGGTCTCCAAGTCGCTGGGACCCGACCTGAGGCTGGCGGTGATGACCGGCGACGCGGTCACCATCTCCCGGGTCGAAGGCCGGCAGCAGATCGGGGCGGGCTGGGTCAGCCATGTGCTGCAGCGGGCGGTGGTGGAGCTGTGGTCCAGCCAGGCCACCGCGCGCCGGCTGGAGCGGGCCGCGGCCGAGTACGCGCGCCGGCGCGCCGAGATGGTTGATGAGCTCCGCAAGGTGGGCCTAGGGGCCCACGCGCGCTCGGGACTGAACGTCTGGGTTCCAGTCCCCGACGAGGACGCCGCCCTGCGCCGCCTGGCCGCCGCGGGCTGGGCCGTGGCGCCGGGCCGCCGCTACCGGATCCGCTCCCAACCCGCCATTCGGATCTCGATTGGATCGCTGCGGCCGGGGGAGGCCGCGGGCATCGCTCGCGCCCTCGCCGGTGCGACCACGCCCAGTCTCACGCGGTCCGCCTGAGGCTGACCGCCGATCCCACCCCAGCCCTCCCCGCAAGCGGGGAGGGGGTCCAGCGTTAACCCCCACATGTCCCGAGCTCTCACCATCTTCCTGGTCGGCGTGATCGTGGTGATCACCTTCGGCGCCTTCGCCCGCGATGTCCTCGGCCTGAGCTGCGTGGGACCGCAGCTGCCGGTCTGGGGCTGTCTAAGTGAGCCGCTGCCGGACACGCTGCCGGGGAACATGGGCATGCTGTGGTACCTGTTCCTGGCCGCGGTCGGCTTTGCGATCTGCTACGTGGTCCGCGACATCGTCTATCTGCTCGGCCAGGCGCTCGGCCGCAGGGTGTTCCCGCACCTGGCCAAGGCTGCCGGTGTGGAGGCCGAAACGCCCCAGCGCAGCTACCGAATTCGCTGAAAAATCCGGACAAAATCGCTTAATCGCTTGACCGCGGCGTCGCGTTCGTTTACAAGGACGCTGCAGATTTAGTTCACGTCGTCATAGGAGGTTTTCTTGCATGGCCAAATGGAACCGGCTGGCACTGAACATCGTGATGGTGGTGTTCGGTGTGCTCATGATCGTGGGAGGGCTCCTGGCGAGCATCGGAACCACGCTCTTCCCGTTCGACCAGCTGATTGGCACGCGCGCAACCATCGGCGCGGTCGCGTTCGGCGCGGGCCTCGCTTTGGCCGGCATGCAGCCTGCCGTCCCCGCGACCTGGGTGCGCGCCGCACTCTTCTACTGCGTACTCGACGTCCTGTATGAAATCGTCGCGCTCTTCTGGCTCGGCGGCGCCGGCATCAGCATCGTAAGCCTCCTGGTTTCGCTGATCCTGGGCGGATTGCTGATCTTCCTCTACCCGTCACGCGGCGATCTCTGGCCGCGCAGCACGACCGCCGTTCCGGCGCGCGTCTAACCCAAGAACTTTTCGGGAGGCGGGCTCACCGACGCCGAGCCCGCCTCCCAATCGCACGTCACGGTGACCAGCCCGTTGCGCATGCGCAGCCGGCTTCCAGAGAGCTCCACCTCGACCTGATCCAGGTCGCCCGAACGCAGATCGGGCAGCGCCCGCCGCATCCGGAGCAAGCTCCGGTACCAATCCAACAGCTTGGCGTGCACGCCCTCGGTGCGCTCCCCCCAGCGCAGCCGTGACGCCTCCATGGTGGCCTCGGCCTGAGGATCCGGCACCTGCTCGGGCCGCCAGCCGAAGGCCGCGAACTCACGCACCCGACCCTCGGTCGTGGCGCGCGCCAGCGCCGGATCGGTGTGCGAGGAGAAGTACTGGAAGGGCGTCGACGCGGCCCATTCCTCGCCCATGAAAAGCAGCGGCACGAAGGGGCCGCAGAGCACCAGCGCGGCGGCCATCTTCAGCCGCACGGGTGGCATCAGCGCCGCGCTGCGCTCGCCGCGCGCGCGGTTCCCGACCTGGTCGTGGTTCTGCGAGAAGACGACGAACTTTTCACCGCCGAGGGCGTGCTCGCGACCGTGGCGGCGGCCCCGATGTTCGGAGTGGAGACCGTCGTAGACGTAGGCGCGCCGCAGGGCCTTGGCGAGCTGCTCGGCGCTCACGAAGTCGCGGTAGTAGCCGGCCCGTTCGCCAGTGAGCTGGGCGTGGATGGCGTGATGCACGTCGTCCGCCCACTGCGCGTCGAGCCCGTATCCGCCGCGCTCGACGGGGTTGACCAGGCGGGGGTCGTTGAGGTCGGATTCGGCGACCAGGAAGCGGTCATCCGGAGTGCGCTGGCGCAGCTCTTCCAGGATGTGCACCGCGGAGCGGTCGAAGATCGCGTGCACGGCGTCCAGCCGCAGGCCGTCGACGTGGTAGTCGCGCAGCCACATCTGCGCGTTCTCGATGCAGAAATCACGCACCGGCCCGGAGTCGCGGCCGTCGAAGTTCACGGCGTCGCCCCAGGGCGTGCTGTAGCGGTCGGTGAAGTAGGGTCCGAAACGCGCCAGGTAGTTCCCCTCGGGGCCGAGGTGGTTGTAGACGACGTCCAGCACCACCGCCAGCCCGCGCCCGTGCGCGGCGTCGACCAGTCGCTTCAGGCCTTCCGGCCCGCCGTAGGCGTGATGGGGCGCCCAGAGGTCGACCCCGTCATAGCCCCAGCCACGGTCGCCCGCGAACTCGGCCACCGGCATCAGCTCGATGGCGCCCACGCCCAGCTCGACCAGGTCATCCAGGCGCTCCACCACGCCGTCGAAGGTGCCCGCCGGGCTGAAGGTGCCGACATGCAGCTCGTACAGGACCAGGTCGCGCAGCGGCGGGCAGCGCCAGCCCTGGTCGTGCCATTCGTAACGGCCGTGGTCATAAACGCGTGACGCGCCGTGCACGCCCTCGGGCTGCCAGGGCGAGCGCGGGTCGGGGAGGCGGGCGCCGTCCACCACGTACGCGTAATCGGCGCCGTGGGGGGCCTCGGCCTCGCCCGCGTACCAGCCCCGCTCGCCCGCGGTCATGGCCAGGCGGCGGCCGCCCACCTCTAATTCCAGAGAGTGGGCGCGCGGGGCCCAGACCTCGAACTTCACCGCGTGAGGAGAGCGACCGGGAAGGCGTCCAGGACCTCGTCGACGGCGACCTCGCCGCCCTCCAGCTCGCGGCCGCTGAGCTGGTCGCGCCAGTGGCCGGCCGGCAGCTGCACGGTGGTGTCGCCCCAGCCGCCGGCCAGGCCGATCACCAGCCGCGGCGCCAGCGTCACGCAGGCGCCGCCGCGCACGAAGGCGACCAGGTGGTCGGCCTTCTGACCATGCGCCCGAATGGGGTGGTAACTGGCGTCGACAAACAGGTCCGGCCGCCGGCGGCGCAGGGCAAGGGCCCGCGAGACCAGCAGCAGCTTGGGCAGCCCCTCGTCCAGCCGGGCCCAGGCTGCCTCGACGGTCATGTCAGCGCTCTCCTCCAGGAGCCGCGTCCGCAGCTCGAAGTCGACCGGCCGCCGGTTGTCGGGGTCGACCAGGCTCAGGTCCCAGAGCTCGCTGCCCTGGTAGAGGTCGGGGACGCCGGGCGCTGTCAGCGCCAGCAGCTTCATGGATAAGGAGTTCATCCAGCCGGCCATCAGCAGCGGCCGCACGAAGTCATGCAGGTCGGCCGTGAACTCGGGGTCGCCGAGGCAGCCCTCGACGAAGGCGCGCAGGGCCTGGTCGTAGGCGGGGTTGGGGTCGATCCAGGAGGTGTGCGCCTTGGCCTCCTTGCTCGCCTTCTCCATGTAGGCCGCGGCCCGCTCCACGCCCAGCGGGTGCGCGCCCACCAGGGTCTGGTACAGGAGATATTCGGCGTTGCGGTCCGGCCACTCGCCGCGGCGGTGGCGGGCGTTGATCTGGGACCAGCGGCCCACCGCCCGCGCCCACTCGCCGGGCACCTCGGAGAGCAGCGCCAGCCGCGCCCGCACGTCCTCGCTGCGCTTGGTGTCATGGGTGGAGGTGCTGAGCATGGCCCGCGGCCGTTTGCCGGCGGCCGTCTGGCAGGCGGCGTGGAACTCGTCCAGCGAGGTCCCGAAGCGGCCCGGGTCGCCCCCCACCTCGTTAAGTGCGACCAGCCGGTTGTAGGTGTAGAAGACGGTGTCCTCGATCCCCTTGGCCGTCACCGGCGAGCTCGTCTGCTGGAACCGGGCCACGAACTCGGCCTCGTGCACGCCGGTGTGCTCGAGCAGGAGCACCCCGGCCAGGAAGTCGAAGAGCTCCGGGTCGAGGTCGGGACGGCGCCGCTTGGCCTCGGCCACCGACTCCAGCACATAGCGTCGGTCCTCCTCGCTGACCCGCTGCTCCAGCGGGCGCACGTAGGTGCGGTAGACGGGGAGGCAGGCGATGGTCTCGCGCACCGCCTCGGTGAGCTCGTGGCGCGTGTAGTCGCGGTACTCGCGATTGGCCTCGCACACGTTGACGAAGACCTGCACCAGCCGGTTGACGTCGGCGGCCAGCAGCTGGCGCTGGGTGCGCAGCTTGGCCCGGTGCGCGGCCTCTTTGTACTCGGTCTCCTCATGCGTGAAGCGCTGGTAGGTCGTGGTCAGCGGCCGCTCGCCGGCGGGGTCGATGAAGAGGCCAAGCACGCGATTGAGGAACTCGTAGCCGGTGCTGCCCGCGACCGGCCAGGTCGCCGGCAGCTCCTCGTCGAGGGCCAGGATCTTCTCGGCCACCACCCAGGCCCGCCCGGAGCGATTGTGCAGGCGCCAGAAGTACTGCTCCGGGTCGCGCAGGCCATCCGGGTGGTCGATGCGCAACCCGTCCAGCACACCCGAGGCCAGCCAGCCCAGGACCAGGCCATGGGTGGCCTCGAAGACGCGCTCGTCCTCGACGCGCACGCCGACCAGCGAGTTGATGTCGAAGAAGCGCCGGTAGTCGAGGTCGTGACCCGCCATCCGCCAGCGCGCCAGCCGGTAGTTCTGCCGGTCGAGCAGACCGTCCAGGCGGTCGCGGGACTCGCCGATCCAGGCCACCACGCCGTCGACGCCACGCGCGACCAGCGGGTCGAAGGCGAAGAGCTCGGCCAGGCGCTCCCGGATCGACTCCTTGGCGCGATGCCGCTCCTCGGCCTCGTGGACCTGCTCAGGCGTCAGGTCGGGCAGGCCCCGGCACTCCTCGGCCAGCGCCTGCAGCTCGCGGCTGTGCGTGCGCTTGGCCGCCACCTCCAGGAGCGCGTCCAGGCTGGCGGGCGCGATCGGGAACTCATGCTCGTGGTAGCGCACCAGGAAAGAGCCGCCCTCGCGGGTCAGGACCAGCTCGCCGGCTTTGAGCACACGGCCGTAGTGGTCCCCGAGAACCGGCATCAGGATCACGTTCTCCAATCGGCGCTCAGGCGGGTCCCAGGCCACGTCGAAGTACAGCGCGTAGCGCGAGGAAGGTCCGTTTTCGAGCACGTCCCACCACCAGGCGTTTTGGCGGCCGGCCATGGCCATGTGGTTGGGCACGATGTCCAGCACCTGGCCCAGTCCCGCTTCGCCCAGCGCCGCGCACATCCGGCGCCAGGCCTCCTCCCCGCCCAACTCCTGGTTGACGCGGGTCGGATCGACGACGTCGTAGCCGTGCGTGCTGCCGGGCGCCGCCTGCAGGTAGGGCGAGGCGTAAAGGTGCGTCACGCCGAGTCGGGCCAGGTAGCGCGCCAGTGCCGCGGCCTGATCGAACCCGAAGTCGGGCGTCAGCTGCAGCCGGTAGGTGGATAAAGGATCGCGGTTACTCAACCCGGCGCAGGAGGCACAGAGAGCGATCGGCGACCGGGACCTTCTGCCCGGCCCGGTAGAAGCGCGGCAGCGACTCCACGGTGTCGAGGATGCGGATCCAGCGCGCGCCGAACTCGCCGCGCGGCAGCACGAACTCGAGCGGCTCGTGATGCGCGTTGAACATCAGGAAGAAGCTGTCGTCGACGACATGCTGGCCACGCTGGTCCGGTGATGCGATGAGGTCGCCGTTCAGGAACACGGCCAGCGATTTGGCGAAGCCGTTGGTCCAATCGTCCATCGTCATCTGGCCGCCGTCGGGCTTGAACCACGCGATGTCGGGCTGCTCGCCGTGGATGTCGCGGCCCTGGAACCAGCGCCGGCGTCTGAACACCGGGTGCTCGCGACGCAGCTGCAGCGCGCGCTCGGTGAAGAGCAGCAGCGCGTCGTCGCGGCGCTCCCAGTCGTAGTACGAAACCTCGTTGTCCTGGCAATAGCCGTTGTTGTTGCCGCGCTGGGTGCGTCCGATCTCGTCGCCGCCCAGCAGCATGGGCACGCCCTGCGAGAAGAGCAGCGTGGCCAGGAAGTTGCGCTTCTGCTTGTCGCGCAGAGAGTTGACGGCGGGATCGTCGGTC
>DASUVY010000101.1:0-3800 GCA_036378695.1 Candidatus Dormiibacterota bacterium
GTCAGAGCTTCTTTGACCTGCGTCACCGTGTTGCTCTTGAGGATGTGTATGGGCACGCCTGACGCCTCCGCCTGGCGGATGCTGTCGGGCCGCCGGCGGTAGTAGTTCTTGAGCGTCATCACGATGTCGGCGCCGTCGGAGTTGCCGAGCACGCGCACCGGTAGCTCGAGGTCGCGGATCGCCTGCTCCAGGTGGCTGCGGCTGACGCCATAGGGAAAGATGGTGCGCGGCTTGGAGAGCACGCCGGTCGTCGGCCGCTCGCCGTTGGCCGAGAGGCGCTCGCTCGACTCGACGTTGGAGATGATGCGGCCCTCCCGCGTCCGCACCCGGATCTTGGGGGTGGGCAGCGGCCCGCGCAGCGCGAGGTCGACGACGTCGGCGAGAGGCTGGTTGATCGCCATCCGGTCGCGGTCCTGGATCTCGATCAGCACGTCGAAGGTGGGCGGCGCCTTGCGCTCCAGCACGGACTTCTGGGTGCCGCGGCGGCGCGCTTCCTCGTCCGAAAGGGTGACGCTCTGGATGCCGCCCAGGAGGTCGTTGAGGACCGGGTTGACCATCAGGTTCTCGAGCGTCTGCCCGTGCGCGGTGGCGATCAATTGCACGCCGCGCTCGGCGATGGTGCGCGCGGCCGCGGCCTCCAGCTCGGTGCCGATCTCGTCGATGACGATGACCTCCGGCATGTGGTTCTCGACCGCTTCGATCATCACGCTGTGCTGCAGCAGCGGCGTGCGCACCTGCATGCGCCGCGCGCGACCGATGCCGGGGTGCGGGATGTCGCCGTCGCCGCCGATTTCGTTGGAGGTGTCGACGATGACCACACGCTTGCGCTGCTCGTCGGCGAGCATGCGCGCGCACTCGCGCAGGATCGTGGTCTTACCGATGCCGGGGCGGCCGAGCAGCAGGATCGATTCGCCGCTGACCACGATGTCGCGGATGATCTCGGCGGTGCCGCCGACCGCGCGTCCGACGCGGCAGGTGAGACCCACGATGCGGCCGCGCCGGTTGCGGATCGCCGAGATGCGATGCAGCGTGCGCGCGATGCCGGCGCGGTTGTCGTCGCTGAACTCGCCCACGTGCTCGGCCACGTACTCGAGGTCGGCTTCGGTGACCGGCATCTCCGAGAGCAGGATCTCGCGGCCGGGCACCCGCGCCTCGGGCTCGCGGCCCAGGTCGAGCACGATCTCCAGCAGCTGAGCCGAGTCGGTGCGCTCGTGCAGCGCGCGGTAGAGGTGTGGCGGCAGCGCCTGCGCCAGCAGCTCCAGCTCCGGGTCCCAACGGGCAAAAGGCAGGTCGTTAGCCGAAGGAAGGGACAAGGCCTTTCTCCCGCAGCGGCTCCCGCAGAGCCAGCTCTTTGACCAGCAGCGCCTGTGTCAGCAGGTTGGAGAAACCGCGCCCTCTGAGGGCGTCGATCATGTTCGCATCATAGTGGCGGAGGCTTGACCAGGCCGGTCCGCCGCCGGTGAGTCCGAGCACGTGGTCGGCCACGTCCTCGGCCAGTCCGGCCTCGGGCAGCGCCATGAAGCGCAGGGTGTGCGGGCGCGCGGGCTCCGAGCTGCGCTCCACGCCGAACCAGGCCACGATCTCCACCCGGTCCACGACGTACTGGTCGCCCGGCTCCTGGCGCAGCAGCTTCCACTCCCGGAAGGTCGGCGCCTCGACGTTGGACACGCCCTGGGGCGTGACCTTGCGGTAGAGGTGGTAGAGCACGCGGTCGTCGCGCCGGCGCGCCGGGCGCACGCCGGCGGTGACCACCTCGCGCTGCGCCCGCGGCTCCTCGGCGTAGAGGATGTTTTCGGTCGCGTACTGGCGGAAGCCCTGCATGCGGATGGTCCGCAGCAACGGGTCGTCGAGCGGCACCCGCACCGTCAGCCGCACCGCCCCCCGTCCGAGCGCGCGGTTGGCCAGGTGCTCCAGCAGCTCGGGCAGAACCTCCCCGGGATACGCGCCCTCGGCCACCACCAGATTCAGGACCTGCAGCGTGGTGGTGCCGGGCTGGAGCGCGATCGCCGACCCGGCGCCCGAAGCCTGGGCGAAGCCCACGATGCGGCCGCCGTCTTCGGCCACGTACAGCAGCGTGTCCTGCCCCAGCGGCAAAAGGGCCGAGAGCGTGTGCGACACCAGCGACCACAGCCGCACCGACGGCGGCTGCGCCGAGAAGACGGCGCCGGTGGCGCGGTGCAGGTCTTCGATCTTGCCCAGGTCGAGGACGGTGGCGCTGCGAACTTTCATAGCGAGCTGACGAACTCCCGGTGGAGGCGCAGATCGCCCGACAGCTCCGGGTGAAAGCAGAGCGCGGTCAGCTTGCCCTGGCGCACGCCCACCGGCTGGTCGTCTTGCACCGCGTACACGTCTGCTGTGCCGGTGTCCTCGACGAAGGGGGCCCGGATGAACACACCGGGGAACTCGGCGTCCAGGCCCTCCACGCGCACGGGCGCCTCGAAGCTGTGGACCTGGCAGCCGTAGCCGTTGCGGCGCACGGCGATGTCGAGCAGGCCGAAGCCGTGCTGGCCGTTGACCCCGTCGGTGATCTCGCGCGCCAGCACGATCATGCCCGCGCAGGTGGCCAGGGCGGGCAGTCCATCGGCCAGCGCCTTGCGCACCGGCTCCCAGAGTCCCATCCGCTCCATGAGGATGGTCATGGTCGTGCTCTCGCCGCCTGGGATGACCAGCGCGTCGAGCCCTTCTAGGTCGGCCGGCAAGCGCACCAGGCGGGTGCGGGCCCCGACGGCCTGCAGCGCCCGTTCGTGCTCCTTGAAGGCGCCCTGCAGGGCGAGTACCCCGACCAAGGGAGTGGCAGCAGTCATTCCGCTACCAGCCGCGTGCTGCGAGCAGCTCCTCCTTGGGGATTTGCGGGATCTCGAGGCCGCGCATGGGCTGCCCGAGACCGGCCGAAACCTCGGCCAGCACCTCCGGCTGGTCGTGGTAGGTGGTCGCCGTCACGATGGCCTTGGCCATCTTGAGCGGGTCCTCGGACTTGAAGATCCCGGACCCCACGAAGTTGCCGTCGCAGCCCAGCTGCATCATCAGCGCCGCGTCGGCCGGCGTCGAGATGCCGCCCGCGGAGAAGTTGACGACGGGCAGGCGCCCCAGGCGCTGGCACTCGGCGAGCAGGTCGACCGGGGCGCCGATCTGCTTGGCCTCGTGCACCAGCTCCGCGTGGCTGAGGCCGTGCAGGCGGCGGATCCCGTTGTTGACGGCCCGCATGTGGCGCACCGCCTCGACCACGTTGCCGGTGCCGGCCTCGCCCTTGGTGCGGATCATGGCCGCGCCCTCGGCGATCCGGCGCAGGGCCTCGCCCAGGTCGCGGCAGCCGCAGACGAAGGGCACCTTGAAGGGGTGCTTGTCGATGTGGTTCTCCTCGTCGGCGGGCGTCAGCACCTCGGACTCGTCGATGTAATCGATCTCCAGCGCTTCCAGGATCCGGGCTTCGACGAAGTGGCCGATCCGGCACTTGGCCATGACCGGAATGGTGACCGCGGCCTTGATGCCCTTGATCAATGCGGGATCGGACATGCGGGCCACGCCGCCGTCGCGGCGGATGTCCGCGGGCACCCGCTCCAGCGCCATCACGGCGCAGGCGCCCGCCTCCTCGGCGATCTTGGCCTGCTCGGGCGTGACGACGTCCATGATCACGCCGCCCTTCAGCATCTCGGCCAGGCCGGCCTTGACCTTGAAAGAGCCCTTGAGGATGCCGTTGCCGTTGGGTTCGGTCACAGTGCCCGAATTGTACCCACGGGTCTTCCGCGGCTACCGTTGATAGCTTGCGCTCCCGCTGGACGCTGGCGGCCGCACTCCTGCTC
>DASUVY010000102.1:0-14562 GCA_036378695.1 Candidatus Dormiibacterota bacterium
GATCTACGACCAGGCGCTGAAGGGCAAGATGGAGGGGGTCATCCTCTCGGGGATGACGGCCAGCTCGATCGGGCCCGACTCCAACCAGGTCATGGAGGGCCTGGCCAAGCTCAAGTGGCTGGTGGTCATGGACCCGCTGCCGACCACCTCCTCCGAGTTCTGGCGCCGGCCGGGAGCGGACCCCAAGTCGATCCAGACCGAGGTCTTCCTGCTTCCGACCACCCACTGGATCGAGAAGGACGGCAGCTTTGTCAACAGTGGCCGCTGGGTGCAGTGGAAGGAGCAGGTGATCCAGCCCGAGGGCAACTCGCGCCACGACCATTGGATCACCGCCGACCTCTTCGACCGCGTCAAGAAGCTCTACAAGTTGGGCGGCGGCAAGTTCCCGGATCCCATCCTCAACCTGTCGCTCGACTACAAGGACCCGCTCAAGCCCAGCCTCGACGAGCTGCTCCAGGAGATGAACGGGAAGGACCTGACCTCCGGCAAGCGCCTGGCCACCTTCGCCAACCTGAAGTCGGACGGCACGACGACCTCAGGCAACTGGGTCTACACCGGCGTGTACCCGGATCCCTCGGCGCCCACCGTCGCCGGCCGCTCCGACGCCAACCTCTCCAAGCGCCGCGACGGGGTGCAGGACCTGGCCAAGAACGACCCCACCGGGATGGGCTTCTTCCCCAACTGGTCGTGGTCCTGGCCGCTCAACCGGCGCGTGCTCTACAACCGCGCGTCGGCCGACCTCCAGGGCAAGCCCTGGGATTCCAAGCGGCCCGGCATCCAGTGGAACGGCACCGCCTGGACCGGCGACGTTCCCGACTACCCGGCCAACATGAACCCCGCGGATCCGACCGCCTGGCTGCCCTTCATCATGAACGGCGAGGGCACCGGCCGCCTCTTCTCCAGCTCCATGGTCGATGGGCCCTTCCCGGAGCACTACGAGCCCATGGAGTCGCCGATCGACAACCCCTTGCATGCTTCGCAGTCGGCGTCGCCGGTCGCCTTCCTTTACGACAAGGCGGCGGGACGGCCGACCCGTTTCGGCACCGCCAAGGACTATCCATACGTGGCGACCAGCTACCGCCTGACCGAGCACGAGCACTACGTGACGCAGCACGTGCCTCACCTGGTGGGGCTGCAGCCGCAACCCTTCGTGGAAATCCCCTACGAGCTCGGCAAGCAGCTCGGCATCAAGTCGGGCGACCGGGTGCGGGTGAGCTCCGCTCGCGGCCGCCTGGAAGTTTTGGCCCTGGTGACCAAGCGGCTCGGGCCGTCGATCATCGACGGCAAGAAGGTCTTCCAGGTCGGCATCCCGATCCACTGGGGATTCGTCGGGATCGCGGCCGACAACGATCCCAGCAAGGGCAAGAACTGGCTGGCCAACGCGCTCACGCCCTTTGTGGGCGACGCCAACGCGCGCACGCCCGAGTTCAAGTCCTTCCTGGTCAAGGTCGAGAAGATCTGATGCAGGAGCTGGCGAAGGTTTACCGGCCGTGGGCCGACCGCCGCCGGCGGGCGGCGGAGCTGGCCGCGCGCTACCCGCACGCCGCCGAGGTGCTGCAGCTCTACGCCGCGCTACTGGATGTCCAGGAGGGCATTTATGACGCGGCCCTGGCCGCACCGACGGAGCCCGAGCAGGTGGCGGCGTTTGCGATCGAGCAGGCGCTGCCGCGGGTGCTGGACGTGACCGTGGCCGCCGGCCCCGAGAAGCTCGCCGCCACCGCCGTGGCCCGCTATCACTCGGCCGACCTCGGCGACCTGGTGGGCCGCTGGCTGCGCCTGGAGGAGCAGCCGCTGGTCGACCGCTATCTGGCGCGGGCGGCGCTGACGCCCATCTTCGAGGCGGCCAGTCCGGCCCTGGCCACCGCCGCCTGCACCGGCCGCGCGGGCGGCGCGGCGTGCCCCACCTGCGGCGGGCCGCCCCAGGTCTCCTGGTCTGCGCTCTCCGGAGAGGCGCTGGTCACCGGGCCGCGCTACCTGCAGTGCGCGCGCTGCCAGGCGGCCTGGGGTCACACCCGGCTTACCTGCCCTAACTGCGGCGAGACACAGGGCGCACAGCTACCGGTTTACAGCGAGAGCGAGCGCTTCCCTCACCTGGCGGTCGAGGGATGTAAAACGTGTAACACCTACCTGATCCACGTCGACCTGCGGCGCGACGCGGCGGCGGTGCCGCTGGTCGATGAGCTGGCGGCGGCGCCGCTGGACCTCTTCGCCAAGGAGCAAGGCATGACCAAGCTGACGCCCAACCTGGTGGGGATGTAGGCCCATGGCAGTGACGATCACTCCCGGCGAGAAGTACGGGTTCTTCACCGACACCAGCATCTGCATCGGCTGCAAGGCCTGCGAGGTCGCGTGCAAGGAATGGAACGGGCTGCAGGCCGACAACAGCACCTTCCTGGCCGACAGCTTCGACAACACCGGCACGCTCGACTCCGAGCACTGGCGCCACGTCAAGTTCATCGAGCAGGTAGCGGACGCGCCGACCCAGGTCGGCAACGGCCAGGCCTGGCTGATGATGTCGGACATCTGCAAGCACTGCGAGCACGCCTCGTGCATGCAGGTCTGCCCCACCGGCGCCATCATCCGCACCGAGTTCGACAGCGTCTTCATCCAGCAGGAAGTCTGCAACGGCTGCCGCAACTGCATCTCGGCCTGCCCCTATTCGGTGATCGGCTTCAGCAACACGACCGGCACCGCGCGCAAGTGCACGCTCTGCTACGACCGCCTGCAGAACAACATGATGCCGGCCTGCGCGCAGGCCTGCCCCACGCAGTCCATCCAGTTCGGCAAGGTCGACGACCTGCGCGCGGTCGCCGCCAAGCGGCTGGACACCGTGAAGGCGGGCGGCGCGCACAACGCGCAGCTGTACGGCGCCGACGACTCCGTTTACGGCGGCCTCAACGCCTTCTTCCTGCTCATGGACAAGCCGGAGACCTACGCGCTGCCCAACGCGGACAACGCGGTGCTGCCCGCGCGTAACAACCTGTTTGGCTACGTGGCCACGCTGATCACGGCGGCGCTGGCTGTGATCGCCGGCTTGATCGCGCTGCGGCGGCGGACCGAGCCGCTGGCGCCGGCGTCGGTGGCCGCGGCGCCTGCACGCGAGCCCGAGCCCGCTCCCGCGGCGGCGTCCGAACCCGAAGCTGCGCCGGCGGCTCCGCACCGGCGGGCGCCGCGGCGGCGGAGGAGGAGCTGATGCTGCTGGCCGAGCACTTCGCGCGGGCCCCGGCTTGGGGCGTCTGGATCCTCCTCTACTTCTTCTTCGCCGGCATCGCCGGCGGCGCGTACGTGATCGCTACCCTGGTCCGCCTCCGCGGCGGTGACGGCCCGGTGGCGCGTACGGGTTACCTGCTGGCCCTGCCCTGCGTAGTGCTCTGCCCGATCTTTCTCACCATCGACCTCGGCCAGCCGCTGCGCTTCTGGCACATGATGATCAACACCTCGCCGGGCGGCGTAGGGCTGAACCTCAACACGGCCACGCCCATGTCGCTGGGCGTCTGGGCGCTGCTGGTCTACGGCTTCTTCACGTTTGTGTCATTCGTGGCCGAGCTGGGCTTCCTGCCGCCGCTGCGCGCCGGCACTCCGCTGGGGACTTTTTTCGCAGTGATCGGGAGCCTGTTCGGGCTCTTCATCGCCGGCTACACCGGCGTGCTCCTGAGCGTCTCCAACCAGCCGGTGTGGAGCGACACGCCGGTGTTGGGCGGCCTGTTCCTGGCCTCGGGGATGAGCGGCGCGGCCGCGGCCATCTGGCTGCTGGGCGGCCGCCGCGGCCCGGCCGCGATGGGCGACTTCGAGGGCCTGGACACGGCCGCCTTCTACTTCGCGGTGCTCGAGCTGCTGCTGCTGTTGGTCTTCTTCGTCACCATCGCCGCCGCCGGCTCGCTGGGCACCGCCCTGCGCCTGCCCTGGACGCTGCTCTGGCTGCTGGCGCTGCTCGCCCTGGCCTTCCCGCTGGCCGGCATGGGTCGCCGTGGGATCGCCGTCGATCGGGGCGGGGCCGCGGTCCTGACCGGCAACGCCACCCTGGTGGCTGTGGTCGTGCTGGTCGGGGTGCTGGCCCTGCGCGCGGCCGTGATCGGCAGCGCCCAGTGAGGCTGAGCGGCTAGAGCAGCGACTCCAATTTCTGCCTGAGGTCGGCCTTCAGGTTGGTGCGGTAGCCGATCGTGCGATCGGCCGGGCGGCCGTCTTTGAAGATGATCAGGGTGGGGATCGAGAGGATCCCCAGCTGCATCGGGGTCTGCGGGTTGGCGTCGATGTCCATCTTCAGGATGCGCACCTTGTCGCCCAGCTCCGAATGCAGCTCGTCGACGACCGGGGCGATCATCCGGCAGGGGGCGCACCACGCGGCCCAGAAATCGACCAGCACCGGCTGCGGCGCCTGCAGGACCTGGGCCTGGAACTCGGCGTCCGTCACCTGAGCCACGGCGCCCACCAGACCGATGTTAGTCCGTCTTGTCGGCGGAATTGGGCTTGGGCGTCTCGGTCTTGGGGGTCTCCGACTTGGACTCGGATTTACCGCCTTCCGACCCGTTGGAAGCCGACTTGGAGCCCTTGTAGTCGGTGCTGTAGAACCCGCTGCCCTTGAAGACCACGCCCACGGGGTAGAGCAGCTTCTGAAGCGGCCCCATGCACTCGGGACAGACCCGGAGCGGCGGGTCGGACATGCCCTGGAGCGCCTCCAGCTCGTGTCCGCATTGGGTGCAGCGATAACCGTAGATGGGCATGTGGCTTCTTTATAGGTCCCGGCCGGGATCGAGCATATGGAAAACCATGCCCGACGGCGGCTTGGGATGGAAGTACGTCGTCTTCTGCGGGAACGTCATACCCGCCCGCGCTTCGCGCAAAACCACGGCCAGGTCGGGCGCCGGCAGGAAGAAGGCCGAGACGGCCCGCCCGGAGTCGACCTCGCGCACCGCCTCGGCGGCGTCGCGCGTGTAGTACACGTTCTCCTCCAGGCTCTTGCGGCCGAGGATGTTGTCGACCACCTGACGGTGCAGCTCGACCACGGGCACCTCGCCCTCCAGCTCGAGGACCTGAAACTGGCCCTCACGGTAGACGCCGACCGTGGCGTGGCCGTTCAGCCGGCCCAGCATCTCCTCCAGGGAGCCCGCGGGCTCGCCGCCCGTCACCGCCACGCCCGTGCGCAGCAGGCGGTGCGTCGGCAGCACGGTGAGGCCCGGGTCGGCGAGGTCGGTGAGCAGGGCCGGCGTGAAGCGCGAGGTCGCGTCCGGACCGCCCCCCAGCTCCTCGGAGAAGGCGAGCGTGGTCTCGTAGCGATGGTGGCCGTCGGCGATCAGCACCGGCTGCGCGGCCAGCGCCGCCGAGACCTCGGCATGCCAGCCGGGCTCACTGATGACCCAGAGCCGGTGCTGCTCCCCCGCCGGGAACTCGAATTCGACCGCGGGGCGCGCCTCCGTCGCAGTGCCCAACAGACCTGTCAGCCCGCCCTCGTAGAGGAACCAAAGCGGCTCCAAAGCCGCCCGCGTCGCCCGCAGCAGCGCCAGCCGGTCCTCCTTGGGCCCCCGGTGGGTGAGCTCGTGCGGCAGGACCACGCGGTCCGAGTAGGGCTGCAGCCGCAGCGCCGCCATCAGGTCGACCCGGCGCCGCCCCTCGAAGCTGACCTCGTGCACGTACATGGCGGCCGCGTCCGATTGCAGCACTCCCTGGCTGCGCCATTCCCCGAGCAGCCGCGCCGCGGATTCGTAGTCGGCGCCCGGCCGGGTCAGCCGGACCACGTTCCAAGGTGAGCGCCGCCGCAAGTCTTCCAGCTGGTCGTCGGGGATGACGTCGTAGGGCGGCGCCACCACCTGGGCCAGGTCGCCGACCCGCGTGGCGTCGTAGCGGAGGCCTGGGAAGGCGCGGACGTCAGCCATCGCCGTCAGAGCCCAGCTCGACGTAGCGCAGGTCGGACATCCCGAAGACGCCGCGCAAGAGGCCCAGCACCCGCTCGTCGACGACGTCGTCGACGGCCAGGATCATCATGGCCTGGCCGCGCGGGGCGTCCCGGCCCACCTGCATGGAGGCGATGTTGATGTCGTGCTCGCCCAGGATCGTCCCGATCCGGCCCACCACGCCGGGCCGGTCCTCGTGCCGAGAGACCAGGAAGCGGCCCTCGGGCGCCAGGTCGACCCGGAAGGGACCGATCCGGGTGATCCGAGGCTCGCCGAACAGCACCGTGCCCTCGATCTCGTCGCCGTCGATGCGCAGCGCCAGCGAGCTCGGGTAGCCGGCGGCACGCGGGATCCGCCGCTCGACCAGCTGCAAGCCGCGGCCGGCGGCCACCAGGCGCGCGTTGACGGCGTTGACGCGGTCCTCCACGAAAGGCTGCACGACGCCGCGCACGGCCCAGGCGGTGACCAAGGATGTGTCGTGCTCGGCCAGCTCGCCGGCGCATTCCACCTCCAGCGCCGACACCCGCTCGGAGACCAGCTGCAGGTGCAACGAGGCCATGCGCTCGGCCAGCTCGGCGTAGGGGCGGAGGAAGGCCAGCTCCTCCGGCGGCAGCGACGGGGCGTTGACCGCGTAGCGCGGCAGCTCGCCGGCCAGGACCGCGCCCACCTCCTCGGCCACGTCGAAGGCGACCGAGGTCTGGGCCTCGGCGGTGGAGGCCGCCACGTGCGGCGTGGCGATGAAGTTGGGCAGGGCCAGCAGCGGGCTCTCGGGCGAGAGCGGCTCCTGCAGGAAGACGTCGCAGGCCGCGCCCGCCAGCCGCCCCGCCGCGAGCGCGTCATACAACGCGGCCTCGTCGACGATGCCGCCGCGGGCCGCGTTGAGCAGCCGCGCAGTGGGCTTGGCCAGGGCCAGCCGGCGGGCGTCGATCAGGTTGCGGGTGCTGTCGATGAGGGGCGCGTGGACGCTGATGAAGTCGGCCGCGCGCAGCAAATCGTCCAGGCCCACCAGGCGGACGTTGAACTGCTCGGCGCGGTCGGGCGGCACGGCCGGGTCATAAGCGATGACCTCCATCTCCAAACCCTGGGCGCGCTTGGCGACCTCGGAGCCGATGTTGCCCAGGCCGACCAGGCCCAGGACCTTGCCGCGCACCTCCACGCCGGTGAACTTGCTACGCGTCCATTCGCCGCGCTTGACTGAGGCGTCGGCCTGGGGGATGTTGCGGGCCAGCGCGAAGAGCAGGCCGATCGTGTGCTCGGCGGCCGCGATGATGTTGCCGCGCGGCGCGTTGACGACCAGGATGCCCTTGGCCGTGGCCGCGGGCACGTCGATGTTGTCGACGCCGACGCCCGCCCGTCCCACCACGCGCAGCCGGCGCCCCGCCTCCAGCACGCGCGCCGTGACGCGGGTTTCGCTGCGGACGACAAGCGCGTCAAAGTCGGGCACCAGCTCGACCAGCTGGTCCTCGCTCTGCTTGGTGCGTACCTCCACCTCGCCCAGCTCGCGCAGGCGCGCCACGCCGTCCTCGGCGAGAGGATCGGCGACCAGGATTCGCGACAAGCTAGGCCGGGACGGCGGCCCTGTTCAGCGACGCCACCGCGGCACTCACCCCGGCGCCCTCGTTGGCGCGGACGTCGAGCTCCTCCAGCGCCTGCTCCAGGGCCCAGAGCACCTGGACCATGTCGCCCTCGGTGACATAGCCGAGGTGGCCGACGCGGATCAGCCGGCCCTCCAGCTTGCCCTGGCCGCCGGCGATCACGACGCCGAACTTCTCGCGCAGCAGCGTCCGGAACGCCTTGACGTCGAGGTCGGCGGGCGGGATGGCGGCCGTCACGGTGGCTGACCGGTAGCCCTCGGCAGCAAGCAGGCCGAAGCCCATCGCCTGCAGCCCGGCGCCCACCGCGTCCGCGCAGCGGCGATGCCGCGCGTATGCGTTGTCGAGGCCCTCCTCGAGCAGCATGCGGATCCCTTCGCGGACGCCGAAGAGCACGCTCACCGCCGGGGTCCACGGCGTGGCGCCCTTGGCGGCGAACTTCTTGTGCTGGGCCCAGTCGAAGTAGAAGCGAGGCGCGGTGGCGCCCTGCGAGTGCTCCCAGGCCGCCTGGCTGACGGCGGCGAAGGCGATGCCGGGAGGCGCCATCCAGCCCTTCTGGCTGCCGCTCACCACCACGTCGGCGCCGATGCGGTCGACCTCGACCGGCATCGAGCTGACACTGGACACCCCGTCCACAACGGAGAGCCGGCCGGCTTGGCGGACCACCGCGACCAGCGCCTCCAGGTCGTTGGTGAGGCCCGTCGAAGTCTCGTTGTGAGTGAGCAGCACGAGCCGCACCTCGGGATGGGAGACCAGCAGCCGGCGCAGGTCGTCCGGATCGACGGGCTGTCCCCACTCGACCTCGTGGCGGATCACGTCGGCGCCGTAAGCGGTGGCCATGTCCGCGAAGCGCTCGCCGAAGTTGCCGCAGATGGCCGCCAGCACGCGGTCGCCGGGCGAGACCAGGTTGACGATGGCCGACTCCAGCCCCCCGGTGCCGGAGCTGGACATCACGATCACGTCGTGGTCGGTGCCGAAGACCTGCTTGGCGCCCCGGATGACCTCCTCCAGGAGGGCGGCGAACTCGGGCCCGCGGTGGTCGATCATGGGCAGGCTCATGGCCCGGATCACCCGCTCGGGGAGGGGCGCCGGACCAGGGATGCGGAGCTGAGGCTCGAAGATCATCTGGACACGTCCGCGGCGTACGGCAGCAGCGCGATCGAGCGCGCCCGCTTGAGCGCCGTGGTCAGCGGCCGCTGGTGCTTGGCGCAGGTGCCCGTGAGGCGCCGGGGCAGGATCTTGCCGCGCTCGGAGACGAAGCGGCGCAGCTTGCCCACCTCCTTGTAGTCGATGTAGTCGGTCTTCTCGACGCAGAACTGGCAGACCTTGCGGCCGGACCGCTTGGGCTTGCCCTCCCGCGGGGTGCGAACTGCCATCTTTCAGATGCTCCTAGAAGGGAATGTCATCGGGGTCGACGTCACGCGCGTGCGACTCCTCCATGGGCGGCATGTCCTCCGACCCGCCTGAGCCGGCTGCAACGGAAGGACGGGGGGTTGCGCGCTCGTAGCCGCCGCCCCCGGTGGATGCGCCGTCCGCGCCGCGGGTGTCGAGGAACTGGACGTCGTTGGCCACGATCTCGGTGGCCTTGCGCTTCTGGCCGTCCTGGCCCTCCCAGGAGCGGGTCTGGATGCGACCTTCGACGTATACCAGCGAGCCCTTCTTCAGGTACTGGGCCACGATCTCGGCCAGGTTCCGGCGCCCGATGTTCCAGCAGACGATGTTGTGGTAGTCGGTGTACTCCTTCTTCTCGCCCTCGGGGCCGGACGCGTACCGGTTGGTGGCGATCGAGAAGGAGGTCACGGGCTGCCCGGAGGGCGTGTAGCGCATCTCCGGGTCGCGGGTCAGGCGGCCGATCAGCTCCGCACGGTTCAGGCTGCTCATTCCTCTACCTCCTTCTCCGGCTCGGGCTCGGGCTCGGGCTGTGGCTGCGGCTCGGCCTCTGCCTGGGCTGTCACCGGCGCCGCCGGCCGGGTGGGAGCGGCGCCGTTGGCTTTCTCGGGCTTGCGCACGACCAGGTGCCGGAACACGGTCTCGGAGATGCGCAGCGTGGCCTCCATCTCGGGGACGCGGGCGGGGTCGAGGCGGAAGTCGGTGAGCACGTACTGGCCCTCGCGTAGGTGCGCGACCTCGTAGGCCAGGCGCCGGCGCCCCCAGACGTCGGTCTTCTGCAGCTCGCCACCCAGGTTGGCGATCAGCGTCTCGACCGTCTTGGTGGCCGCCGAGAGCTGCTCCTCGTCCAGGTCGGGCCGGACGATGTAAAGGATCTCGTAGTCGCGCAGCAAAGGCTGTCTCCTCTGTGGTGGTTGGCCCCGGCAGCCGCGGCAGGCGGGCGCTACGGGCAGAGGCCAGAGGGGATCGCCTCGGAGGGGTCTCTCGAGGCAGCCGGTATTCTATCAGGCGGTCCGCCGGCCCCCCGGAGGCCCAAATTTCCTCTCCCAGGAGTCCTCCCACGTCCAAGTCGAAGCGCAAGCGCACCGGCGGCCCGCCGCCCCGGGCCGGCCAGCACCGGCGCACCGCCGGCCGGTCCACCAACAACATGCCGGTGCTTCCGATCGGCGCCATCGTGGTCCTGCTGGTGATCGGAATCGCCCTGGTCGTGCTCTACATCACCAACGCAGGAAGCGGCGCCCGCAAGGTGGCCAACGTCAGCTGCGACACCGGCGAGCAGCTGGCGGTCCACTACCACGCCCACCTGGAGATCCTCTACCAGGGCAACGAGGTGAACGTCCCGGCCAACATCGGGATCCAGTCCGACTGCTTCTACTGGCTGCACACCCACGACACGACGGGCGTGATCCACATCGAGGCGCCCTCGGCGCAGGCGCACCACACCTTCACTCTGGGCGACTTCTTCCACGTCTGGGACCAGCCGTTGAGCAAGACGCAGGTCGGGACTTTGAAGCTGGCGCCCGACCAGCAGATGGTGATCTACGTGGACGGGACCAAGCAGCCGGACGGCACCGATCCCCGCACCATCGGCCTGCACGCGCACACCCAGGTGGTGATCGAGATCACGCCCCCGGTCGTCGACCAGCCGCCCTCCTATACCTTCCCGCAGGGCCTGTGAGGAGGATCCGGGCCGTCCGGTAGAACTCCAGGGCGGCATTGGGCCGGCCCTCCTGGACCGCCTTGGCCGCCTGGGCCAGCCAGTCGGCGGCGCTGGGCCGGAAGGGACGCCCGGCCCGGATCGCGCGCAGCCGGCGCAGCCGGGTGCGGTCGTCGCGAACCTTGATCGCCTCCTCCTCCTTATCGAGCAGCGCCTCGGCCTGGGCGCGGCGGCCAAGCGCCAGCAGGGCCTCTGCCATGGTCAGGCGGGCGTCGGCGCCTAGGGGCCACTCCTTGGAATCGACGGCCGATTCCAGGTCGGCCACGGCGTCGCGCGCTCGGCCCTGGAGGAGGGCGATGCGCGCCCGCTCCAGCGCGATCTCGCGGTCCAGGGTGGGCATGGAGCCGTCCAGCAGGTACTCCACCCGGGAGCCCAGGCGGTCGGCGACCACCCGCAGGATGCGCGTGGAGGGCTGGGTCTTGCCCAGCTCGACCTGGTGCAGGTAGGCGCGGCTGAAGTCGCCGCCGGCGACCTTGGCCAGGCTCATGCCCAGCTCCATGCGGCGCTTGCGGATACGGTCGCCCATGCTCTCATCAGACATTGGGCCGCGAGCTTAGCGCGTCAAGCCGGGATTTACAAGTAGGCTTTCGGATCCAGGCTCTTGGGCAGGGTCGTGAAGTTCTGGAAGCCGTCCGCGGTGATCAGCCCGGTGTCCTCAACACGCACCCCGCCCAGGCCCTTCAGGTACAGGCCCGGCTCCACCGTGACCACGTCTCCCACCTGCAGCGGGTAGTCGAGGTCCCGCAGGGAGGGCGCCTCATGCACGTCCAGGCCCACCCCATGGCCCAGGGAGTGGCTCATGCGCGGGCCCTTCTCGTTGCCCTCGTAGCCCTTGGTATACGTCCCGAACCCTCGCTCCACCATCACCCGGCAGGCCGCCAGGTGGACGTCGCGCCCGTTGACGCCCGCCTTGAGCATGCCCAGGGCCACCTCCATGGCGGCCAGGCAGACCTCCCACATCTTGCGCACCTGCTCAGAGACCTCGCCCACCACCACGGTGCGCGTCAGGTCTCCGCGGTAGCCGCTGGTCATGCCGCGCGGGAAGACGTCGATGATGATCGGCGCGTTGGCTCGCAGCTGGCCCTCGCCGCGGTAGTGGGGCAGGGCGTTGTCGGGCGAGCCGGCCACGATCATGTGGCTCCCCGTGTAGCCGATCTCGGCCAGTGCCGACTCGGCCCGCGCCATCAGGCGCTGCGAGGTCAGCGGCCGGTCGTCCAGCCACAGCAGCCCCTCCCGGATTTCGGAGACGGCGAGGTGGGCGATGATCTCCGCGCAGGCCGCCTCCGCCGCGCGCTGGGCGGCGTGGATGAAGCTCGCCTCCTCCCGCGACTTGCGGCGGCGGCGCTCACGGAAGAGCTCCCGGTCGACCTCCATGGTGACGTCGGCGTCCTCGAGGGCCTGGTAGTAGCCGATCGGGAGCCGGGGTGACACGCGGACAGCGTCGACGCCCCGCTGGCGCAGGACGTGCGCGGCCACCGCCGACCAGGCCGCGATCGTGTCCTTCGACTCCACCCAGCCGGCCTCCCGGCGATCGACCACCTGGCCCACATGCGACTCGGCGCGGGCGCGCTCGAACTCCAGCTCGGGCACGACCAGGACCCGGTCACCCCCGCCGAAGTCGAAGTAGAGGGCCTGCTCGACGTCGAAGCCGCAGGCGTAGAGCCAGTCGGCGTCGCCCTGGCCGGGGGCCACCAGCATCAGAGGCTTCTCTGAGGTCACTTCCTTTTCGATCGTAGCCGCCGGGTTATGGCCCCCGCGAACAGCGAAGCCACTGCGGCGGGCGCTTCGGCCTCGACTTCGGCCTCGACCTGCGTGGCCAGGGCGGGCAGCTCCGAGCGCAGGACGTGCACCTGCTGCTCGTACACAGCGGCCAACGAGCGCGCCCCGCCGCCGCCCTCGAAGCCGAAGCGCTCCTGGACCTCGTAGCCGCGGTTCCAGGTCACTGTGTAGCCGAGGCCGCGCAGGCGCACCAGGTCGCGGCGCAGCGTGCGCTCGGAGACGCCGGCGCGGCGCGAGAGCTGGGCCGGCGAGAGCCCGGGCTCACGGATGACCGCGGCCAGAATGGTGAGCAAGCGGGCGAAGCGCCGGGCCCGCTCCAAGCGATCTGGGGTTAGGTGATCTCTTCCCAGGAAGAGCCGGATGTCGACTCGAAGGGGTCGGGCTCCGCCTCCTCGTGGCCGCCGATCTTCTGGTGGAAGCGGCTGGCGATCATCTGGTAGGCCATTGCCTTGGGGATGCCCAGCTTGGTCAGCGACTTGACCTCGTCGGCCATCACCTTGTCGCGGGCGGCCTCGATGGCGGCCAGCACCTCTTCCAGCGAGGCCGTGCGCTTGGTGGTTGCCACTGGGCCCCAAATCTTACCTTCGGCGCAAATCTAGACTTAAACCTCGTGCCCAAATACGCGCCGGAGCAGATCCGGAACGTGCTCATGGTCGGCCACTCCCACGAAGGCAAGACCACCCTGGCCGAGGCCATGCTCTTCGTCACCGGCGCCATCTCCCGCATGGGCGCCACCGACCAGGGCACCTCCGCGCTCGACTTCGAGCCCGAGGAGCAGAAGCGCACGATCTCCATCAACCTGGGCCTGGCGCACGTCGAGCACAACGGCTTCAAGATCAACCTCCTCGACGCGCCCGGCTTCTTCGACTTCGCGGGCCAGGTCATGTCCGGCCTGCGCGCGGCCGAGGGGGCGCTGGTGGTGGTGGCGGCCAACCCCCAGCTGGCGGTGGGCACCGAGGTGGCCTGGGAGCAGCTCAACCGCGCTCGCCAGCCGCGGCTGGTGGTGATCAACAAGCTGGACAAGGAGCACGCCGACTTCTTTGGCGCGCTCGATGCCATGCGCGCGACCTTGAATCCGAAGCCGGTGGCGCTGCACATCCCTATCGGGGCAGAGGCCCAGTTCAAGGGTGTCGTCGACCTCCTGCACGTGAAGGCGTTCGTCAGCCAGCCCGACGGCAAGGGCGCCGAAACCGAGATCCCCGCCGACCTCAAGTCGGTGGTCGAGGAGCGCCGTGAGCAGCTGGTCGAGGCGGCGGCCGAGGGCGACGACGAGCTGCTCGAGAAGTACCTGGACGAAGGAACGCTGTCCGACGCGGAGGTCGAGCGCGGGCTGCGCGAGGGCATCGTGGCCATGAAGGTGATCCCGGTGGTCTGCGCCTCCGCCACCAAGCTGTTGGGCGTGCGCACGCTGATGTCGGCCATCTGCGACCTGCTGCCACCGGCCGCGGGCGACCCCGGCAAGCCGGCCCAGGCCTTCGTCTTCGCCACCGCCGCCGACCCCTTCGTGGGGCGCGTCAACTACTTCAAGGTGGTGGGCGGCTGCCTCAGGTCGGACACCCACGTCAACAACGCGCGCGCCGGCGACGAGCGCGTAGCGACGCTCTTCTTCCCGCGGGGCAAGGAGCACGTCAACACCCCTGAGGTCTGTGCCGGCGACATCGGCGGCGTGGCCAAGCTCCAGCACACGCTCACGGGCGACACGCTGGGCGACAAGGGCGTCGGCGCGCTGCCGGCGCTGGAGCTGCCGCCGCCGGTCTTCTCGGTGGCCGTCACTCCCAAATCACGCGGCGACGAGGAGAAGATCGGCACCGGGCTGGCCCGCCTGGCCGAGGAGGACCCCACGCTGCACATCGAGCGCAACGAGGTCACCCACCAGTTGGTCATCGCGGGCATGGGCGATGTCCACCTGGACGTGATCCTGGAGAAGCTCAAGCGCAAGTACGGCGTCGAGGCCGCCACCGAGACCCCGCGGGTGGCCTACAAGGAGACGCTGGCGGGCACCGCCAAGGCGGAGGGCCGCCACGTCAAGCAGTCGGGCGGCCACGGGCAGTACGCGATCTGCGTGATCGAGGCGGGGCCGGCCGAGCGCGGCGAGGGCTTCGTCTGGCAGGACAAGATCTTCGGCGGCTCCATCCCCCAGAACTTCCGGCCCTCGGTCCAGAAGGGCATCGTCGACACCATGGCCAAGGGCGTGGTC
>DASUVY010000103.1:0-6448 GCA_036378695.1 Candidatus Dormiibacterota bacterium
CTCGGCCACGGTGGGCCGCTCGAAGATCAGGCGCAGGGGGACCTCGCGCTGCAGGGCCTCCCGCGCCCGAGCCGCCACCTGGGTCGCGGTCAGGGAGTGGCCGCCGAGCGCGAAGAAACCGTCGTGGATGCCCACCCGCTCGAGTCCCAGGGCGTCCGCGAAGAGTCCGGCCAGCATTCGCTCTTCTGGTGTCCGGGGCGGCACGTACTCCCGCTCGGCCTGCGCGCGTCCTTCGGGCGCGGGCAGCGCCCGGCGGTCGAGCTTGCCGTTGGGCGTGAGTGGCAGCGCGTCCATCTGCACGTAGGCCGAGGGCCGCATGTGCTCGGGTAGGCGCTCCTCCATTGCCCGCCGTACCTCGGGGATCAGCCGGCGCACCGCGGCGGCTTCCAGGGGACGGTTGCACAGTGGGCCGGTCGTCCGGGTCGGCAGCGCAAAGACATCGCCGCGCGGCCCGTAGAGCGCGTCGAAGCTGCCGTCGGGGGCACCGCCGGCCAGGCTGAGCCGGAGCCGCCCCGGCGCCAGCGCGCGCACGTCCTCCGGGTCCACCCCGGCCAGCTCGGCGCCCGCCAGGCGGTCGCGCAGGCCGGCCACGGTCGGCGGGCCCTGGGGGTCGTGGAGCAAGGCGGCGGCCGCCGCGAAGCGGAGGGTGCGGCGGTTGGGGATCGCCGCGACTGCCAGGCGGCGCCCGCCGTTCTCGGCCAGGGCCTGCCGCAGGCTGCTCACCCGAAGAAGCTCCTCGGTCCAGTCCAGGCGCAGCTCGGGCGCCCTCGCCGGCCGGCCCTTGACGATCAGCACGTCATAGCGGAAGGCGGTCATCTCGTTGCGCGCCCGTCCCCGCTCCGGGCTCACCGACACCGCCGCCGCCAGGCCCTGGAAGAAGGCCGGATGCACGGCAAGTTCGGGGTCGTGGGCGACGCGTTCGGCGACGCGCTTGCGCAGGAGGGTCACCGGCATGTCGTCAGGAGCCCAACGCAGCTCGGCGGCTAGATGCAGGGCCTCCAGGAGCGGAAGGCTGCGCACGTCGCCGATCCAGAGCCGGCCGCCCCGCCGCAGCAGGCGGAGCGCCGAGCGGCAGGCGCGGCGAAGGTGGCGCTCGCCGGGCAGGTAGGCGGCGACCGAGTGCATGATCACCAGGTCGAAATGACCGGCCGGCAGGTCGTCCCAGCGATCGCCGGCGGCCCGCTGCAGGTAGCGCACGGGCAGGCGACGCGGCAGCCGGCGCCGGGCCAGATCCAGCGCGGCGGCCGTCAGGTCGGAGGCCACGTACTCCTCGGCGCCGGGCGCCAGCCGCTCGGCCAGGAAGCCGGCGCCGCAGCCGATCTCCAGGATCCGGCGCGGGCGCTGGCGCCGCAGCCGTTCCGCGGCCAGGTCGAGCTGCTCACGGACGTCCGCGGTGGGGATCGGCTCGGCCGACAGCAGGCCGTGCCAACCCAGCTCGAGTTGGGCGTCCGGATCGGGAGCGGCGGCGGCGAAGGTCTCCTCCCAGACCGCGCGCCACTGCTCGACGTGCTCCCTCTCGTCGCGCTCGCGGCCGGTCAGGTGCGGGCGGCCCACCAGGTAGGCGACCAGGCGCACGTCGCCCTCGCCGCGCTGGTGGGCCACCACCGCCGCCTCGGCCACCTCGGGGAGCCGCTTGAGCTCCGCCTCCACCTCGCCCAGCTCGACGCGGGCGCCGCGGACCTTGACCTGCTGGTCGACCCGGCCCAGGTAAACCAGCGAGCCGTCGCGCCGGAAGTGCCCCAGATCGCCTGTGCGGTAGAGCAGGCCGGGCCCGTGGGGATCGGGCCGGAAGCGCTCGGCCGTGAGCTCGCGCCGGCCCCAGTAGCCGCGCGCCAGGGCGTCGCCGCCGACGTAGACCTCGCCGGGGACGCCGATCGGCACCGGTTCCAGCGCCGGGTCGAGCACCCGCACACGGACGTTGAAGATCGGCCGGCCGATGGCGAGCGGCCCCTCCGGCTCGGCGTCGGTGACCTCGTGCCAGGTGGCGTCCGCGGCGACTTCCGATGAGCCGTAGAGATTGAGCAGGCGAACCCCGGGCAGCGCCCGCCGCAGCCGCCGTGCCAGCTCGACCGGCAGGGCTTCGCCGCTGCTGACCAGCAGCCGCAGGTCTGGCAGCGCCGCCCCCAGCTGGGGCTGCACGTCCAGCAGCATCCGGAGCAGCGAGGGGACGGCGACCAGACGGCTGACCCGAGCCGCGGCCAGGGCCTGCAGCAAGGCGTCGGGATCGCGGGCGACGGCGTCGGGGACCACCAGCGCGGGCACGCCCCGGAGCAGTGGTCCGAAGATCTCCCAGACCGAGTCGACGAAGCTGAGCGCGGTCTTCTGGCAGGTGACCTCGCCCGCCTGGAAGGGGAAGCTGCGCCACATCCAGGCCAGCCGGTTGACGGTCGCCCGGTGCGTCGCCATCACGCCCTTGGGCTCGCCGGTCGACCCCGAGGTGTAGATCACGTAGGCCAGGTCTTCGGCACCGCCCGGGACGCCGGGATCCGCGGACGGGCGGCGGGCGATCGCCGCGCGCTCGCGGTCGAGCAGCACGCGGCGCGCGCTCCCCGCCGGCAGGCGCTCGGCCAGCGCCGAGGTCGTGACCAGCAGCGGAGCCCGGGAATCCTCGAGCATGTGGGCCAGCCGCGCGCGCGGATAGGCAGGGTCCAGGGGCAGGTACGCCGCGCCCGCCTTGAGGATGGCGAGGAGCGCGACCACGGTTTCCGCCGAGCGCTCCAGGCAGACGCCCACCACCGTCTCCCGACGGGCGCCGAGTGCGACCAGGCGCTGGGCCAGCCGGTTGGCGCGCCGCTCCAGATCCCGGTAGGTCACCCGCCGTCCGCGGTCGAGGAGCGCGACGGCGTTGGGGGTGCGGCCGGCCTGCTCCGCGAAGAGCTCGTGCAGCCGGCTCTGGCTGGGGTAGGCGACCGGGGGGTCCTGCGCCCAGTCGTGAAGCAGCCGCCGCCGCTCGCCGGGGTCGAGCATCGATAGCCGCGACACCGCCTGCGCCGGCTCGGCCGTTGCGGCCTCCAGCAGGTTGCGGTAGTGACGCAGAAGGCGCGCCACGGTGCTCTCGTCGAAGAGGTCGGAGCTGTACTCCGCGCTCAGCTGCAGGCCGGCCTCCGAGCCTTCGCCGGTGACGTAGAGCACGAGGTCGTACTTGGTGCCGCTGCGCCGCACGGCGAACGTGTTGTCGGCAGGACGCGAGGCGGCCTTGAAATTGAGGTGCGCGAGCACGACCTGGCACAGCGGCATGCGCGAGAGGTCGCGCTCCGGCGCCAGCTCGGCCACCAGCGTTTCGATGCGCACGTCCTGGTTCGCGAACGCTTCCAGGGTGGTCCGGCGCACCCGTCGCAGCAGCGCGCCAAAGGAAGGGTCGTCACCGAGGTCGGAGCGCAGCAGCAGCGTGTTGGCGAACTGGCCCACCAGCGCCTCCTGCTCGGTCCGGTTGCGGCCGGCCGTGAAGCTGCCGATGACGATGTCGCTCTGTCGCGTGTAGCGCGCCACCAGCACGTCGAGCGCGGCCACCAGCGTCATGAAGATGGTGGCGTCGTGCGCGCGGGCCAGTGCTCTGATGCGCGCCGCGAGCCGCGCCGGCAGGTGGAGGTCGACGCGGCCGCCACGGAAGCTCTGCACGGCCGGCCGGGGCCGGTCACTGGGCAGGTCCAGCGCCGCCGGCATGCCGGCAAGCCGGGCGCGCCAGTACTCCAGCTGAGGCCTGAGGCGGTCGCCGTCGAGGCCCGCCGCCTGTGTGCGCGCGAAATCGACGTACTGGTATGCGGGCTCGGTCAGCGGCGAGGGCAGGCCGCGCGCGTAGGTGCGGTACAGCGCGCGCAGCTCGGAGGTCAGCACGTTGATTCCCCACCCGTCGCACGCGATGTGGTGCAGCGTCAGGAAGAGCGTCGATTCCCGCTCGCCGTTGCGCACCAGGCAAGCGCGCAGCACAGGTCCGCGCGCGAGGTCGAACGGGCGCTCGTAGTCGGCCTGTGCGCGCGCCCGGTCGACCACCGGGAGGTCGATCGCCGCCGGCGGATGCACCACTTGCAGCGGCGTTCCGCCTGGACCTTCGCGGTAGGTCGTGCGCAGCACCGCGTGCCGCCGCACGACCTCCTCCAGCGCGCGGTGCAGCGCGTCTTCGTCCAGCGCGCCTTTGAAAGTCAGCGCCACGGGCACGTTGTAGAACGCGCTGTTCGGCGCCAGCCGCCAGAGGAACCACATGCCCTGCTGGGCCGTGGACGTGGGATGCGCCTCGACCTCGAGGCACTCGAGCAGCCTCAGTGCTTCAGCTCTGGATCAGGTGGCCGCGCACCAATGCGCGGTCGAGGCCGCGCTGGAAGAGCCAGGCGCCCAGGGGCAGCATCAGCAGGGCGAAGACGCCCCAGTACAGGAGGTCGGCGTCCAGCAGGGGATCGCCCAGTGGTGCGTTCCGCAGCACGGCCGAGCGCATCGCCAGCAGCGCGTGGGTGACCGGCACCAGGCGGCTGAGCCCGTGGATCAGCTGGTTGTCGAAGACCTCGATGGGCACGAAGACGCCGGCCAGGAAGTTGGTGGTCAGGCCCCACGCCCACAGGATCGGGTTTTGGCCCAGGCCGCCGCTGATGTTGAGCGAGGCCGCGGCCAGGCCCACGCCGATCACGGCCAGCACGCTGATGGCGCCGACCGCCAGCAGCGAGACCACGTTGATGTGAAAGCGCACGCCGAACACGCCGACCAGCAGCGCGAAGGTGATGATGGCGTTCACCGCCGCCAGCAGAAACTCGCCCAGCGACGCCTGCAGCACCAGCTTGAGCAGTCGCGGCTGGCAGATGACCCAGTAACTCAGAGTGCCCTGATTGCGCTCGTCGCTGATGGCTTTGGCCACCGCGTTGAGCCCGACGGTGAGCAGCGCGTTCATGGCCACGCCGACGGCCATGAACGCGGCTACGCCGCCGTAGAGGTGATAAGCCTCGGCGCGCACCCCGCTGCTGGCGCCCACCACCACGGTCATGTAGTAGAAGACGCCCAGTCCCATCGCGATGTTGGTGGCCGTCATCAGGGCGGTGAAGCGCAGCGGGCTGTGGCCCGCGAAGATGCGTTTCAGCAGCAGCCACTGCACGTACATCAGCGCCGGTCCAGCGCGCGGCGCAGCGCCGCCTGGTGCTTGCGCTCCGCGATCACCTTCAGGAAGACCTCTTCCAGGCCGGGCTCGGGAACTTCGATCTGCGCGATCTCCAGGCCTTCCTCGACCACGATCCTGATCACCTGGTTGAGGTCGCGCTCCGGGTCCTGTGTGTAGCAGTGCACCTCCAGGTCGTGCGCGTGCAGCTCGGTCAGGCCGGCCAGCTTGCGCAATCGTTCAACGGCGCGCGCGGGATCCGACTGAAAGCGCAGGTAGATGCGCGTGGAAGCCAGCAGGTGCAGCAGGTCGAGCGGCGAATCACTCTTGATGACGATTCCGGCGTCGAGCACGCTCACCCAATCCGCCAGGCCCGACGCCAGGTGCACGTCGTGCGTCACCACCAGCATGGCCTGGCCCGACTTCTTGACGTCGTACAGCAGATCGACGATGCGCTGCTCAGTTGCGGGGTCCAATCCGCGCGTGGGTTCGTCGGCGATCAGGAACGGCCGCTGCACGAGCAGCGCGCGTGCCAGGTGCGCCTGCCGGCGCTGGCCGGACGAGAGCGTGCGGTAATCGGCCTCGGCGGCGCGGCGCAGCCCCACCAAACCCAGCACCTCGTCGGCGCGCGCGTGCAGGCGCGGGCGCGGCATGCCGATCAGGGCGCCGAAGAACTCCAGGTTCTCGTGCACCGATAGCCGGCCGTAGAACCCTCCGTCTATGCCCAGGGAGAGCGCGACCTGGTGGCGCAGCATTTCCGGCGTCGCCGGCGCGCCCTGGAAATCGACGGTGCCACGGGTCGGCATGAGGAGCCCGGCCAGCATGCCGACCAGCGTCGACTTGCCCGCCCCCGAAAGACCCATCACGCAGTGCGCACGGCCGACGCCGACGCGCAGGTTGACGCCGCGGATCACAACCCGGGGCGGCTTCCCCCGCTTGCCCGGATATTCCTTCCAGATGCCGCGCGCCTCCACCAGCGGGGGACGCGCGCCGCGCGGCTGCGGGGGCGCCGGCGCGGGTCGGGTGCGCCGGTCCTCGCGCAGGGTGGCGACAGCCACCGGGTCGTCGTCGCCAGGTCGCATCAGGGGGGGCGCCGGGGGGAAGCGCTTTGCGCGGCCCGGCGCAGGGGGGAGTCCCCCCACGGTGTCTGCCGCGGCTTCGCTTTCCATCAGTGGGCGTTCCTCATCGCGTAGACCAGCACCCGCGCTCCCGCCACGGCCTGCAGCAGCCCCAGTGCCAGGAGCACCAGCAGTGGAATCCAGAGCTGTGCCCCTCCCGTCTCCCCGTGCAGGAGCAAGGCATGATACGCCTCGGTCGCGCGCTCGTTGGGCGTCAGCGAGCCGAGCAGCTGGATGGGTCCGGGCAGGTTCT
>DASUVY010000104.1:0-6558 GCA_036378695.1 Candidatus Dormiibacterota bacterium
ACGACCGGGCCAGGCCGCCAGCCATTCTAGATTTGGTGGGCGGCGACGGGATCGAACCGCCGACCTCTAGCATGTCAAGCTAGCGCTCTCCCAGCTGAGCTAGCCGCCCTCATGGGGGATCAGCGAGGTGGCTATTCTAGCCTTCGTGCCCTCCTACCTCGGCCGTGCCATGCCCCGGCGGGAGGACGGCCGCCTGGTCACCGGCCGCGGCCGCTACGCGGGCGACATCAAGCTCGAAGGACTCGCCCACATCGCCTTCGTGCGCTCGCCCCACGCGCACGCGCGCATCGCCTCTCTCGACACCAGTGCCGCCAGCGCGATGCCCGGCGTCATCAAGATCGTCACAGCGCAAGACCTGCCCTCCGGCGCCCGCAGCGTCAAGAACTGGCTGCCCCCGGAGATGGAGCACCTTGCACGTCCGGTGCTGGCGGAGCGGGAGGTCAACTACGTGGGCGACGCCGTGGCCGCGGTGGTCGCCGAGCACGCCTACCAGGCGCACGACGCGG
Source organism: Candidatus Dormiibacterota bacterium (assembly GCA_036378695.1). Taxonomy (GTDB): domain Bacteria; phylum Chloroflexota; class Dormibacteria; order Dormibacterales; family Dormibacteraceae; genus CF-28. Next base: position 507 of record DASUVY010000104.1, read on the forward strand.
CCGCCGCGGTCGAGATCGACTACGAGCCGCTGCCGGCCGCCATCGGCGCCGGCCAGGCGGTGGCGCCCAACGCCCCCAAGGTCCACGAGCAGACGCAGTCCAACATCGCGCGCAGCGCTGACTACAGCTTCGGCGACATCGAAGCGGCGTTCGTGGGCGCGCCGGTGACGGTCAAGGAGACCTTCCAGACCGCGCGCATCTGCGGCGCGGCCATGGAGCCCAGGGTCGTCACCGCCACCTGGCATCCGGGCGAGGAGGAGCTCACGGTCTGGACCTCGACCCAGAGCACCTTCAGCGTCCGCGACACCGTGGCGGAGGCGCTGGGCCTGGAAAAAGAGAGCGTCACCGTGCTGGCCCACGACGTGGGCGGCGGCTTCGGCCCCAAGGGCACCGTCTACGGCGAGGAGGTCCTGGTCGCCGCCGCCGCCCGCCTGCTGCAGCGGCCGGTCACCTGGACCGCCACCCGCAGCGAGGACACGGCCACCACCGTGCACGCCCACGGGACCCGGATCGAGGTCGAGTTGGCGGCCGAGCAGGACGGCCGCCTGCGCGGGCTGCGGGGCCACGTCATCCACGACATGGGCGCCTACCCGGGCGCGGGCAGCGGGCAGATCGACATCATCGTCCCCCACCTGCTCAGCGCCTACGCCTGGCCCGCCATGCAGATCAAGGCCGACGTGGTCTTCACCAACGCGGCGCCGACCGGCTTCGTGCGCGGCGGCGGCCGGCCCCTGGGCAACTACGTGAGCGAGCGCATGATCGATCGCCTGGCCGCCCGCCTCCAGGCCGACCCCGCCGAGGTCCGCCGCAAGAACCTGATCCCGCCCGACCAGATGCCCTACGACACGGGGTTTCCCCAGGGCAAGCGCAGCATCGTCTACGACGGCGGCGACTACCCGCAGCTGCTCGGCAAGGCCCTGGAGGCGATCGGCTACGACGAGCTGCGCGCCCGCCAGAAGCAGGCCCAGGACGGCCGCCGGTTGGGCGTGGGCATCGCCTGCTGCGTGGAATCGAGCGGCTTCGGCACCGGCGAGCCGGCGCGGGTCCGGATCCAGCCCGACGGCACCGCCCACCTCTTCGTCGGCTCCACGCCCCAGGGGCAGGGGCACGAGACGGCCGCGGCGATGGTCCTCGCTGACCGTCTCGGCTGGCCCTACGAGAAGATCGAGGTCGTCGCCGGCGACAGCCGCGTGGTGCCCTGGGCATTCCTGACGGCGGGCAGCCGCAGCGCCATCCACGTCGGCAACGCCACCTCCCTGGCCGCCAAGGCCGCCCGCGAGCGCATCCTGGAGCGCGCCGCCGACACCCTGGAGGCGAACCCCGCCGACCTCTACATCGAGGACGCCGTGGTCCACGTGCGCGGGGTGCCGCAGAAGTCGATCCCGGTGGTCGAGGTCTTTCCCCACGGCCTCGAGGTCGAGGAGGCTTTCAACACCAAGACCGGCACCGCCTACGCCAGCTCCTGCCACGCGGCCGCGGTCAGCATCGACCCCGACACCGGCTCGGTCGAGATGCTGAAGTACGCGATCGTCCACGACACCGGCAAGGTCATCAACAAGACCCTGGTCGAGGGCCAGATGCACGGCGGGCTGGCGCACGGCATGGGCTACGCGCTCTTCGAGGAGGCCATCTACCAGCCCGACGGCGCCTTCGTCAGCTCCAGCTTCCTCGACTACACGATCCCCAGCGCGCCCGAGGTCTCCATGCCGCTCCTTCTGAGCCCGGTCGAGACGCCGACCGAGGCCAACCCCGAGGGCTTCAAGGGGGCCGGCGAGAGCGCGACCATCGCGGCCCCCGCCGCCATCACCAACGCCATCGAGGACGCGGTCCGCCAGCTGCGGCCGGACGCCGCCCTCACGAGCCTGCCCGTCACCCCGCTGCGCCTCTACGAGCTGCTGAACGGCGCCCACGGGTGATCGAACCGGCGCCCGCGCCGGCGGCCGGCAGCGTTTCCTGGCGGCGCAACCTGGCCGTGCTCTGGTTCGCCGAGTTCACGGCCATCTTCGGGTTCTCCTTCGCCTTCCCCTTCCTGCCCCTGTACCTGCGCCAGCTGGGCCTGCACGAGCAGAGCCAGCTCGCCTTCTGGTCAGGTCTGGCCGGCGGCGCTTCGGGCTTCGCGCTGGCCGTCACCAGCCCGATCTGGGGCGGCATCGCCGACCGCTACGGGCGCAAGTCGATGCTGATCCGGGCCATGATCGGCGGAGGCATCTCGGTCGGGCTGATGGGCCTGGCGCGCGGCCCGATCGACATCGTCGTCCTGCGCTTTGTGCAGGGCGCCACCTCGGGCACGGTGGCGGCCGCCACGGCGCTGGTGGCCACCGGCACCCCGCGCCAGCGGGTGGGCTGGGCGCTGGGCATCCTCAGCTCCTCGATCGCCACGGCCGGGGCCGTGGGTCCGGCGCTGGGCGGGCTGATCTCCAGCTACCTGCACGACCTGCGCATCCTCTTCACGGCCGGCGGGGTTCTGCTCCTGGTCTCCACCGTGCCGGTCCTGGTCATGGTCCAGGAGCCGCCCTTCGAGCGCCGCACCGCTGATGCCGAGCCCGCCCTCCATGTGCTGCGTGCGGCGCGGCCGGGAACCGTGGCCGCGATCGGCGTGCTGCTGGCCGCCCAGGCCCTCCTGCAGATGAGCTTCAGCGCTTTCCAGCCGCTGGTCGCACTGCGGCTCCTGGTCCACGCCGGCGCCGACGCCAACACCATCACGGGCATCACCTTCGGCGCCATCGGGCTGGCCAGCGCGGTGGCGGCCGTGGTCTACTCGGGAGCCGCCCGCCGCTATGGCTACATCGCCGTCTCCATCAGCACCGCCGTCCTCATGGGCCTGGCCGAGGTCACCTGCGGCATCGCGCCCTCGCCGGCGACCATCGTCTTCGCCGGGGCCGTGGCCGGATTCGCCTATGGCGCGCTGCAGCCGGCGGTCTCCAGCATGATCGGGCTGGAGTCGCCCCCGGTGGTCCAGGCACGGGTCTTCGGGCTGGCCGCTTCGGCGACCGCGCTGGGCTTCGGCTTTGGGCCCGTGCTGGGCGGGGCGGCCGCCGCCGAGACCAGCCTCACGGTGGGGCTGACGATTGCGGCGGTGCTGGCGCTGGCGGTCGCCATCGCGCTGGCGGTCAAGGGCCGGGAGCCGGCCCGTTGAGGCGCGCCCTGCTGCTCGCCCTGCTGCTGCTGGGCGCCGCCTGCGGCGGCGACACCGGGACCTCCGGCGGCCCGCCGGCGCCCGCCGAGTCGTTCGCGCCCGGCTGTCAGAATGACATCCGCACCTGCATGGAGCAGCGAACCTCTCCCCCTCCGCAGACGATCGACGCTGCCAAGACGTACGTGGCGACGGTGCACACCTCCAAGGGCGACTTCAGCCTGCAGCTGGATCCGAAGGCCGCACCGGTCACCGCCAACAACTTCGTGTTCCTCGCGCAGAACCACTTCTATGACGGCCTGACCTTCCACCGCTACGAGCCCGGATTCGTGATCCAGGGCGGCGACCCCAAGGGCGACGGGACCGGCGGCCTCGGCTACCGTCTGCCGGACGAGACCAACCCGGCGCCGTGGACCGCGGGGTCTCTGGCCATGGCGTCCAACCGCGCTGGTGTCAGCGGCTGCCAGTTCTTCGTGCTGCTGGGTGACGCGCCGCACCTCGCCACCGCCGGCGTGTTCAACCACTTCGGCACCGTCAAATCGGGGATGGACGTCGTTCTCCAGGTTCGTGCGGGCGACACCATCAAGGGCATCGACATATCCGCCTCATGAGGCTTCTCCTCCTGTCGGCGGCGCTCCTCGCTGCTGCCGCCGCCTGCGGCTACCCCGATCCCAACCCGCCCAGCGGGCCGGTGGCCGGAGTCACCACCACCACGCCCACGCCCCAGCCCGGCGCCGACGATTTCAACAACGGCGCCAACCTGAAGCCGGTGATCTTCCCCGACGGCCTCCAGATCCGAGACGTCAAGGTCGGGACCGGCCAGACCGTCAAGAAGAACGACCAGATCACCGTCCACTACACGGGCTGGCTCTCGGATGGGACCAAGTTCGACTCCTCGCGCGACCGCAACCAGCCCTTCGACCTGACCATCGGGCAATCACAGGTCATCCCGGGCTGGGACGAGGGCGTGCCGGGCATGAAGGTCGGAGGTCTGCGGCGGCTGACCATCCCCTCGGCGCTGGGCTACGGCGACCAGGGCTCGCCGCAGGGCTGTGGAGCGTCTTCCGGGCAGCCCTGCACGATCCCGCCCGGGGCCACGCTGGTCTTCCTGATCGAGGTCACCGCCGACAAGGGCGCCGCGCCCTCGCCGTCGCCGAGTCCAAGCCCTAGCCCGAGCTAGCGATCGGGCCGGTCACGGCGAAGTAGAGGACCAGGTAGAGGAACACCCAGACCAGGTCCACGAAGTGCCAGTAGAGGGTGATCGCGGCAGGCCCCACGTGGTTGGCGGCCGAGAAGTTCCCTTTGAGCGCGCGGCCCAGGATCAGCGTCAGCAGGATCAGGCCGCCCGCCACGTGGCCGCCGTGGAAGCCGGTCATCGTGAAGAAGGCGCTCGCGAACTGGTTGGTCGTGAAGTTGATGTGGGCGGTGGCGAACTCATAGGCCTGGCCCAGCTCGAAGAAGACGCCCAGCACGATGGTGCAGATCCAGAGCCCTAAGAAGATCCGCCGACCCACGAAGGGGCCGCGCCCCAGGAAGACCAGGATGGCGACGAAGGCGGCCACCGCGCCTCCCCAGCCGATCACGCTGTCGCCGACGGCTCCGCCGATCACGGCCAGGATCGAGAAGAGGACCATCAGGACCAGCGCCACGCCCATGATCAGCGCACCCACGGTGCCGCCGCGCCCAAGGCGCCCGTCGTGGCGCAGGGCCTCCAGGCCAAAGTGGCAGGTGATCCCGCTGGAGAGCAGCACCACCGTGTTGATCGTGGGCAGCGGCCAGACCTCTACCGCGCGCGTCCCCGGCGGCGGCCAGCCCGTGTGCGAGCCGACCATGTAGAAGTACATCGCGAACAGGCTCCCGAAGAACATGACTTCGGAGCACAGGAAGATGTACATGCCCATCACGCCGGCGTGCAGGCTCGGGTACTGCTGCTGCTGGATCGGCGGCTGAGCGGTGGCTACGGCCATCGGCTAAACGGAGCCCTCGATGTGGGCGTGGCCGGCAGGGCTGGTCTCGGGCGTCTCGGCGGGGTAGTAGCGGGTGTCCTCGACGATCACCCAGCCGACCACGCCGGTGAGGAAGATGAGGGCGCCCACCACGCCCAGCGCGATGTGGCCCCAAAGCGGCATCCAGCCGAAATGAACGACCGCCAGGGCGAGCACGAAAGCGCCGACCGAGATCACGAAGGGGAAGTTGCTGCTGGGAAAGATGTGGATGCCCAGGTGGTGCGCGCGCTCCTCGTAATCGATGACCGGGGCGCTGGTGTCGACCGGGACCTGGAGGTCGTACCGGCTGGTGTCCGCACGGGCCGGGTCGTGGTCGCGCCAGGCCTGGAAGGCCGCCGATGCGACCGGGCCGCTGGGCCAGAGGTGGAAGCCGCAGTTGCGGCAGTACTCGAGGAAGCGAGGCGTGCGTAGACCGCAGCGGGGGCAATCGATGGCCAGCGCCGGGTTCTGGACGTCGACATAGCGCGGCTTCGTCGCTGGGGCCACTGCAGGCGATTCTAAACAGCGAGGGGCGTCGAGCCCGGCCGGGCCCGGGCCCGGGCCTTTCCTATACTTCACGGCGGATGAAGGCATCCCTCACCCGGCCGCGGCTGCTGGCCGCTCTGGTGCTGGTGGGGATCGGGCTGGTGGTGCTGGCGGTCCCCGCCCTGGCCGACCAGGGCGGCTCCGGGATCTCGCCCTTCCTGCCCCAGGCCGACTCACCCAACGGCCGCAACCTTTGGGCGCTCTACAACTGGATCTCGCTGCCGGCGATCGTGGTCTTCGTCGGCGTCGAGGCCGCGCTCCTGATCGTCGTCCTGCGCTTCCGGCGCAGCGTGCGGCCCCCCGGCTTCGTCCCGCCCCAATGGCACGGCCACGCCCTGATCGAGGTCATCTGGACGGTGCTGCCGCTGATCGTGATCGGCATCATCGG